>DATIBJ010000126.1:0-35645 GCA_035457565.1 Pyrinomonadaceae bacterium | reverse complement strand
AATCACCGCGATGAGCTGCGAAACGGGAAAGAAGTTTTCTAGTGCCCAATCTGCCCGATCGTGAGGATTGATTGCGAGCAGGACAAAACCAACAACGTAGATACTCAGCAAGACAATTAGTTCGTGCTTTGATGCGGTTGTCTTTTGACTCGCAACGCTGGATGATTTATCTGACATTTGTCTTATGACTCTTCGCTGTGGATTGCCGTCAGTTCCCCCTGCGGCTGACAAGCGAGCCTAAGATCGTGGATCGCCGATTGCCAATTGATAATCGCTCATGATGTCAATCGGCAATCTAAAACTCGCAATCCACAATGTCCTGGCGCTTCGCTTCGCAACGACGAAAGCTTCAATGGTTAATCGGAAGGCAATTCTGATTTCAAATCCACGTACGGGCCGCTACGCAGCGCGGGCGCGGAAACCTATCGAACAGATCAGAGATCGACTGAGCTCACTCGGCGTCGAGACTGAACTCATAAACACGTCTGGACCAGGGCATGCTGCGGAGATAGCTGGGCGAGCGGCTCAAAATGGGACCACGGACGTGATTGTCGCAGGCGGCGATGGAACAATCAACGAAGCAATTCAAGGCATGGCGGGCACTAAAGCGCGACTCGGCATCATCCCGCGCGGTACAGCAAACGTACTTGCGCGCGAGCTTCGCCTGCCTGCAGATGAAGATCAAGCGACGGATATAGTCGCTCGCGGTCGATCGCGTACGATTCATTTCGGTGTGGCGATCGATGAGCAGTCGCAAACCAGTCGTTACTTTCTGTTAATGGCGGGAATCGGGGTTGATGCGGCAGTTGTCACCGAAGTTGTGCCGTCATTGAAAAGCCGATTTGGCAAGGCGGCGTTCTGGTTGTCCGGTTTGAGTCAACTCACGCGCTGGAATCCGCCAGTGTTCACCGTTGAGATCGACAAGCAACAGTATCAGGCGACGTTTGTGGCGATCGGGAACGCAGCAAGCTATGGCGGCGACCTTGCGATTACACCAAGGGCGCGTCTCGACCGGGCGGAGTTTGAAGTCTGCATCATTCAAACGACGAGTCGCTGGCGCTATCTCCATTTGGCATCACAAGCGCTTAGTCATGGCTTAAAGGAAAACAGTTCCGACGTGCGTTTCCTGCAGACGAGTTCCGTCAAAGCTTTTGGTAATGCGGCTGTGCAAGTTGATGGTGAGGTTATCGGAAAGTTGCCGATGAGATTCGAGATAGCCCCAGATTCGCTGGAAGTGATCGTGCCGTGAGAAAAACCTATCCACAGCTTACACAGATTACACAGATTAAGACTTAAACGGAGGGGAGTTGAGCCTTATTGCTCTATCAAAACCCCAGAGCCTAGCCCTCACCTTAACTGTTTTAGCGCTAATCTGTGTAATCTGTGGATACTCGTCTACTTGAGCCACGCATCTCTTAACGCCTTCTGTTCAGCGGTGGCGTCAGCCTTGAATTCAATCTTGTATTCAAATCGATCCGGTTGGCCCAGGATTATCTTGGTCCTGATAGTCCTTCGATCGCGCTTCACGGTGACCGGAACGGCGTCGCCGGGTTTGTAACGCGCGAGAGTCGCGAACCATGTGTCTCGCGTCACTTTACGGCCGGCAACATCCAAAATCTCATCCCCTACGTCCAAACCAGCAGACTCCGCCGGCGAGTCATTCCTGACGCTCGAGATGCGCACTCCTGTTTCCTCATCAGATTCCAACGTTAGGCCGGCATTGTAAGGCTGTGCCTTTTGATTTCTGACTAATTTTAACCCGACGTAACTCAGAGCTTCGTCGTAGGGAAGCACCTCAGTGTTACGAACATACCGGTCAAAGAAATCAGACAGATCGAACCCTGCCACTCGCGATGCAACTCGCTGCACGTCCTCGGTTGTATACCCTCGACCGCGAAGGTAATAGCTATTGTTTGAACTCTTGCGGTAAAACTCTTCATACATCGCTCGCATAATGTCGTCGAGCGACGACTTCCCTTTTGTGCGTCCGCGGACGATCAGATCCAACACCATTCCGATTAATTCGCCCTTCGGATAATAGCTAATCGACGTGTTTCCCAGATTCGTGAGCTGCGCATGAGGTGCATCGTCAAGGAACGGCGCAGACAAAGACGATTCTTCCGCACTCATGAGACGACTGCCTGGTGCATTTTCGATCCGATCAATTGTTTCAGACTGCCGCGCGACAAAACGTGTATCGTTCCAAATACCAGCGCGACGCATCATTAAATGGCCGTAATAGTTTGTGAATCCTTCGGCGACCCAAAGCCCGCGAGTGTTTGCGGGACGCGTAAAGTCCCACGGACCAAGCTCGAGCGGGCGCAAACGCTTCACATTCCAAACGTGGAAAAACTCGTGGGCCACTGTCCCAAGCGTATCTTCATAGACGCCCTGTTCCGCCAACGCACCAGGTTCGATGATTTGAGTAGAAGTGAGGTGCTCCATACCATCGCCTGAGCGATCGTCGGCGGCAAAATGGATCAGAAACGTGTATTCCTCGAATTCGGGCGGACCCCACATCGCGGTCTCTGCGCGCACGATCTGCTCGATGTCGCGCACGAGGTTATTCCGCTTACCACCTTCAGCCCCAAACGAATGGACCACGACGTGATACTTCTTCCCGTCCACTTGAAAACTTTCCTGAGTCCAATCCGGAGCGATCTCAGTAGGCGTGTCGATCAAGATGTCCCAATTAGGAAACTGCCACTCAGTTTGGCTTGGACGCTCACTGCGACCGTTTACGATTTTCCAACCGCTGGGCGGATTGATCACAAGCTTCACTGGATCGGGTTTGTGACCGGCCACGTACATGAAAATCGATCCGCCGTTGTAGTTCGCGTGGCGAGAATCAAGCTGCGAGAACGTACCGGAAAGATCATTAGCAAACACCTTGTAGTGAATGGTCAGTGAGGGACTGCCAAGCGGCGCCACGCTCCACGTCTGGTCGTTGACCCGAGTCACCGGGCGCATCGGCTGATCACAACGACCGGGAGGAGGACAAATGCCGGCGGCTGCGCGAAACTCCTGAACGTTCTTCGCAAAATCGAAAACGGCATAACGACCTGGAGACCACTTGGCCATCTGAAACTCAACGGGTTTATTCTTCAACGCGTCGGGCAGCTCCACTTCAATGGCTACTTCGAAAAGATGAGAATTCGGCTTCGACATGGACAGGCGATAGGTGATCGACTTCAGTGGAGATGTTTGAGCCGCGACAATTCCATTGATGCAAAGAACAAGGAGAGCACTAACACACAGTAAGCATTTGTGAAGGTTAGAGTTCATTGAATAGCTCCGGGATGCGAATAGGTGCTCCGAAAGAAGGCGAGTTATCTTCGCATAGCCACAATCAAGCCTCAATCGATGATGGGCCACATCCAGAACATCAGCGCTCGAGCTTCAATGAAACGGGTCAATCTGCGAGATCTGCAGTCCGGAAGGGCGGCTTGCCCCCGCTCAAGTCGCACAACACTCAACTCAGGATCCGAGTGCAACGTGCAAAATCATCAGCGCTCAAGTTCAGCGGAAATGGCTCAAGCTCAGGTAATCGCAGTCGGGAAGGGTGGTTTACCCCCGCTGAAATCCATGGTCGCCAACGATCATTTCTTCAGGTCTCCGCTGATTGATTCGCACGCCGCACTCTCGATGAAGCTTGAATGTTCTGGATCTTGAGCGGGGGTAAACCGCCCTTCCCGACTGCGATTACCTGAGGGAGCGCTGATGATTTTGAACGTCACACTCTGCGATGTACAGTATTAGCACCGCGACCAGAACAAAGTCTCATACTATGCCAGCCACGGAACGCCTCTATTACAACGACTCTCATTTGATCGAGTTTGAAGCTCGTGTGGTTGATGTCACTGAGCGCGTAAGCGGTTGGACCGCAGTCGTTCTCGATCGCACAGCTTTTTATCCTACCGGCGGAGGTCAGCCGAGCGACACCGGAGTATTGAACAGATCGCGCGTCGTCGAGTGTATTGACGATGGTGATAAGGGCGTCTTGCATGTGGTGCAGGGTGCCACACCCGCACGAGGCGAAACAATCAAAGGACGCGTCGATTGGCCGCGTCGCCTCGATCACATGCAGCAACACACCGGACAGCACATTTTGTCGCAGGCGTTCGTCACGCTTTTCAACGCGCCGACACGAAGCTTTCGAGTGTTGGAACAATCATGCGAGATTGACGTCGATCTTGCTCATCCAGGCAACGATGTTATCGAGCGCGCAGTTGAACTTGCCAACAATGTGATCTGGGAAGATCGCGCGATCACGATCCGTAACGTCACCGCGGAAGAGGCAGGAGAGTTGCCGTTACGCAAGGAACCCGCGCGCGAAGGTGAGTTACGCCTAATTGAGATCGACGGATTTGATCTAACACCGTGCGGCGGCACTCACGCGTATCGAACGGGCGAAGTCGGAATAATCGCGGTACGGACATGGGAACGAGCAAAGGGTTTGGTGCGGATCGAGTTTGTGGCTGGCGGTCGCGTTCTTGCTGATTATCGCAAAGCAAACAAGAGCGCGCGTGAGATCGCGGCACTCTTCAGTGCTGGTCGCGATGATGCGCCACACCTTGCCGCACAAATGCTTGAAGAGAACAAGGAATTGCACCGGCGAGTTCGTACTCTCGAAGAAGCTGCTGCAGATGATGAAGCAGAACGACTCTTTAACGAGATCCCTCCGCGAGAAGATGGAACACGAATAATCGCAGAAGTCTTTGACAGACGTGACAACGATTCATTAAAGAAGCTGGCGCACGCGCTCATAGCCAGGCCCAAGACGGTCGCACTGCTGGGTTCGCGGGATGGCGACACGGCGCGCCTTGTGTTTGCACGATCCAACGATGCGGTCGGTGATATGAGTATGTTGATGCGCGAAGCCTGCATCGTTGTTGACGGTCGCGGCGGCGGTAAACCCGAAATGGCCCAGGGTGGTGGGAAGAAAGTTGACAAAATCGCCGACGCCATCAGCCGCGCCGCCAGTTCAGTCTCAAATCAAAACTCTTAACGGCTTTGGACCAAAAGTCCGGAATACCACCGACGCAGTCGGTGGATGCTTCATACTTAGCCTATCAGTAGGTTGAATATTAACCATCCACCGACTGCGTCGGTAGTATTTCCCGACCTCGTCACTCACTTGTTAGAAATTGGAGTTGATAGCGTGGATTTGTGCGGTACTATTACGTGAGCAATACAAACCAGGAGGGGTTCGCCTATGTCGCGCATTCGCTCGATCGCTCTACTGATCTCCGCAGCGCTAGCCTGCGTCTCGTTTATGCTTACGGCGGGCTCGGCCACACGTGCGGAACCGTCTGTGAGTGCTATGCAAGGTCTTTCTGCTTGGGAGCAGGTTTATTCAGTGCTCACACACCCGCGATGCATTAACTGCCACACTGCGACGAGTTATCCACAGCAAGGCGATGATCGACACAGACATTTCGCAAATGCAGTGCGTGGTCCGGCAAACACAGGTGTACCAGGACTCAATTGTTCCAGTTGCCATCAAAAGGCGAATGCCGATTCCACAGGCGTGCCCGGCGGTCATAACTGGCACCTGGCGCCGCTGTCGATGAAATGGCAGGACGAGAATGATCGACCTTTATCGAGCGCGATGGTGTGCCGATCTCTGAAGGATCGTTCCAAAAACCATAACCTCGACGGTCCTGCGTTGCTCAAACATCACGAAGAGGAAGCGCTCGTTCTTTGGGCCTGGAGCCCTGGACGGCGACCGGATGGTTCAATGCGTACTCTGCCGCCGCTTACACATGCCGAGTTTGTCGCGGCAACGCGCCGGTGGGTCGAAGCCGGAATGCCGTGTCCGGCAGAAAGGTAGGAAGAACTTTGATGGCTACTTATCGACTTAACATAAACGGACGACAACGTGAAGTGACTACCGACCCCTCGACACCTTTGCTGTGGGTGCTGCGTGAAGACTTGAAGATGACAGGCACGAAGTACGGCTGCGGAATCAGCGCATGCGGTGCTTGCACAGTACACGTCGATGGCGTCGCAACCCGTTCATGCGTTGTTCCTGTTTCGATGATTGATGATCGACCAATAGTTACTATCGAAGGGATCGGCGCCGATCCCGTCGGTCGCGCTGTGCAGAATGCCTGGATCGACAAAGATGTCGTCCAATGTGGCTACTGCCAGAGTGGTCAGATCATGAGTGCCGTGGCCTTACTGAAACGTAGACCCGACCCGACAGATCTCAACATCGACGAATCGATGGGCGGAAATCTTTGTCGGTGCGCAACGTACGTTCGGATACGTGAAGCCATCAAGAGTGCGGCCAAACAAGTCAAGTAGAGGAGGCGAAAGATGATTAGTCACACGAAACACCTCTCTCTTAATCGTCGAACGTTTTTGCGTGTCTCGTCAGTTGCGGCTGGCGGTCTGCTTGTGTCGCTTTATTTCCATCGCGGAGTGGCGCAGGAGGCACAAACTCAAACTCAACCTCCGCCGAAAGTTTATCCACCCGACGCGTTCATCCGCATCACGCCCGATGGGAACATTGTGATCCAGGTGAATCGCCTGGAATTCGGGCAGGGCGTTCACACCGCTTTGCCGATGGTGTTAGCAGACGAGTTGGACGCGGATTGGACTCACGTTGTCGCACAACTCGCCCCCGCGGCGGAGATTTACAAGGATCCGGTGTTTGGTATTCAGATGGTTGGAGGATCTGGTTCGATCGCCCACTCCTTCCAGCAGTATCGCGAACTCGGAGCGAAAACGCGTGCGATGCTCGTTGCTGCCGCTGCCAATAGGTGGAACGTCTCACCAGCGCAATGTCGAACAGAAGCTAGTGTTGTGTTTGGACCAGGCGGTCAGAAGGCCAGCTATGCCGATCTCGCCAGTGATGCTGCACGTCAGGCGGTTCCTCAAACGGTCCGCCTAAAGAACGCATCGGAGTTTCGTCTAATCGGTAAACCTGTTCGCCGCCTGGATAGCAAACCGAAATGCGACGGTTCGCTGAAGTTTGGTTTAGATCTCGATCTACCCGGAATGAAAGTAGCTGTCGTCGCTCATCCACCGGTCTTTGGCGCTAAGGTGAAGACTTTTGACGACAAGGAAGCACGTGCGATAGAGGGCGTCAGAGAAGTGTTTCAGATTCCCGTCAATCTAGGCGGCACTGGCGTCGCCGTTGTCGCGGACAAGTTTTGGCCTGCAAAACAGGCGCGCGATCTTCTAAAGATCGAGTGGGATCTGTCAGGCGTGCAAGCCGCCGATACCTCAGAACTATTGACGCGTTATCGTCAGCTCGCGACGACACCGGGCCATGTAGCCGCAACGCGCGGTGACGAAAAAGCACTGGACCAAATTCCATCGGCGAACCGCATCATTGCAGAGTTTGAGTTTCCTTATCTCGCACACGCGCCAATGGAACCCCTCAACACTACGGTGCGCTTTGACGGTGACCGTGCTGAAACCTGGGCAGGCTCACAGTTTCAGACGTTTGATCAAATGGCCATAGCCGAGGTTCTTGGACTGACTCCTGAGCGCGTCAGCTTTCACACAGAGATGGCAGGCGGCGGATTCGGGCGCCGTGCAGTGACTGATTCACACATCCAGCGTGAGGCGGCAGTAATCGCGAAGCGGATGCGAGGAACTCCTGTCAAATTGATCTGGACACGCGAAGATGATGTTCAAGGTGGATACTATCGGCCGATGCATGTGCATCGAGTAGAAGTCGGCATTGGTCCAGACGGTTTGCCTGCGGCCTGGCGGCATGTGATCGTTGGCCAGTCGATCCTTGCGGGGACACCGTTCGCTCCATTTCTAATCAAGAATGGCCTGGACGAAACAGCGGTAGAAGGTGCGGCCGATACACATTACGTTATTCCAAACTTTCACGTGTCTGCTCATCATCCCACCGTGAATGTTCCTGTATTGTGGTGGCGTTCGGTTGGGCATACCCACACAGCTTTCGTTATGGAGACACTCATCGACGAGTTAGCAACACACGCGAAGATCGATCCAATCGCCTATCGACGCAAACTGCTCAAGCCGGACTCGCACAAACTGCGTAGGACTCTCGATCTGCTCGAGTCGAAGACTGCGAACTGGCGTTTACCCCGCGGACGCGCAAAAGGCATCGCCTGTCATGAATCCTTCGACACTGGCGTAGCGTGTGCCGTCGAGGTATCCATTGAAAACAAACGTTCGAAGATCCATAGAGCCACTGTGGCCGTTGATTGCGGCATGGCAGTTAATCCATTAACCATTGAAAGTCAGTTTCAGGCCGGTATCGGTTTTGGGTTAACTCAGCTCGTTTCTGGCGGCGCGATTACTCTGAAGAACGGTCGTGTGGAGCAGCGAAACTTCGACGGCTTCGCTCCACCATACATAGTCGACGCTCCCGTAGACATTGACGTTCACATCGTTCCGAGCACAGAAGCGCCGACTGGCTGTGGCGAACCTCCTGTGCCAGTGATCGCACCGGCAGTGGTCAACGCGCTTGCGAAACTAACCGGCAAGCGTTATCGCACGCTACCGCTAATCAACATCTAGCTAGCAGTACTTGAATAACCTGTCTCCCCGACCAGCGACCAACATCGCAAGGAGCAGAAGTAATGAAACTAGTCCGTCTTGTTGCAGCGACCGCTGCGCTCGTCGCCTTTGTCCCACTCGTACAAGCACAAACTCGAACAACTGCCAGGGCCGGAGCACGCCAACCAACAAGGAGTGCTCGTACGGTGAACATCGCAGTGATCGATACCACAGCTTTTACAGATCAGAAGATTGGCATCAACCGCGTGGTGTCTGCCATGCGGCAGCTTCAGGCGAAGTATGAGCCAGTCCGGGCGGAACTAGTTGGAATGCGCAATCGACTGGAAGCGATGAGGTTCGACATTCAAAGGAATAAGGGAATACAGGATCCCCAGTTGATCGCTGCGCAAACCACTGAAGCTGACCGTCTCGATCTGCAAATCAAGCGAAAGGCTGAGGAGGCGCAGGCAAAATACAATACCGACAGAGTCGCCGTCATCGACCCGCTGAATAAAGAGGTCATGAACGGGTTGAATATGTACGCGCAGGCGAAAGGCATCACAGTATTGATCGATATCAACCAAGTGCCCGTCTTGTTCTCGGCCCCACATGTGAATATCACGAAAGATTTCATCGCCGACTACAACCGGACGCATCCTGTGACCGTTGGTCGCTGAACAACCGAGTCCCGTAGTCCGATGTCCGTTGTCAGTTGTTCGTTGTCAATTGTCAGTAAGCCGTTACCGGTTTCAAGCAACAGACCGCTGAACAGACGGACTACAGACAACAGACCACGGACCACGGATAAGGGACAACGGACAACGTGCGTAAGATTTGACACAACCCTGCAGGCTTCCTAATATGCTAATCCGCGTGGGGCAGTAGCTCAGTTTGGCAGAGCGCCGCGTTCGCAATGCGGAGGCCAGGGGTTCGACCCCCCTCTGCTCCACCAATCTTCCTCATGTCAAGTATTTAGCAACGGTTTTTGCCACGAGGCGGAAGCCTGTGGTGTCTAATCTCACACTTTCGAATAATCAGATCGCATCAGCCCAAATTCTTTGTGTAGTTCTTGTACCGCTTCGGCCATTGAGTCAGAGTGCACAACAAACGAAACGTTGTACTCAGATGATCCCTGCGCGATGGCAATAATGTTAACGCCTCGTTTGCCGAGCGCGCTGAATGTCCTTCCCGCAATGCCCGGCATGCCGCGCATTCTGTCGCCAACGACGGCAACAATAGCAATCTCCGGATCCACAGTGATGTGCTCGATATCTTTGAGCGCGGCTGACTGAATGTCGAAAGCAAAAACCTCTCGCAGCTTCTCAACCGTTGAGGATGCATCGGCTGTGTTAACGATGAAGCAGATGTCGTTCTCCGATGAAGATTGAGAAATCAGCAGCACGTTTGCCCTAGCATTCGCTGCCGCCGCAAATGTTTTTGCTGCAACCCCCGGCACGCCAACCATGCCGCGACCACCGACTGTAATGAGCGTCACGTCCCGGATAGCAGTAATCGCTTTCACGCCGCGTCCAGCAGGATGACCTGTTCGTGTGATTTTTGTGCCCGCGCGATCGGGCGCGAAGCTATTGCGAATCCAAACGGGGATTCCCGCTTCTGAAACCGGGCGCAGAGTTTTTGGATGAAGCACTTTTGCGCCGAAGTAAGCGAGCTCGGCCGCTTCGTTGTAAGAGATCTCGCCAAGAGTTCGCGCCTCTGGCACCAAACGTGGATCGGCCGTCAGTACACCGTCAACATCTGTCCAGATGATCACTTCTTCCGCATTGAGTGCGGCGGCGAGAACTGTAGCTGAATAATCAGAACCTCCTCGTCCAAGTGTCGTAAGTGTTCCTTTTTCTGAAGCACCGATAAAGCCCGTTACAACTGGTACGCCGTCATTGTTTATGACTGGCTCTAGCGTTGTTTTGGTCCGGTCGCGAGTGGGATTGATCAAAGGCTCTGCACGTCCGGCGGCGCCATCCGTAACAATCAAGGCAGTCGCATCGATTGCGACACCGTTGATGTTCAACTCACGAAGGGCACTTGCAAGCAGCCGTGCCGACAAACGCTCCCCGACACTTGAAATCGTATCGAGTGTTCGTGGGGTGAGTTCTCGTAAAAGCGAAGTGCCGCGACAAAAGTTCGCACCCTCATGGATGATATTCTCAATTTCGTTTTTCAACTCAGATCGCTTCTGATCGGCGGCGACGAGAAGGTCAACGCATTCGAAGTGTTGTCTACGAAGCTCATCCGCTAGTTTTTCTGAAGCGTGTGTATCACCCTCAACTGACGACTGCGCGGCCGCAACCAGCCGATTCGTAACCCCTTCCATTGCCGAGACCACTACGACCACAGCACTTTCCTTCGCCGACGCAGCAACGATCTCGGCCGCGCGTTTGATACAGGTGGCATCTCCCATCGAAGTGCCGCCGAACTTCATTAATCTAATCGGTCGCTTCATCAGCGATTGTTTCTTACGAATCAGTTACAGCGCCAACACTCGCGCTCGAGACAAGCTTTGCATACTTGAATAAGACGCCCGTTGTGTATCGCGGTGGCGGTGGACGAAAGTTTGAACGACGCGTCTCGAGAACTTTGTCAGGAACGTTCAACTGTAACAGTCCTTCGTCGGCATCGATCGTGATCGAATCTCCTTCGTTAACCAGTGCTATGGCGCCTCCGACAGCGGCTTCAGGCGAAACATGTCCAACTACCATGCCGTACGTGCCGCCTGAAAAGCGGCCGTCCGTGATTAGTGCAACTGAATCTCCTAAACCGGCACCTATGATCGCTGAAGTCGGCGCAAGCATCTCGCGCATTCCGGGTCCACCCTTTGGACCCTCATAGCGAATTACAACGACATCACCCGCCATGATATGTCCCTTGAGGATTGCATCGAGACCACTTTCTTCTGAATCGAACACGCGCGCCGGACCCTCAATCTTCCGTTGCTTGATACCCGTCGTCTTCGCTACCGATCCCTCGGGAGCAAGATTGCCTCTTAGAATTGCCAGATGGCCGTTGTTATAAAGAGGGTTCGACCAGGGACGAATTACATCTTGGCTCAGTGAAGGTTGATCAGAAACATCTTTGAGTACTTCAGCGAGTGTCTCTCCCGTTATTGTTAGTGCACCACCATGAATTACGCCGTGCGCGAGGAGTATCTTCATCACCTGCGGAATGCCGCCGGCTTTATGCAAATCCGTTGCAACGTAACGCCCAGAAGGTTTCAGATCGCACAGAACCGGAACGCGGTTACGTATCTCTTCGAAGTCACTCAGCGACAATTGCACGTTAGCCGCATGAGCTATGGCCAGGAGATGCAATACCGCATTAGTTGATCCACCGACGGCGAATACAACTGCGATGGCATTCTCAAAAGCGTGTTTGTTCAAAAGGTCTCGCGGGAGAATTTGCTTGCGGATTGCTTCTGATAATACTTCTCCAGAACGTGCGGCGCTGTCAGCCTTTTCCTCATCCTCAGCAGCCATCGTTGAGGAGTAAGGAAGACTCAAACCCATCGCTTCGATCGCGGACGACATGGTATTCGCTGTGTACATACCGCCACATGAACCCGCGCCCGGACACGCACGACGTTCGATCTCGAGTAATTCTGTCGCGCTAATACGCTGCGCCGAGTATTGCCCCACAGCTTCAAATGCACTAACGACTGTCAGATCGCGATCTTCATAGTGCCCTGCTTTTATGGTCCCCCCGTAAACAAAGATGGACGGAATGTTGAGTCGGGCGATCGCGATCATCGCCCCTGGCATGTTCTTGTCGCATCCGCCAATTGCCAGAAGACCGTCGACGCTTTGTGCCTGACAGACCGTCTCGATTGAATCGGCAATCACTTCTCGCGATACGAGGCTGTACTTCATGCCTTCCGTGCCCATCGAAATACCATCGCTGACGGTTATCGTGCCAAACACCTGAGGCATCGCTCCGGCCAGACGAAGCGAGTCGATGGCCCGCTCAGCCAATCCGTTCAATCCCATGTTACAAGGAGTGATAGTGCTGAATCCGTTCGCAACACCGACAATCGCTTTTTTGAAATCTTCGTCACCGAACCCAACCGCCCGCAACATCGCACGGTTAGGCGTGCGCTCGGGCCCAAAGGTTATGAGACGACTTCTCCGATTTATGCTCACGATAACTTTTTGGAGTGCTTTCTATTCGTCAACCTTGCGACCAAGAGTTGCCGTACGACGATAGGCTGCCCAAACCGCCTTCGACAGAACAGTACGCAGACTTCCCTTTTCCATCTGATAGATTGCTTCAGCTGAGGTGCCACCTGGTGACGTAACCATATTGCGCAGTTCAGCAGGATGCTTGCCGGATTCGCGCGCAAAGAGAACGCTGCCGAGCATTGTTTGCAGAACTAGTTCCTGCGACACATGTCTGGAGAAACCCAAATGCACACCGGCATCGATCAGACCTTCCATCATCAGAAACGTGTATGTTGGCCCAGTGGCCGATAATGCTGTTGCCATATCAACCATCTTCTCTTCTTCAACGTACAACTCTCGACCTAGCGCCCCGAAAATCGCCTTGATCTGTTTACGTTGATCTTCATTCACCTGCGGCGTTGCGGTCCACACAGTCATTCCTTCGCCGATTTGCGCTGGTGTGTTAGGCATCGATCTAACAATGACGCGGTGCTGTAAGTCGTTGGCAATGGTTTCAATTTGCGCACCGGCAATGATTGACACAACCAACTGTTCGGGAGCGATTGTCGCCTTCAACTCTGTGAGTATTACACCCAGACGCTGTGGCTTAACGGTGAGCACAACAATCGACGACTCAGGAACATCGCCACGGACAAGTTCGACGGCCTCCTTGTTGCTTTCAACTACGTGTATGCCATATTTCGACTCGAGTTCTTGCCGACGATCCTGCCGCGGATGACTGCCGACAATCTGATCCGGCTTCACCAACCGATTGCTTAACAAGCCTGCAATAATCGCTTCGGCCATCGTGCCCGAACCGATGAATGCCAAACGAACGTCTTTTAACGAACTGCTCTCGCTCACAAGTCTGTTCCCCCTTCGTTACGGCAGAGTGATAGCAGTAATGTACTTCAGCTATTCCGCGTAGACCATTTCAAGAAACGGTCTGGAGCAACTGGGGACTGTTTTTCGACGGTGAAGAGATTGGATAGAGCCAGTGGTTGTATTTTGCGTCTTGCCCTGCAGTGGCAGCAAAAAATACTCGTTGAATCTCAGACGTTACTGGGCCAGGCGTAAGACGGCCGATTGAATTTCCGTCTAGTTCTCTGATTGGTGTTACCTCCACCGCGGTTCCGGTGAAGAAGGCTTCGTCAGCTTCGAACAGATCCTGAAGACTTAGGGCTTTAACCCCTACGGAATAACCAAGCTCGTTGGCTATTCGCAACACGGCGTCTCGAGTTATCCCGGGAAGAATAGAATGGCTCGCGTCATTCGTAAATAATTCCCCACCTCTCACAATAAAGAGATTTTCACCTGAGCCTTCGGCAATCCGACCATCGACGTCGAGCAGAATGGCTTCAGCGAAACCTCGGCTGATCGCGTCTCTAATTGCCAGCACTGAATTCACGTATTGACCGCATGCTTTGGCGGTCGTAGGCATCATCTTTGATTCAAACTTTCGCCACGGCGAAACAGTTACGGAGACGCCAGTGTTTTGACCCTCGGCGCCCAGATAATCGGCCCAGTGCCATGCAAGAATCACAACTTCCACCGCACAGTTCCGCGGATAGAGGCTTAGACTTCCACTTCCGAAATAAGCAATCGGTCTTACGTAACAAGCGTTGAAGTCATTTTCCCGAATGACTCTCACCATCGCTTCTGTAAGGTCGTCCATCGAAAACGGAATCTCGATTCCATGTATTGCAGCCGAAGCAAAGAATCGTTCGAGATGTTCTTCCAGACGAAAAAGAGCTGGTCCATTCTTAGTCTCGTAGCAGCGGATTCCTTCGAACACGCCCGTGCCATAGTGGAGCGCGTGAGACGAGACATGCGTTGTCGCTTTGCTCCACGGAAGCAGCTCCCCGTTCATCCATACCCATTGAGTTCGTTCAAACGTCACGTTGTTTCTCCGTAACTTCAATTCGTGGTCTTGTCGACAAGCCTGCCTGCATTCAACCAGGGCATCATCTGGCGCAGTTTCATTCCGACCTGTTCGATCTGGTGCTCTTTCGCTTTGTTTTCCAACTCGCGAAACAGCGCCTTTCCGTTTTGGCTCTGCTTCATCCACTCGTTTGCAAAAGTACCCGATTGGATATCCGTAAGCAGCCCCTGCATGCGCCGTTTCGTCTCGTCGTTGATCACAATCGGACCTCGAGTCATATCGCCGTACTCGGCAGTATTTGAGATTGAGTAGCGCATTTCGGAAATTCCGCCTTCGTAAATCAGATCCACAATCAACTTCATTTCGTGGAGACACTCGAAGTAGGCCATCTCCGGCGTGTACCCGGCCTCGACCAGAGTTTCAAACCCGGCTTTGATTAACGACGTCAGCCCACCGCAAAGCACTGCCTGTTCGCCAAAGAGATCCGTTTCGGTCTCTTCGCGGAAGTTGGTTTCGATAATTCCAGCACGACCACCGCCAATTGCCGAAGCATAAGCAAGGCCTACTTCTTTTGTTTGGCCGGTGGGATCCTGATGGACCGCAAGCAGGCAAGGAACTCCCGCTCCTCGTTTGTACTCGTGGCGCACCAGGTGACCGGGCCCTTTCGGCGCAACCATAAAGACGTTGACGTCATCGGGCGGCTTAATGAAACCGTAATGAATCGAGAAGCCGTGCGAAAACGCTAAATACTTTCCGGGTGTCATCGACTCAGCGATCTCTCGCGAATAAACCTCAGGAGCGAGTTCATCTGGCACGAGCATCATCACGATGTCTGCCTCGGCAGCGGCCTGGGCCACTGGTCTAACTTTTAAGCCTGACGACTCGGCTTTTGCTCGTGAAGGGCTGTCGGAGCGAAGGCCTACTGTTACATCGCAACCTGAGTCGCGGAGATTATTCGATTGCGCATATCCCTGACTCCCATAGCCGATAACCGCAATACGTGTATTTCTTAGAGAATCAAGCTTCGCGTCTTTGTCATAGAAAACGTTCATTGTTGTAGGTCCTTTGTTTGTCGCGTGTGTTAGCCTGCTTGCTCGACGAAGATTTCATCATCCTCGACGGCATTAGTTGGTTTTACCGGTGATAATCGTCCAATTGCGATGCAGCCTGTGCGAGTAATGTTGCGGATACCGATTGGTCGTAGCAGTTCGATGAATGCTTCTACCTTCTCTTTGTTACCGGAGGCTTCGATGATCATTCCAGTCTCGGAAATATCGACTACTTTTCCGCGAAAGACTCCGACCAGGCTCAGTACCTCCTGACGCATTTCACCGGGAGTTGCAGCCACATCGATTAGGGCCATCTCTCGTTCAATGTGTGGTTGACGAGTGACGTCATGCACTTCGCGAACGCGTGCGAGTCGTTCACACTGCTTTACAATGTGTTCGATCGTCCGATCATCACCACTAGTGACAACTGTAACCCGTGACCAGCTCGAATCATTTGTTTGCCCAACTGATAATGTCTCGATATTGAAACCACGCGCACTGAACAGTCCTACGATGCGTGAAAGCTCGCCGGGTTGATCAGCTACTACAATGGAAAGTGTGTGACGCATTGAATTAAATAGTGAGTCGTGAATCGTAAATCGTGAATCGTCAATAGAATTCTCTTGCGATTTACTATTCACTATCTACTATTCACTGTTTTCAATTTTCGATTTACGATTTAAGACTGGCTTACGATCATGTCTCGTGAATTCCCTCCGGCTGGCACAATTGGGAAAACATTTTCTTCTTTCGCAACAACTACATCGATCACAGCAACGCCTTTGTGTGAAAGACCTGCGGTGAGCACATCCTCTAACTCCTCTGGCCGAGTGGCCCGAATCCCCAACGCGCCGTACGCTTGAGCTAGCTTGACGAAATCCGGAGAGACTGAGAGATCGACTTCCGAGTAGGTCCGGTCGTAGAACATCTCCTGCCACTGACGCACCATTCCCAGATATCCGTTGTTCATGATTAGAACCTTCACGGGCAGCTCATATTGCACCGCCACGATCAATTCCTGATTCGTCATTTGAAATCCGCCGTCGCCAACAACAGCAACGACGAGCTGATCAGGTCGTGCCAGCTGCGCGCCAATTCCGGCAGGCACGCCAAATCCCATTGCGCCTAACCCGCCACTTGTGATCCATTGGCGTGCACGGCTGAAGGGATAAAACTGTGCCGCCCACATTTGATGTTGGCCCACATCTGTGACAATTAACGCGTTACCACGGGTTAATCGGTGCAGCTCTCGAATCACGGACTGTGGCTTTATCTGCTCTCGCGATCCGGAGAACCTCAAGGGTTGTTCGCGTTGCCACGCCCGGATTGTGGTCCACCATTGATCCCGCCGCTTCACGGATTCCAGTCGTTCGCATTGTCTGCTGGCGATCTCCGAATGCAACGCTTCAAGCGCCGCGCGAGCATCCGCAATTAACGAAATGTCCGGTGCACGATTCTTTCCGACGTTGGCAGGATCGATATCGATGTGGATAACTCGCGCATGCGGCGCGAAGGTAGCGAGTTTGCCGGTGACTCGGTCATCGAAGCGCACACCGATGGCAATCAGTAGGTCGCTCTCCGCGACTGCCATGTTCGCTGCATACGTCCCATGCATTCCCAGCATGTTGAGGCAAAGCGAATGCGCTGACGGAAACCCACCGAGGCCCATCAGCGTCGGTGTGACTGGTAACTGCAATTCCTCTGCGAGTGATCGCAACGCATCAGCAGCACCGGAATTAACAATGCCACCTCCAACGTAAAGAACGGGACGTTCAGATTGAAGAATCGCATTAGCGGCTCTGCGAACGACAGATGGATCAGGCATTGAACTGCGCTCGACGCAGGGAAATGTAATGTTCTTCAAACGGGAATAAGAAGTTTGCGCAGCCGACACGTCTTTGGGGATATCAATCACAACTGGTCCCGGCCGTCCGCTACGCGCAAGGTGAAATGCCTCGTGAATGATCGGCGCAAGATCGCGCACGTCTCGCACCAGATAATTGTGCTTTACACATGAACGTGTGATGCCAACCGTATCAACTTCCTGAAATGCGTCGGTGCCAATCAGTGGCGTGGGCACCTGTCCCGCGATCACAACGATCGGGGTTGAATCCATGTAGGCATTCGCAATACCCGTCATTGCATTCGTAGCGCCTGGTCCTGACGTTACCAGCGCTACCCCGACTCGACCTGAGGCACGCGCGTAGCCCTCAGCCATGTGTACAGCACCTTGCTCATGACGTACGAGGTAGTGCGTGATGCGGTCCCGTGCGCGCCACAACTCGTCATAGATATGCAGGACAGCGCCACCGGGATATCCAAAAATCGACTCCACACCTTCATGGACCAGTGCCTCGATCAATATCTCTGCGCCGCGTGGCTTCTGTTCGATCAACACGCCCGGAACGCGATCGATCCTGAGTGTTTGTGTCGGTGTAATCATCTCCGTCTCGTTTCGCACATCAGGAATTTATCTACGCCTCTTGCCGCGTCCCGGCCATCGGCTATAGCCCACACTACAAGCGACTGTCCTCGTGCCATGTCGCCTGCAGCGAACACCTTAGGCACGCTCGTCATTTTGTTCTCATCAGTAGCGACATGACCGCGCTTATCCAATTTCACGTCAAGTTGGTTTATTAGCCCTTCAGTCTCCGGACCTTCAAAACCTAGAGCCAGAAGAACCAGCTGCGCGGGCCGCTCTCTTTCGGTTCCGGGGATCTCCAGCGGCCGAAACGATTCGTTCGCGTCTTTGCTCCAATTGATTTCTACTGTTCGTATGCCTGTTACTTGCCCTTCCTTGTTACCAACAAAGCTCTTAGTCATGACTGAGTACGTTCGCGGATCTCGACCGAATAGCGCAGCCGCCTCTTCGTGTCCGTAATCAACTCGATAAACCTTCGGCCATTGGGGCCAGGGATTGTCGGGAGCTCGCGTCTCATGTGGCTTACTCAGAATTTCAAACTGAACAAGACTTCTACATCCTTGCCGCAAAGCCGTGCCCACACAGTCCGTTCCTGTATCGCCACCGCCTATCACAATTACATCCTTATTCTTCGCCGAGAGACGACATCCATCCTCATGATTGCTATCCAATAAATTCCTCGTATTGCGCTGGAGAAAATCCATTGCGAAGTAAATTCCCGAGAGTGATCGGCCTTCAACCACGAGATCCCGCGGCCGCGTCGCGCCGCCACAGAGAATGCTCGCGTCGAACTCTTGTATGAGTTGATCAGCGGGATAATCCCGACCGACGTTCGTATTAATGACAAACTCGATGCCTTCTGCCGCCAACAGATCTGTGCGACGCTGAACCACAGTCTTGTCCAGTTTCATGTTAGGAATGCCGTACATCAGAAGCCCACCAATTCGATCGGCACGCTCAAAGACAGTTATCGAATGACCGGCCTGATTCAATTGCGCTGCAGCAGCGAGACCCGCCGGTCCAGAACCGACGATCGCAACACGCTTTCCAGTGCGATTAGTCGGGCGTTGTGGAACGACCCAGCCAGCCTCGAATGCATGATCGATAATTGCCTGCTCGATGCGCTTAATCGTCACTGGCTGATCGTTGATACCCAGCACGCATGAGCCCTCGCATGGAGCCGGACAAACTCTGCCGGTGAATTCAGGAAAGTTATTGGTTTGATGAAGTCGATCAAAAGCTTCGCGCCAAAGCCCTTGGTAAACCAAATCATTCCATTCAGGGATTAGGTTGTTGACAGGACAACCTGAAGCTGCGCCAGCTAACACATTCCCGGTATGGCAAAACGGCACAGCGCAATCCATGCAGCGCGCGCCTTGATTTCGCAGTTCACTCTCGTCCGAGAGAAGATGGAACTCGCGCCAGTCTGTCACGCGTTCCAAAGGCGGCCGCACCATCTCGACCGACCGTCTGTGCTCGATGAATCCTGTTGGTTTGCCCATTGACTTAGATCATTTCCAGTTCGGAGCTATCCAGAGAAATCAGCGGACCTCGTTTTTAACTCTCCGATCCGCAGTTCGAAATCCATCGTGCCGTTCTCCGCCTCAAGCACGCGCTTGTAATCGAGCGGAAGAACGCGAACAAACTTACCGACCATGTCATCCCACCCGAGCAGTATCTCGGTGGCCCGACGGCTGCCCGTATACTCCGCGTGCCGAAAGATCAGGTTCTTGACGGATTCGATCTCGCTCGCGTCTTCTATGTTTGTTATCGCAACCATCTCAGGATTGCAGCGAGTGATGAAGTTGCGCGTCTCATCCAGCACGTACGCAATCCCTCCAGACATGCCGGCGGCAAAGTTACGGCCAGTTGAACCAAGCACTACCACACGACCGCCGGTCATGTACTCACACCCGTGGTCGCCCACACCTTCGACAACTGCCAGTACACCACTGTTTCTGACGCAAAATCTCTCACCAGCGATTCCGGATATGTACGCTTCCCCGCTCGTGGCTCCATAGAATGCGACGTTGCCAATGATCACGTTCTCGTGTGCCTGAAAGGTTGAACCCTTGGTCGGATACACAACGATCTTCCCGCCGGAGAGTCCCTTGCCAATGTAGTCGTTCGCATCTCCTTCAAGCGTGAGCGTGAGACCGCGTGGCACGAAGGCTCCGAAACTCTGGCCAGCTGATCCTTTGAATGTGAGTTGAATTGTGTCGGCCGGCAGTCCTTCTGCACCATGAGCTCGGGTTATGTGACTTCCAAGCATTGTGCCGACTGCTCGATCCGCATTACGAATTGGAAAGGTTGCGCTGATGCGCTTGCGACGCTTGATTGCGGGCTTACAAAGTTGGAGTAGCGTAGTTCTGTCCAACGATTTCTCAAGGCCATGTTCCTGCTTCGTTGTGCAGTAGCGTCCAACCGCTTCAGGTACAGCCGGTTTATAAAGGATGTTTGAGAAGTCAAGCCCACGCGCTTTCCATTGCTCAACGCCAGGTCGCATCGTTATGCATTCGGTGCGGCCAATCATTTCACTGAAAGTGCGAAAGCCGAGCTCGGCCATCAACTCACGCACTTCCTGAGCGACGAAGTTCATGAAGTTGACCACATGCGAAGGATCGCCCTTGAACTTCGCGCGAAGATCTGGATCCTGCGTCGCGACCCCGACTGGACAGGTGTTGAGATGGCAAACTCTCATCATGATGCAGCCGAGACTCACAAGTGGCGCGGTTGCGAAACCAAACTCTTCAGCGCCCAGCAAGGCCGCGATCACCACATCTCGACCCGTCTTCAGCTGACCATCTGTTTCGACTGTGATTCGACTGCGGAGATCATTCAGCATCAAAGTCTGTTGTGTTTCTGCGAGTCCGAGTTCCCAAGGCACTCCAGCATGCTTGGTACTCGAAAGTGGTGACGCACCTGTGCCTCCGTCATAGCCGCTGATCAGGACAACATCGGCATACGCTTTTGCAACTCCTGCGGCAACGGTGCCGACACCAATTTCAGACACGAGCTTGACACTGATGCGAGCCCGGTCGTTTGCGCTTTTAAGGTCGTAGATCAACTGGGCCAGGTCTTCGATTGAATAAATGTCATGATGGGGTGGTGGTGAGATCAGACCTACTCCCGGTGTCGAGTGACGCACCTTTGCTATTGCGAAAGAAACTTTATGTCCCGGTAACTGGCCACCTTCGCCTGGCTTGGCGCCCTGCGCGATCTTGATTTGTATCTCGTCAGCGTTAACCAGATAGTTGCTTGTGACTCCGAAGCGTCCTGAGGCAACTTGTTTGATGCTACTGTTGCGCGAGTCGCCATTCGCCTCCTCAATGTACCGCTCAGGATCTTCGCCGCCCTCACCCGTGTTGCTTTTGGCGCCGAGGCGATTCATCGCTATGGCAAGGGCTTCATGAGCTTCCTTGCTTATCGAGCCGTACGACATCGCACCAGTCTTAAACCTTCGAACGATCTCCGATATCGGCTCAACTTCTGAAATTGGAATCGGACCATGCAATGGCGTTAGTTCCATCAGTCCTCGCAGTGTATGGAGCCGCCGCGATTGGTCGTTTACCAGAGCGCTGAACTCTTTAAACGTTTCGTAACTGTTCGTACGGCAAGCGTGTTGAAGTTTATGAATCGTTTGCGGGTTGAACTGGTGGAGTTCTCCTTTATGCCGCCACTGGTATTGACCACCCTCGCTAAGCGACTTCTGATGGTGATCGTCATCCGGAAATCCTTGTTTGTGCCGGAGTCTTGATTCTTCGGCGATTACTTCAAGGCCGATGCCGCCGATTCGCGAGGGCGTCCACGTAAAGTAGCGATCGACCAGTTCCTCTTTCAGCCCGACGGCCTCGAATACCTGAGCGCCACAGTAGCTTTGGATCGTCGAGATACCCATCTTCGAAATTACTTTTACGATGCCTTTGTTGATGGCCTTGATGTAATTAGAAATAGCAGTTTCAGAATCCACCATTCCGAGCTGGCCCTGGTGCACAAGATCCTGAAGTGTGTCGAACGCCAGATATGGATTGATTGCGGCAGCACCGTAACCCAGGAGCGACGCGAAGTGATGAACCTCGCGAGGTTCGCCGCTCTCGATCACAAACCCCACTTGCGTCCGCGTTCCTTCTCGAATTAGGTAGTGATGGATACTGGACACGGCAAGCAGTGCCGGAATCGCTGCTTGATTTTGAGTGAGTCCATGATCAGAAAGAATAATGACGCTGTACCCTTCAGCGATGGCATCCGCGGATTGGCGACACAGCTCAACCAAAGCAGCTTCCAAACTTCGCCCGCCCCCATCTACCTCATACAACATAGGCAGAGTGATTGACCTGAACTTTGGTTCGGTTTTTCGTCGTGTGGTGTCAGCAACGTGTCTAAGTTTTTGCAGCTGTTCGTTGGTCAGGATTGGTGAAGGCAGTCTGATTTGCCTGGCACATTCAGCCGTCGGCTCGAGCATGTTTGCCTCCGGACCTACGTTGGTATCCGTCGACATGACCAATTCTTCGCGGATTGCATCCACTGGCGGATTAGTAACCTGCGCGAAAAGCTGCTTGAAGTAGTTGTAAAGCAGTTGCGGCCGTTCGGAGAGCACTGCCAGTGGGGTGTCAGTCCCCATCGACCCCACTGCCTCTTCGCCGTTGACACCCATCGGCGTGATCAGCAGCTTTAGTTCTTCTCTCGTGTAGCCAAAGGCCTGCTGTTGTTGAAGTAGTAAGGACGGATTTCGAAGTGGCGCTGCAGAAGAAGGGCGTGGAAATTCTTCTAAAGAAACTTGATTGTCCCTGAGCCACTGAGCATACGGATATTGTGATGTAACCTGTCGCTTTAATTCTTCGTCGTCAACAAGTCGACCGATCTCAGTGTCCACTAGAAACATTTGGCCGGGCTGCACTCTTCCTTTGCACAGAACCTCGGCCGGCGGAACATCAACAACGCCGACTTCTGACGCCATGACGACCAACCCGCCTTTTGTTACGTAATAGCGTGCTGGGCGAAGGCCGTTGCGATCGAGCACAGCGCCGATCCTGATTCCGTCAGTGAAAGCTATCGCGGCTGGTCCATCCCACGGTTCCATTAAACAAGAGTGATATTCATAAAAAGCCTTCTTCTCTTCGCTCATGGACCCATTCCCGGTCCAAGGCTCCGGAATCATCATCATCACCGCGTGCGGCAAACTCCGACCCGTTAGCGTAAGGACCTCCAGAACGTTATCGAACATTCCAGAGTCGCTCGTATCGTTATCGATGACTGGGAGGATCTTCTGCAGTTCGCCGCCAAAGAACCGAGATTGGAACTTACTTTCCCTGGCGCGCATCCAGTTGATGTTTCCACGCAGCGTATTTATTTCGCCGTTGTGCGCGACGTAGCGATACGGATGGGCTCGCGCCCAACTGGGGAAGGTGTTGGTACTAAACCGTGAATGGACCAGTGCCAGAGCCGACTCAACGCCCGCATCTCGCAGGTCAGGATAAAAAGCAGCCAGTTGATTTGCGGTTAGCATCCCCTTGTAGACGATAGTTCGGCATGAAAGGCTCGACACGTAAAACATTCCGCGCTCGTGAATACCGCGCTTTGCTGCTTTGCTTATCCGTTTCCGGATGATGCAAAGCTTGCGTTCGAAATCGAGTTCATTGCTGATGCTTTTCGCCCGTCGAATGAAGACCTGCTCAATAACCGGCTGAGAGGCTCGGGCACTAGCACCCAAGGTTGAATTGTCTGTCGGCACCTCGCGCCACCCCAGCAACGACTGACCCTCTTCGCGAATGATCTTTGCGAATTGGCGTCTGCACTGATCGCGGCTTTCCTCTGCTGTTGGCAGAAAAACCATTCCAACCGCGTATTCACCAGGGTCGGGTAGTTTGACCTTTCGTCTGTCGCATTCTCGCGCAAGGAAGCGATGCGGTAGTTGCAGAAGAATTCCGGCGCCGTCTCCCGTATTCTTCTCACTGCCACTGGCGCCGCGATGTTCGAGATTGAAAAGTACTTGAATCGCCTGCTCGACGATTCGATGTGACTTCCGCCCGCTGATGTCCACAACGAAGCCCATCCCGCACGCATCGTGTTCGAAACGCGGATCGTACAGACCTTGCTTTGCTGGATGGTCCAGATGGTTCACGTTATGGAACCCAAGCCAAAAGTTGAGTTGCCTACAAAGAAAAGGCCATCAACTTTTTGTTGATGGCCTGTGCAGGAGCTTCATTGAGTTTCGGCAACAGGCCTTTAGGTGCTCTCCTTCTTTACAGTTAGTGAAACAATAATCACGACCGGCGCAATTACCGGTCGCGGCAGGGCAGTAACAACTAACAGTGTGTTGGGTTGAAAACTCTTCATCTCAATTTCGCACCAAGCTGACTGTTTCCAGCGGTCGTTAGCAATCTACCTCTTTCTTTGACGCTCGCATAATTGATTATTTTTTGAGCCCTATAAATTTGATTTCATACGAGGAGGCGCGCTTGGTCAGATTGCGCCTGACGGAAATACAATTTTGTCGCGGATCGAGAAACAGAAGACAAAATTGTAATCCAACGTGAGGATTGAGAAATCATGCTTCTGCGGTGAGGACGGTAGCCTGGTTGGGTGTAGGGTGCGTCAGTTGCTCGAAAATCGCAGCCCCGGCAATTGGTTCTAGCTCTGGAATCATCACTTCGCTGCCGTGCTCCGACAGATCCAGGCCCTGGATTTCGTGAGCTTCACTCACTCGTAAGCCGATGACGACATCCACGATTTTCAGAAGTACAAATGACCCGACTACAGCCAAGCCGATGGTGATGCCGACACCGATAACCTGGTTGAGTATCTGAACATGATTGCCGTCGACCAGCCCAACAGGTAACGGGTGTCCCGCCGCGTTCTTGAGAATCGGATTAATTGCTCTGGTAGCGAAGACCCCCGTCAGGATTGCCCCAATGGTGCCGCCTGTTCCATGAACGCCAAACACATCTAATGAATCGTCGTAGCCTAAGCGCTCTTTAGCGAGCGAAACCATCAGAAAGCATCCAAGACCTACAACAAATCCAATAATTAATGCCGCCATCGGCGTAACGAATCCGGATGCCGGAGTTATTCCCACGAGACCCGCTACAGCCCCTGAGATCATTCCTAAAACGGTCGGCTTACCTGTTCGAGCCCACTCTGCCGCCATCCATCCAAGCGTTCCTGAAGCGGCCGCAAAGTGGGTGGCCACGAATGCGCTCGTCGCGAGCGCGCCAGCGGAGAGCGCACTTCCAGCGTTGAAACCAAACCATCCAACCCACAACATGCAAGCACCGATGATGCTCAGCACGAGATTGTGTGGAGGCATTGGCTCTTCGGGATATCCGATTCGCTTTCCCATGTAGAGCGAACATATTAGCGCGGAAAAACCGGAAGCAATGTGGACGACAGTTCCACCAGCAAAGTCGAGTGCGGGAATGCGTCCACCGAGCGTGGCGTTTAAGAAGCCTCCCTTGCCCCAAACGATATGAGCCAATGGAAAATAGATCACTGTCGCCCAGAGGCAAGTGAATGCCAGCATTGCGCTAAACTTCATTCGCTCAGCGAACGCTCCGGTAATCAATGCGGGTGTGATGATGGCAAACATCAATTGAAACAACATGAACGTCTGGTGCGGTATTGTCGGCGCATAGTCGCTGTTTGGAGCGAGCCCAACGCCGCGGAGAAACAAATAACTGAAGTTACCGAAAACTGGAGTTCCTTCTGAAAAGGCAATGCTGTAACCGTAGAAACCCCACAACACGGTAACCACTGCCATCAAGGCGAAGCTCTGAGCCATGGTCGCAAGCACATTTTTCTTTCTGACCAGGCCACCATAAAACAGAGCGAGGCCCGGACCGGTCATCATCAAAACCAGTGCTGCGCTTACCAACATCCAGGCATTGTCTGCACCCGATTGCGCAGTTGAAGCAGCGGCTTCAACCTGTGCAAGTCTTCGTGCGATTTCGGGGTCGGCTTGTTGTCCGACGGCTGTGAGCGAGGTTGCGACTATCGTAACGAATGCGAGAAAGAGTAGTGACGCCTTGCGCGGTCGTTTCATCCAGTTTCCTCCGGGCGTGTTCTCCACGGTCTGAGTCAGTGATGTCTCGACGCTGTTCTAACAACCGACGTGCCACTTCTAATTCCGCGCGTGAAACCTAAAGAATCTGAGACTTCTTTACCAATACGGCACTTTTGCTTGGAAGTCTCATCGAAGAACCTGGAATTCGAAACGACATTTCTGTCGTTTGATTTGATCACGACTACAAAATTGTAGTTCGAAGGATAGTTGGGCGGAGTGAAGTTATGGTAGTATCCGGCCGCAAAGGACGCCCGCCGAATGGAACTAGCTCAACTTGAGTTCTTTGTCTCGGTCGTTGAGACGGGAAGTTTTTCGAAGGCAGCTTTGCGCGTTTACCGGACGCAGCCGGCGGTGAGCATTGCCATTCGAAGGCTGGAAGAGGAGATCGGGGCGCCTCTCTTTGATCGTTCGCAGAAGACGCCAACGCTAACCGACGCTGGCCAATTGGTCTACGACTATGCGCTTCGAATGCTGGCATTGCGTGACCGGGCGCAAAACGCCGTCTCAGAACTCCGCTCATTGGAACGCGGTCGAGTTCGAATCGGCGCGAATGAAAGTACGTCGCTGTATCTTTTGCCCCAGTTAATTCTGCAGTACCGGGAAAAACATCCACACGTTAGAGTCGAGATCTATCGAAATGTTTCAGAGGTCCTTCCGAGAGAAGTGCTGGATCGTAACGTCGATTTCGCACTGCTTGCCTTCGAGCCAGAGGACAAAGACCTGGAGACGTTTCCCATTCTGGATGATCGGCTCGTATTGATCTTGAACTTAGACCATCCTCTCGCGAAACGTGAATCCGTTACGATTAAAGAATTGGGTAATGAGTCCTTCGTCGCACACAACGTAAAAAGCGGCTCGCGACACAAGGTCGTGGAAACATTCGCTCAGCATCACACGCCACTAAATATCGCACTTGAGTTAGCAACCGTAGAGACTATCAAGCGATTTGTTCAGCTCAAAATCGGTCTGGCATTTGTCCCTCACATGTGTGTTGCGGAAGAGTTAGCGCGTGGGACGTTAGCAACCGTTCCCGTCGAAGGATTGAGTTACTTGCGGACGCTCTGGGTTACGCATCGCCGGAATATCACGTTCTCCCATGCGGCCGCTGCGTTTTTGGAAGTGTTGCATCAGCAGGCAGCAAAGCGTGGGACAACTCCGGTTACGAGTTAAATCGAGTTCACTCTGCCGGGCGAAACTTATGAGGAAGACCAGAAACGTTGAGCGGCGTGGCACTAAACAAAGGACGCCGCAGGAGGCCGAGGCACGCAAGCTGGTCACATTTCTCGAAACAGGGGAATTGCTCGCAGGAACACTAGAGCTCAAAGAAGCAATGGCGCGAATCCTCGCGATCCTGGGACGACACCACGGCATGATGCGCGGCTCGGTAATGCTGATTGATCAAGATACGACTGAGCTGCGCATTGTTGCGTCGTACGGTTTGGACGAGAATCGAGCGCTGCGCATTCGCTACCAGCTTGGGGAAGGTATCTCCGGAAGGGTCGCACAAACTGGCAAACCTGTTGTGGTGCCGCAGATCAGTCAAGAGCCTATGTTTCTAGATCGCATGAATGCTCGTAAGAAGCCATTGAAGAAGGAGTTGACCTTCCTTTGTGTACCGGTCACCGTTAACCGGAAACCAGTCGGCGTCTTGGGAGTGGATCTCGACTACAAAGCCGATCGCGACTACGAACGCGCGACGAAGTTTCTTTCGATCATCGCGACGATGATCGCTCAGGCAATAAAAGTTGATCATTTGATTGAATCAGACAAACAGCGATTGTTGGATGAGAACATCCATTTGAAGCAAGAGTTGCGTGAGCGTTATGACTTCAGTCACATCATCGGGAACTCGGGACCGCTGCGTCAGGTCTACGAACAAGTAACTCAAGTTGCCAGAACAAACACCACTGTCCTGCTGCGTGGCGAATCGGGTGTCGGCAAAGAGTTGATTGCTCATGCAATTCACTACAACTCGCTACGCGCAAACAAACCTTTCATCAAAGTGAGTTGCGCAGCGCTACCTGAAACTCTGATTGAATCTGAATTGTTTGGATATGAGAAGGGCGCCTTTACCGGAGCACAGGGCCGTAAGAAGGGCCGTTTTGAATTAGCTGCGGGCGGCACACTTTTTCTGGACGAGATTGGCGATCTCAACGTCTCAACCCAGATCAAGCTGCTGCGTGTACTTCAAGAAAGAGAGTTTGAGCGTTTGGGCGGTACTGAAACCATCAAAGTGAACGTCCGCTTGATCGCCGCCACCAACAAAAATATGGAACAGGCGATTGCTAATGGTGAGTTTCGCGAAGATCTCTACTATCGACTCAACGTCTTCACGATCTTCATGCCACCTCTGCGCGAGCGTAAATCCGACGTTCTACTGTTGGCAGATCACTTTCTTGAGAAGTACGCGCGCGAGCATGGCAAAAGTATCAAACGCATCTCCACTCCAGCGATCGACATGCTCGCTTCGTACCACTGGCCAGGGAACGTCCGAGAACTCGAAAACATCGTTGAGCGTGCCGTGCTTGTATGTGAAACAAATGTAATTCACGGACATCATTTGCCGCCCACTCTACAAACGGCGGAAGGCTCGGGAACGGTGACGCAGCTTTCGCTCGAGAATACCGTCGGGGCTTTCGAGCGAGACATCATTATGGACGCTCTTAAGACAACCCGCGGCAATCGCAAGCGCGCAGCAAAGCTACTGAATACCACCGAGCGAGTTGTCGGTTACAAAGTCCGGATTTACGAAATTGACTGCAACCGCTTTCGCACTTGAGCTCGACCTTGCCGTCCCGGTCGATCAGTACCTTCGTCGGGAGGCTCTCGACCTTGAAGATCTTGACCGCTACAGCGTCTCGCTCGTGGCAAGCGTCCACGACGACCTGCGGGTCTTGACGATGTGCCTCGCCCGCTTCTCGGTCTCCTTGGCAAACTCCGGGTCGGCCTCCTCGCCCGGGCTGAGCGTCTCCGAGTCCATGCCTAGAATCTCGAACCCTTTCTCTTTGTACTTCTCGTACAACTTCTTCAGGTAAGGGATTTCAGCCAAGCAGGGTTTGCACCAGCAACAGGTTCAGCAATAATTCGCTGCACTTGCTGGTAACCCAACAGCTTTGTGATTTTGCGCCATGGTAAACGCTCGGTGCAGATCTTCGATCAGATCGTTCTCATCCTCGATACCTACTGAGAGGCGCACGAGATCCGCTGGTGGCGCCAGACGATCCCTTAGAGTCTCAGGAATACTCGCATGGGACATTCGGCAAGGAAGACTTATGGTTGAACCGACGGCACCGAAACTGACCGCAATCGTGAACAACTTAGTTGACTCGACTATTCGTTTCGAAAATTCTTTGTCCCCCGTGGTAAAGGTCACCACCGCGCCATCACCATCCGATTGGCTGCGATGAATTTCACGTCCCGGATGATTCATAAGACCGGGATGATAGACCTGCTCAACCTTGCCGGACGAGTCCAGAAACTGGGCTACCTTGAGAGCCGTCTTGTTTTGCCGCTCGACCCTGATCGCAAGCGTCTTTATGCCCCTGAGGAGCAACCAAGACTCGAAAGGACTCAACCCGGCGCCTTCAGCGTTCTGCTGGAAAGCGATACGTTCGTGCAGTGCGAGATCGCTGGTTATCACAGCTCCGGCCATCAGATCGCTATGACCGCAAAGAAACTTGGTTGCGGAATGGAGGACTAGGTCGGCTCCCAGAGTCAGAGGTCTCTGGTGACAAGGCGACAACATCGAGTTATCCACCGCCAACAAGACTCGATGCGTCCGGGCAATAGCTGCGAGCCCTCGGATATCGGAGATACGTAACAAGGGATTACTGGGTGTTTCAATTAAGATCAATCTGGTCTTAGTCGTAAGAGCGGCCTGCACTGCACGGAGATCAGTAGTATCAACGTAGCGAACCGCAATGCCCTGACGAGGTAGAATCTTCTCCAACAACCGGATCGTCCCGCCATATAAATCGTCGCCAGCAATAATCTCCTCTCCCTGCTCAACCAACCGCGTCAGTGCAGTGATCGCCGCCATGCCACTGGCAAAAGCGCAGGCGTATCCCCCTTCCTCCAATTCGGCGAGCTGATGCTCTAGCAGAGCCCGAGTCGGATTTCCACTGCGGGTGTAATCGTATTCGCCGAACTCTGTGGCCGTAAGTTGGCGAAAGGTTGCCGTCTGATAGATTGGCGGAGCGATCGCACCATAAGGATCAGCTAACCGATCAGTGAGAACACAGCGAGTAGATATTTTCATGCGCAAGCCTCCAAAGCTTCCTCGGTTTGGGAACACCTTAGATCAAACAGATCAGCCATCACCGCTTCGGTGGTGGGCCAACGTCCAGCGCCTTTGCCAGATACAGTGATCGGCTCGCCGACTTCAGATTCAACTATCAGTTTGTTCTCCACGCCACTGACTTGGGCGAACGGATGATCTAAAGGGAGCTCAACGGGTCTGACGTTTGCTTTTATTCGCCCGGTGATACGTTGGCAGTCGGCGATCAGTCGCACGATCTTCCCCTGCTCATGGACGTTTCTAAGAATCCTCGGGTTTAGGCCTTCAAGCCCTCGGCGTGCGACAGCGTTCATTGGGAGATTGAAGTCAAACGCAGCACGGGTAAGCAGGATCAATTTCTCCGCCGCGTCTATACCATCCAGATCCGCACGCGGATCCGCCTCGGCATAGCCATGCTCTTGTGCATCTCTTACGGCTACGCCCATGTCATCCCCTTGGGCCAATCGATCCAAGACAAAATTGGTTGTGCCGTTCAGCACTCCTGAGAATCCTCGCACCGGGCCATTCGCTCTTACTCTTCTGATTGTTTCGAGCGCGGGTAACACCCCACCCACAGCGGCGCTGTAACGCAAGGTGACGCCACGCTCGGCCGCAAGTTCTTCCAGCTCGGGCCCGGCGTGAGCCAACAATGCCTTGTTGGCGGTTACCACTTCCCTGCCTCGGCGCAATGCTCGTTCAGTCAAGTCGGCCGCTCGCGTGGTGCCGCCAATTAACTCCACGACCACATCGCAAGGTTTTGCGACCAATGCCTCCAGATCAGAAGTCACTAAAGAATCGGAAACACCTGCGGTCCGAGCGCAGTTGGTACTGCGTGTGCCGACCCCGATTACTGTAAATAACTCCGGCAACGCCGTCAGTCTTTCAAACACTCCCCCACCAATCGTGCCGCACCCGAGTAGAGCTACTCGGACCGGCTCCATGGAAGTTCCTGAGGTATCGATCCGATCGACGAATGATCCAATTTCGGTAAAGGCTGCGCAGCCTATTTTGGTGATGGTGAAACGAAGCTTATTGGCGGAAGCAAAGCGGACAGCCCTATGCTGGACAACGGTGCCGCCTAAGCGTAGAGCGGTATCATAACTGGCCTGCTCGAATCGAGCGGCTCGGACTGTTTGACTCGCTGGATCGCTGGTATAGAGGCCGTCCACATCTTTGAGCAGGATGCAATCGGCCCTTAGATGATGTGCGAGAAACACGGCGGAAAAGTCTGACCCGCCGCGACCCAGAAGCGTGGTGTCACCTTGTTCGGCCCGGCCGACGAAGCCAGGCAGCACAACCACGGCCCGTTTTGATTCAGCATGCAGCCGCGCCGTATCGACGGCCACTGGATCGGCTTCGAGCTGACCGCCCACGGTGCGCAAACCGGCTTGCACAGGATCAAGTAGACGAGACGGAATCCCAGTTCGATTCAGAGCCACGCCCAGCAATGCAGATGACGCGGTTTCTCCTGTCGCGAGGAGAGCAGCGAGCGTTGAGTGATCAGGCTGCACACATAGTCTCTCAGCGCGCTGTGTCAATTGATCCGTTGTATCGCCAAAGGCGGAGACGACTGCAATGACCTGCTTACCTTCGCGCCAATGACGATAGATCTCATGAACGGCGCTGGGCAGGTCTGCCTCGCTGCGTAGAACAGAGCTGCCAAACTTCAAAACGATGGTTTTTCTTTTACTCATCTCGAATTCCCCCTTACTTCGCGCCGCAGTTGGTCCGTTCATTCATGTGCGCGAGGTAGTAAACTGATGACCGGTTCAACAACCCAGCGCGTCCACCAAGTCGCGGATCAGATCCGCTGGGTTCTCAAGTCCCACCGATAGGCGCACCAGCCCGTCAGTGATACCCGCCGCTTCTCTTTGCGCCCGTGGAACATCTGCGTGGGTCATCGAAGCCGGATGCGTAATAATTGTTTCTGCAGCACCGAGGTTCTCTGCCAGCGCACATAAGCGCACTGAGTTCATGAGACGTACTCCGGCTTCTACGCCTCCCTCCACCTCGAATGCGATCAGCGCACCACCGGAAGTTTGTTGACGTTGGACCAGTTCGAATTGCGGAAAGGACTGAAAACCTGGATAGATTACTTTCGTCACCCGATCATGGTCCGTTAGAAACCGCGCAATGTTCAGGGCATTTTCTGAGTGGCGGGCCATTCGCAGCGGTAAGGTCTTGACGCCTTGTAGGGTTAGCCAGGCGGGAAAGGGTGATTGAATTGCGCCAATAGCGTTTCGTGTGAACGCGAGCTTATCCTGCAATTCCGGGTCGCGAGTAATTAAAGCACCGCCAACGGTTGCGTTATGACCTTCGATAAACTTCGTGGTCGAATGAAGAACAATGTCCGCGCCGAAGTCAAAAGGACGTTGCAATGCAGGAGTGAGCAGAGTGTTATCCACGACCAGTAAGGCTCCAGCTTCTTTGCTCAGACGAGCGGCCAGGCGAATGTCGGTAAGTCTCAGCGTTGGGTTGGCCGGTGTCTCAATGAAAACGACGCGCGCAGGTTTGCGAAGAGCGTTGGCAAATGCTTTTTCGTCAGAGGTGTCAACGAACTCCGCCGTTATCCCAAACGGTTCAAGAACCTGACGAAACAGTCGCACCGTGCCACCATAAACGGCTTGTGAGCACACCACTCGATCACTTGATCGAAGCAAAGCCAGACAGAGCGCGGTGGTGGCAGCGAGACCGGTGGCGTAACAGGTACAGAACTCTGCTCCTTCCAGGGCCGCCAATCTCCGTTCAAGTGCGGAGACGGTCGGATTACCGGAGCGGCTGTAAGTAAATCCTTTGTCCCGGCCTACGGCCTCCTGCCGATACGTTGTAGTTTGATAGATCGGCGTGAGCATTGCGCCTGTACTTGGATCCGGATAAACCCCTGCGTGCAGCGCCAAGGTGTCAAACTCATAACGAGGCCAAAGCGAGGGCGACTCAATGTCACTGATTCTGGTTTTTTCTTCGGTAATAGCCATCGCAGTCTCCTTCCGGAAAGTCTGCGTGGTGATTTGAAGGCGTGGACTTCTAAAGCGAGTGCAGGACAAATGAAAAACCCCGCGCCTCAGAGTGCGCGAGGTTCAAATAAATCCCATCGAAACCTAGCAGCTCTTTAGCAGTTTTTTACGTGGAGCAAGTTGCCTTAAATCGCCACGACATTGTTGCATCAAAAGATCGAGGTGGCCTGTATATCATAATGAGATGGCCATAATCAATAGGAACCTCACGACACTGGCTGAAACACAGATTTAAGACATCATGCGACTCTCACCACGCGATAGTCTGCTCCTGTTGGCTAGAGCCCCTACATAGCCGCCTACTTACTGCACTGGATCTTTCTGCGCGGTCTTAGAGAAAGTCGCCGGACTTAATTGATCGTGAGCTTCCGCAGGCGATGTGCGACTTATGGAGTAAGTGGATCTGTGCGGGAGCGCTTTGACCAACTTGCGAGGAGAAAGAACGATCCGATAGCCAAATCAAAACTGCTAACGTTTTAGGTTTACAACTGGCCAATACGTGGCCAAAAATACCAGCACGCGACGTATATGGGACGGCAACGAATGGTAAAGAACCGGAAAACCTCGATTTTTCTACGGTGGCTGCAACTTTCGAAAAGGCAAATACTTACGTTTTTGCCGTGCGTCTAATTCGCAATGCGGAGGTCAGGGGTTCGACCCCCCTCTGCTCCACCAAAAGAATCAACTACTTAAGGCAGGGCTGCTACCCTGCCTTTTTCATTTGTCACCGATTCGTCACTTGGTCCAATGGGTTTTACCAAGTTTTCGACTGCCCGGCGCTTCGCCTCATCCGTGGCGTGAGTGTAGCGCAGAGCCATTCTGACATCTGACCAACCGAAGATTGCCGCAAGCGTGAAAGCATCCGCTCCGCAGTCAGCCATCCGCGTCGCCGCGGTATGGCGCAGGTCATGAAAGCGGAAATCCTTGATGCCTGCCTCTTTCTTCGCCAGATCAAATCGACTCTTAACGTCGATCAAACGTCCCTTCGTCCGTGGACTTGGAAAGACATGCTCGTTGGTGTGCGGCAATCCTTCCAACATCGCACGGACCGTCTGATTGATCGGGATGAATCGATCCTTGCCGTTCTTCGAGACTCGAATGTGAATCACGCCTCGCGGTAAGTCGACCTCGAACCACGTGAGATCAAAAATCTCACCCTGTCTCATTCCGGTGTTAATGGCCATCGTGACGATCCGCTGTACCCATTCTTGACCTTTAAGTCTCTCAAACAGCTTCGCCTCCTCTTCGAAAGTCAGGTAACGCATCCTTCCGCTGTTCGTGCGAAACTTCCGCACTCGGCGACAAGGATTGCTTTCGATCAGTTCTGCATCGAATGCCAGAGAGAAAATCTTCGATAGCACAGACAGCTCGCGATTTACCGTTGCCGGATTTCGCTGCCGCTTGTACATCGTCTTTCCCTCGCGACGCTTTTGCTTCCACTTCTCGATCGCCGGTGGAGTGATTTCAGAAATCATCATCCGCCCAAACGTCTCGTCAAGCATCTCGCAAACCAACACGTCGTCCGGGTACGTCCGCTTGTGTAACTTTGAGTAAGGCAGGAAATGATCCTTGACGAACTTGTCAAAGCGAACCTCCGGCCTCCTCTCAATTTGGTATCGCTTTTCAAAGACCTTGTTCTCAATCACGGTCGTGGCTTTGATGGCTTGTGCTCTCGTTCGGGCTTTCTTCAAAACTCGCTGCACTCGCCGGCCATCGATCGTGATGTCACAGAACCATTTTCCCCTTCGCTTGTAAACTGACATCGTGCTCCTTTCCGGTTGCAGCCATCACAGGAGCGGCGCCAGTTTACCACGCGCACCTCTCGCCATTTCTGCGACTTAGCTCCCGTTCCTTTTCTTTATCGCGCTGGTTCATTCCAAGCGAGAACCGCATCAAGTCTGAATCGCAAGAGACTGCCTTTGCGCTCGAATGGAATCCTGTTGTCGCTAACCCAGGCATAGATTGTCCTTGGCTTTACCTTCAGCAGAGCTGCGACTTCTTTCAACGTTAGGTAGATCGGCAGCTCCTTCGCCTTTTTGAAATTTATGTTTTGCTTTTCGAAAGGGAGATTCGATTGTTGTGGAGAACTCATCTCATTGCGGATCCATGTCAATGGATGTGCCAGAACAACGCTCATGGAAGAAATGGGAAGACAAACGAGGCGATAGAAATGAATTGGAAAAAACGGAAAGTGTGACCTTGAATTCTGGAAGGCTTGCGTCGCTCACGCTGTTGTAAAACACACACGTAAAGTCATGTAAAATCCAACACTCCGTGCGCAAAGGTG
>DATIBJ010000125.1:0-59500 GCA_035457565.1 Pyrinomonadaceae bacterium | reverse complement strand
TGATCCTGAAGTTGAGTGTTGTGGATCTTGAGGGGGGGTAAACCGCCCTTCCTGACTGCGATTAACTAAGCTTGACCTATTTCATTAGGGTTGAGCGCTGATGATTTCGTACGTCGCACTCTGATCCTGAAGTTGCGTGTTGTGGATCTTGAGCGGGGGTAAACCACCCTTCCTAACTTGTATCTATTTCAGCTTGAGTTGTTTCAGTGAAACTTGAGTGCTGATTGTCTTGCACATCGCGCTTGTTGAGCTGAAGTTGGATGGCATGCTGGTCGACGACGCCATCACTACTCAGACATCGAAGCGGAATTAGGACTAAGCCATCACCTCATTGAACGCTGTCAGGAAAGACTTCATTTGAGCGCTCGTGCCGATCGTGACGCGCAGGAAATTTGGCAGGGCAGGGAATGGCCGTCCAACTTCGACGCCGCGACTCCGCAATGCAGAAATGACGGGTCGCACTTCACGTCGAACATCTATCATCATGAAGTTCGCATGCGAAGGGATGTAGCGGTAACCAGCCTTATCCAGTTCTGCACAGACGCTTTTTCTTACCTCATCATTTAGCTTGCGACCGCCCGAAACATGGTTCGGATCTTTCACGCTTGCCAGAGCTGCAACGGCTGCCATGATGTTCACGCTATCCCAGGTCTGATGCGCGCGCATGATTCCGATGTTTGCGCGCTGCGTCACGCAGTAGCCGCAGCGTAAGCCTGCCATGCCGTAGATCTTCGAAAAGGTGCGGGCAACGACTAAATTCGGATGGTCCTTCACGAGTCCAACTACGCTTTCGTAGTTGCTGCTGTCGACGTAGTGATGGTAGGCCTCATCGACCAAAACAATCGTCGCAGGCGACACCTTTGAGAGAAAGTCCAAGACCTCTTGTTTTGGAGTAATGCTCGCTGTCGGGTTATTGGGGTTGCAGATATAGACCAGGCCGGCGCCGTTTGCTGCAGCAAGCATTCGCGGGAGATCGTGCCGGTAATCGGACGTCAGTTCGATCTTCACGACCTCAGCGTTGGCAGCACCCGCATGTCGAGAGATCGCTTCGAACGTTGGGTTCGCCATTAGCAACTTCTTGTCCTTGTTCGTAAAAGCAGCTGCACACAGCTTCAGAATCTCTCCAGAACCGTTGCCGAGAAGAATCTGATCAAGCGGAACGTTGTGCATTCGTGCCAACTCGTCAGCAAGCATGTCGGCGTATTCATCTGGATATCGCCACGCGAGGCTGAACCCGTCAGTCATTGCTTTCAAAGCGGCGGCCGGTGGCCCATAGGGATTCTCATTGGAACTCAGACGTACAACACCGTCGATTATCGGTGATGGCTTCGCGGCGAAGGTTGAGTTGGCAATTGGCAATGATTCGAGCGCTGCGTAAGCAGCTCCGACACTGATCAGTTTTGAGAATCTGCGACGAGAAAGAGTTAGGTTGGTCATTTGTTTACCTTTCAGCACGCAGTTGGCCAGGATTCATGATTACCGGATTACCCTCTACATCTCGCCAAACCGATTGCGTGATCGATAAATTGAATAGGCGACAAGGCTTACAACAACGGAGGCGGCTTTGCCTTAAAAGTCACATCTAGCCCGGGTCGGAAGTACTTTCTTTGTGTGGGTTCCTGTGACTTCGTGGATCGTCCTTGCTTTCCTGGGCAAACGGAACGATCCACGAAGTCACACGAACCCTCGGTGGTAGAACCGTGGGATTATACGCTGTTTGGTGTTTGATACGCTTTGGCTTGTCATTAAGATGCCGAAAAACTCGAGCTCGAGTGAAGCGGATCACGACGACAAGCTTGAAGCATACCGGACACTTGGCTGACGAATTAGTAGGAACTTGAGCATCCGAAAGCTACAGAGTATCGAACCTCTGCGTGTCTCGATATAGTCGGTTCCTGTCTGTGTTCGGATCGTCTTCGAGCCACGCGAATTCTTTGCTGACCCTGGCTGGTGAGAAGCGAATCGTGGGTGCTTCTTCTGGCAGCGGAGGTTCTGGCGCTAGCGGAGCGCCATCATAGCGACAGAACTTCAGACGCTCATCGCCATATAAGAGCTGACATGTGGGACACCGTTTCATTGCTGCGTCTCTTAATGTAATTCATCGGATCGGATCGCTGACCAGCGCTTCTAGCGATCCGGCCGCGCCGTTAAAAGACCCTCCACTAACTAACGCGCAAAAAGAGAGGGCTCGGGGTACCTTTGGATGGATTTTTGGCAGCGAACCTTCGACTATTCTCGTTTTAGCCCTTCTGGAAAGGCGTCGGCTATCGCATTCAAGTCGATGTTGTGTTCGAGCAGTGCTTTCAGACCAGCAAGGACCCAGGTAAACCCGCCTTTGGAATCGAGCGCATCACTGACGACTTTGTCTGCGTCTCCGTGGAAACCTGAATTCGTTATCGTGACATACGTCGCGTCATCGTTATAGGGAGTGAAGACCCACTCAACCGTGGTCATCTCGCCTTGGTTTCCCCAGTCAATCACGATCCGCTTATGGGGTTCTATCTCCTTGACGTCTACCTCAGTGGAGACGTTGTACATCTCCCATGTCCAGGTAATGTGTTTGCCGGCTTCCAGACGTCCAGTGCTTTTGGTGAACCAGAACTTTTTGGTAATTTCAGGATCGATAAAAGCCTCGAACACTTTTGCCGGTGGTTGGCGAATAAGCATTTCAGCTGTCGCGACAGGTGGTTTTGATAATTGGAGCTCTTCCATTTGCTATCCTCATGTAATTTCTGTTTTCTAAAATAAGAATTCGGGGACTTCGCAGCTAATATCGATCTGGAGGAAACGACGGAGACTATCAGCAATTTGTTACGCAGTTTTCCTACGCTGGTGTTGATAACCAAATTACAATCTTTCTGCCGGAGTGTCGCGACAAAGTAATTATGACGAAACGTCGCGTCGAGGTGAACGATCGCATGCAGTCCGGTTACGTGTATTTTTGTGTAGAACCTGTCGGGCGGAATTTCCATCCAGATTTCACGCCCGAATTGAGTCCACGCGAGATGCTCGAGCTCGGTGTTTTCGGCGGCAGGTATATGACTGATTGTCAGCACGAATTCCCACGAGCGTGGTTTAGAAAAGCGAAGCTCTCACCAAAACGACACGATCCGAAGTTGAATTATTTCGGCGTAAATGCGTCGGTTCCTCTTTCAGTGTGGCGAAAGAACGGATGGATTTACCACGAGGATCCGCGCGGTTGGTTCCAATGGTATTGTCGGTACTACATGGGGCGGCGTTGTCCGGATGATGAGCGACAAATAAAACGATGGCGGGCCATGCGGCGTCACATTGCGCAGATCAGAAAGAATTGTCCGCCAGGAGAATTGGAGTGCCGTCCCAGACAGCGACAGGCTTTACTACATTGGGCATACGATTCACGTAGAATTTGATCTTAACGGTTCACATATTTAGGAGGTGATCGAGTGGTGCCGCATTCGCTGTTCCGAATCACTCAACTTCTCTGCGCGTTCTCGGCGGCCTCCGCGTCTCTGCGGTTCACGGGGACGGTCCTGAATACTCAACAAACCAGAAAGTCAAAAACGTTATTCAGTTACGTTGTTTGCTGATTAGTATTGCGCATTCAATTAAGCCGCCGAGCCGCAGAGTACGCCGAGGACACGCTGAGAGTTGAGTAGTTCCAGGAGATATCTAATCGACGACGCTTGAACTTCACAATTCCGTTAGTCCGCCGTTATGATGGCCGGCATCCTTGGATTTTCTTAAACGCTCTCAAAATCGTTTGTCCGCAGGAGACTCGAATGAAAAGGATCTGGATTGCTCTTGGCTCGACCTTCCTGTTGCTTGCATTCGCCGGATTTGTTCAGGCTCAGAATAACAACCAGGCACATTGGCCGCAGTGGCGTGGTCCATTCTTCAATGGACTTGCGCGTGGTGACGCGCCCACCAATTGGAACGACACAAAGAACATTAAATGGAAAGCCAGTATCCCGGGTCGCGGTTTCTCAACGCCGGTTATCTGGGGCGATAGAATCTTTCTGACTACAGCTGTTCCTACTGGAAAACCCGCAGCCCAACCGACCGGAGGGAACCAGGCAGCCGCTGCTAATGTGCAAGCAGGAAGCGGTCGTCGTCCCGGTGGTGAGGCCGTTCCTCAACCCGAACATCGCTTCGATGTGTTGTGCCTCGATCGAAAGACAGGAAAGCTGCTCTGGCAGAAGACTGCTAAAGTAAGCGAACCGCACGAAGGACATCATCGCACTTACGGCAGTTTCGCTTCTAACTCCCCATCGACCGATGGCCGATACGTCTACGTCTCATTCGGCTCGCGTGGAATCTATTGTTACGACTTCAACGGGAAGTTGATCTGGGAAAAGGATCTCGGCGTCCAAATGAAGATCCGTCTCTCCTTTGGAGAAGGCAGTGCACCTTTACTGATCGATGATCGGCTTATCGCGGTCTTCGATCATGAAGCGGGCTCATTTATCGTCGCACTCGACAAACGCACGGGCAAAGAGTTGTGGCGTGTCGCGCGCGACGAAGGAAGTTCGTGGAGTACACCGCTCGCCATTCAACATAACGGCAGCACGCAGGTAGTCGTGGCCGCGAGCAGAAGAGTCCGCAGCTATGACCCGAAAACCGGCAACGTGCTTTGGCAAGCGGCCGGACTCGGAAGCAACGTAATTCCAATGCCGGTCTATTCTGATGGTATGGTCTATGTGATGAGTGGATATCGCGATCCGCGACTCATGGCCGTCAAACTCGGCAAGGAGGGTGATCTAACAAACTCCGAGGCCATCGTTTGGAATCACACGCGCGGGCTTGCTTACACGACATCGCCGGTACTGCACGAGAACAAGCTCTACGTTGTAACTGATAATGGAATGGTCAGTGCTTTCAATGCGACTACGGGTGAACCTTTCTACTCACAAGTCCGCTTAGCTGGTTCGTACAATCTAAAAGCCTCGCCTGTTGCGGCGAACGGCAAACTCTATTTGGCAACTGAGAACGAAGACGTAGTGGTTTTGAAGCTTGGCGAAAAGTTTGAAGTAATCGCAACCAACAAACTTACTGACCAGGTATTCATCGCAGCGCCGGTAATTGCTGATGGTGAAATATTCCTGCGCGGCCAGAACACGCTGTTTTGCGTCAGCGAGAAGAAATGAGTGTCCTTACAATCCATTGAAATCAATCAACTGGCAACCCCCAGAACATTGGACCAAGATCACCACCATTGATATGCACACCGGCGGTGAGCCGCTGCGTATCATTATCGATGGATTGCCGCCGCTCGAAGGACAAAACGTACTCGAGAAGCGGCGTTACTTTCGCGAGCATTACGATCATATTCGCAGAGGCTTAATGTGGGAACCGCGCGGCCATGCAGATATGTATGGCGCCGTCATTACTCCGTCTGCTGATGCCGACTTCGACGTTTTCTTTCTTCACAACGAAGGCTACAGCACGATGTGCGGTCATGCGATCATCGCATTGACGAAGTTCGCGATCGAAACCGGCTTAGTGAGATCCATAAATCTCACGATCAACGTACCAGCCGGAAAGATTCATGCGACAGCAAAGCTGGGAGAAGGGAAGGTGACGGAAGCGGCTTTTACTAATGTTCCGTCATTCGTTTATTTGCGCGATCAAAGAATCGATGTGGCTGGGATTGACAGTGTGCCGTTTGACGTCGCGTATGGCGGAGCATTTTATGCTTTCGTTGACGCGAGCGATGTTGGCTTGACGCTCACTCCGGAACACTCTAGTGCGCTCATTGATAAAGGGCGTCGCATAAAGCACGCCGTGATGAACGCATTCCCAATTCGCCATCCATTCGAGCAGGATCTGAGTTTCCTTTACGGGACGATATTCACTGCTCCTGCGATGACATCGGGCCATCACAGCCGCAATGTTTGCATTTTCGCTGATGGTGAACTGGATCGTTCTGCCACTGGCAGCGGCGTCAGTGCTCGCGCGGCATTACATCATGCGAGAGGCGACTTAGGATTGAACGAGCGGATCGTTATCGAGAGCATTCTCGGAAGTACGATGGCAGTCGAGATTGTCGATGAGACGAAGTTTGGTTCGTATGACGCCGTCATTCCGAGAGTCAGCGGCTCTGCTTGGATAACGGGTCGTCACGAATTCTATTTCGATCCGGACGACCCGTTTTGTGAAGGATTCATCTTTCGCTAATTAGTGAATTGAGCCTGGCCGTCCGCTATCGCGAACGGTACTGAATACGATCTTACTTCACGTATTCCCAATGCCATGGTTCGTAGAAGTACGGACGAAACCCAAACCGTTCAGCGTTCTGCACCAGCCACCTGTAAACCGGAGTATTGACCTGAATCGCGCGATTTGAATCTCTGGTGTCGACAGGATCGCCACCTACGTAGATGTCCAGAGCACGTCCTGTAAAGTGAGGACTATTCACAGCCAGTCCCGCACTTCCTGCGTTCGGTGATTCTCGCCGCAACTTCTCTTGATACTCGCGTGAGCGATGCGCTGAAATAATCTTGAAGAATTGTTCTGTGGGCGCAAGTTGGTCTCGTTGCACGTGATCCAGTTTTAGGGTTGGATCAGCGATCGCCGCGGTGAGCATTCGTTTGTAGGCCTCATACGTGTTGCGCTCGACCTGCCGTAACTCAGCGTCGCGTTCCGGATCGTAGAACTCTGATGCGGGTGCGGTCACCAGCTGGTCAGCGCTGGCTGGCGTTCGCTCTTTCAACCGATTGCTTTGCCAGTATGCGACCAATGCCATAAATGAGTCTTCGTCAAGGATTCCGTTAGCATCCAAGCCGCGCGTTTCCTGCCAAGTTGACAGGGCTGCAGCGAAATCAGACGTTGGGGTACTGCTCGGCGTGCGTAACGTCTCTCGAAGCAACAGATCATACAGATACCATCCGTGCTGCTGCTTTCCGCCGAATGTCCAGGTTAATTGATCCCTGAAAACTGTATTCTTCGCCGCCGCATCCGCGAACGTCGCAGAGGCAGTCGGAGATGGGTTGGTCACGTTCGAGTTATTTGGAACTCTGATCAGTACCGTCGGCTTGACCGGCGATTCAGTCTTTTGAGTTTGCTCTTGGTCACCACGCGTGTGAGCGACGGAAACCGCACTCAGCACAAAAGCCACCAGCACAGCAAGAATCACAAAATAAACTCTGGCAGTTTTCATTACAGCGCTCTCGGTTATTTATCGGAGTGAGGTGAATTGTCGGGGGAAGCCATAAGATGCTCGAAGAGCACTAATGGTTCGACGATCAACAGTACTTAGAATAACAAATTCTGGGCCCGCAATAGCGACTCATCGGCGTCGCTTTCTCGGCGTCGATTTTGTAGGGCGGCGGCTCTTTACCTTTGGCTTGCTCTTTACCTTTGCCTTCGACGCCTTTGCGCCCGAGTGGTGAGCCGCCTCCACTGGCGCGCCTGCCTCGTCTAGAGACGCTCTGATCATATCGTCACTTGGACGTGTACCGTTCACGAAAGCGAACACATGATAATTAGCGTTGCTCTCGCGTATCACTTCGATTCGACCTTCTTTTTCCAAGCGTGCGAGCTCGGCCATGACGAACGATTGTTCTCGAGCGCTCATATAACGATAGTCAATATCGAATGCCAGGCCCGTGGAATGTGGGGGAATATCGATCAGCACGGCATTACGGTTCACACGCCGCAGCGCACGCTGATACTGTTCCGGTCGGACCAGTGAACTCACGGGCAACGGTCGGTCGAACTGTTGGTGATAAGCCGACGCAACCTCTGCCATGATCTTTAACGCGGGAGGCCTCAATGAACGCAGCATACTCACCTTTAGCGCCTGCCGATCTGATGAGTCGTCGATGTTGTATGACCGTCCACGAAAATTCGAAGCGAAGGTGTGGATGAACTCATAATCACGAAGTAGTTTCTGGCGACTCTGAGCGTTACTGTAAACCTCGTCTAGCACTGACTTGTCTTTTTCGACGGCTTGCAGATCCTGCTGACGTGCCGTGATCTGTTTTTGCAGCTCGGATCGTTTCTCCCGATCTTTTTTCTTCAAGGCTCCAAACTGATTATTCAACTCCCGGATCTGAGCTTGTATGGCAGACTGTTGTTCGTTCACGCGTTTGTACACATCGTTGAGTTGTGCTTCAGGGTAAAGCTCAATATTCTCTTCATTCTCATATTTGCTGAACACATCTCCATCGGCTTGGGCGCCGACGCCGAATAGCACGTAACTGTCAGTGACGGCGGGCACCGCAACCATCTCGCCGCGCTGAATCATTCCGGCAAGATCTACAAAGTCCTGGCAAGTTTGCACTTTCTGCTTCGTGACTTCGGCGACCTGCGTTGCTAGAAACCAATGACGGTCGCTGTAGTGGCGAAGCTCTGGCGGGATCTCAATACCGCCTTGCCCAGCGGCCTCGCCCCGATCTTCTTTGACCTTTTCAATTGCCTTGGTCCAGGCATCACCGTCCGCAGTTGCGAGGTCGTTAGGCGATGATTCTGACAGGCTATGTCGCGCCGCCTTGTAGCGAGTGAAGGCCCAGATGCCGGCGGCGGCAACCGCAATTAGAACCAATAAAAGGGCAACTCTCCGAGCCATATCCAAGTTCGGTTTGCAGATCGGGACATGGGTGATGTCGCCGTCTTTATTAAAAAGGGGGCAATTTCGGGGGGCAGGTTCGTCAAAGCATACCGCAAAAGTTGCAGCTGTGACACGACGATTAAAGCACGCCGTTGACCCCGCGTGGTTGAGGGAGTATTGTGATTCTCGTACACAGCTTTTTAACAACAAGACTGGCTGCGGTAGATTTTCAGCAAGCTCCTACCCGACAAGGCATTCTCTCGTCCTGACTGCCGTCCCCTTATCCAGTTTCTCTGAAGTTGAGCATTCGGCTCGTACACGTGTCGTTGCTGGCAACGTTTATTCGAGCTCGAGGGGATTTCTCATGTGCACCTCAAAACGGCTCTCGGTTACTGTCGCGACACTCTCCGTTCTTCTATTCACAGCGACCGCCTCTTTTGCTTCCACCACCAATAAGCGCAAGGGGGCTGCGCCGTCTCGGGCTTTGACGCGCAGCGAAGCGCTAGATGCAGAGGCACGTCTAGCAGAGATGGGCTACCCGACGGGTAGAGTTGATGGCGTCGTCGATGGGACGACTCGAAGCGGGTTGATTCTTTTTCAGAAGTGGGAAGGCCGTAAGATCACGGGCCGTCTCAGTCGCGCGGAAGCGGAAGCGATACTGGCCGCCACTGCTCCGGCACCAAAAGACCCCGGTTATAAACATGTCGAAGTTGACGTGGATCGGCAAGTGCTCCTGCTGATCGATGATGAAGGAAAGATCAAAAGAATGCTTCCGGTTTCTACCGGCAGCAACAGGCGATACAAAGAGAAGCGCATGAGCGGCCTGGCCTACACACCCCGTGGTCGCTTCCGAATTTATTCAAAACTCTCCGGATGGAGAAAGTCACCCCTCGGATTGCTCTACTATCCGAATTACTTCAGCGACGGCCTGGCGATTCACGGCAATCCCTCAGTGCCGCACAGTCCTCAGAGTCATGGCTGCATTCGCATCCCCATGTCGGCCGCAGCATCGGTGAGCCGGGCGTTACCGATTGGCACCATTGTGCTGATTTACGACAGTCAGGGATTCGTGTCGGCAAAAGACTGGGCCGAAGCCGACAAGCAAAAACAAGAGGCGATTCGTTAAACCACGCTTGGTGTGGATTGAAATGTTCTGTCGTCAAGTTGGATCTGTACGACCACGATACGTTCCGCGTTAGTCTACCGGCTCTCCAGTCTGCACTATTCATATTCTAACAAGTTGATTCTATTGATGGTTCGCTATTCATTGCTGGTTTGACGGCCGGTGGCACAGACGGCGCATTAAGAGAAGGTGTCTTAGCCCCTTTTCCGTCTAGGAAACTTTCCAAATGGGGGTTCGCATGCGCAAATCAGAACACCGTGTGATTGGCATTGGCCCGTCGTGTGATTCCGTAAGTTGGGAGACATGGTCTGAGAAATGGGGTAGTTGGGATAGCTGGTTTCAGCCCAAGCTCCAGACTCCCTCCGTCGCCGGAACGCCTCAGCGCCATTCAAGGTTGCGAGAGCTTCTGTTTATGCCATTGGCGATGATCAATAAACCATCTCGCGAAGATCGAAGGTGGTTTTCGATGCCGAGAGCTAACCAGTGAATCTACGACTGGGGAACTCAGTCCTCAAGCTTTGCCGCAAGAATCGATTTCGTTGGTAACATGTTTCGTGTTTGGTTCGAGCGACTTCGTGGATGGTTCCGTTTGTCCAGAAAACAAGGACGATCCGCGAAGTCACACGGACCAACACGAACCAAAATACTTCCGACTCGCGCTAGATGTGACTTTTGAGGCAAAGCGAAGTTCTCATAATTGTGCAAGCATTCTCTTGGCAGTCTCAGCCTGGACAGGATCGAACGAGGAATTCAAAGCTGCGCCAAGCCTCAAATGCTGTGCGGCTTTCTTGCGCATATTCAATGCCTTGAAAATCAATCCGGCGTGGTAATTAATGCGGGCATCTTTCGTGTTTGTGCGCAGCGCCTCGTCGATCATTTTCCTCGCCTCCTCCAAATGGCCATTCTTAAAGAAGGCCCACGCGACTAAATCACACGTGAAAATATCTTTGCGAGTTTCGTATTCACGGCCGGAAAGATTCAATGACTCTTCAAGATTCTTGTCGTGGTCCAGCCAGTAGTTCAGCATATGGCGCCACGACTTTTCGAGAACGGCGTTTTCGCGTTCGAGCATCTCGAATTCTTCATACTTAGTCCTGGCGGTCTCCTTTTGACCGAGAAGCTCATATAGATCTCCAAGAGCCTGCGAAGCGTCAGCAGAACGGTTCTTCATCTGTTCCCGTTCGTAAATGGCCACGGCAGTTTGAAGATCACCGGCTGCTGTTCTTGCACGTGCCTTTGCCTCCGTGGCCAAACGATGATCCGAAAAGATTCGGAGTGCAGCATCAAATTGGCTTTCGGCTGCTTGAAGTTTTCCGGAATTCATCAATTCGTTGCCCAGTTGCACGTGACACCACGCAATGCCTTCGGCGTCGTTCGGATCGGATGCCTTAAGCGCTGCCTTCATCGCTTGTATCGCACCAATCGTGTCGCCATGCAGTGAACGGAGATATGAAACGCGCGCGAATGATGAGCTGTCTGGTTTAAGATCAATCATTTTCTGCGCAGCGTCGATCGCGGCCGGATAGTCTCCCAGTTCGACGAGCGCGTCGGTAATCATTCCCCACACGTCGTTATCATCCTTTCGGACTCGTTGTGCTCGGTGGGCCGTGTCCAGCGCCTCCGCGAAGCGGTGGTAAGTTAGTTGGAGTTTAGCGCGCAGTTTCAATGCATCGTAATTATCTGCTTCGACAGAGAGAGACCGAGTGATGGCATCGTCGGCGCTGGCGTTAAAAGCAAAGTCACTCGTCTCTCTCGCCTTCTGCATGTACGCAGACGCCAACTGGTTATACCCTTCTGCCTTGTTGGGGATTTGTTCGATCAACTGTTGCGCTCGGACTATTCGTTGGTCGGCTTTGCTCAGTTTGATCGATTCGGCAGGGCTCGTAACCTCGGGCGCCGATCTCAAAAGAGATCGGATACTTATGACTCCAAAACCAAGAAGGGCAAAGGCAATAAGCAAAATGGCGGCAGCCTTGATTTTTTTCATGTGCGGACTCCCAGTTATTCAACAAACTTCACAGCTTACGATCCAGTGGCAAACAGTCACCGAAACGCGGTAGCGTCGGGGTCTCTGCTTTTCCACAACGCCGAGTGAAGGGGGACGCGGACCCGACGCTACCGCATTTCGGTACTGACGGTTTTGCCACGATGTTGATGTTGGCCGAATTTTCTTACATCCTCTTCCGCCGAGCTCCAACTTTCAGTTACCCGTGTATCTCTCCCCCGTGGTTGAAGTTGAAGAGTGCGAGGACTTACTCGCACTCTTCTTCTTCACGTGGGGTGTTAATTAAGGTAAAGGCGGCAGTGCGTTGATTGTGTGATGTTGATGAGGCGCCCCGAGCGTGCTGTTTCCCGACTGCGGCGTACTCAGGTAAGGGAACCGAGTTAAGAACGGCACGTCGTTGTTTGCCACGCCATCACCGAGCGTGTTGTTCGGTGCGACGTTTGTACTGGGCGTGAAGGGCGTGCCTCCGGCGACTGCGCGCAACGAAATATCGACCACATCGTCAAATACTCTTCGACCGTTTGGAAAGCCCGCTACGTCTCCACCGAGAAGACCGAGGCGGCTCGGACTCGATGACGGTGGAATTGCCACGTTGAGTCGCAGCATTTCATGTGGGCGACCGTCGGAGAGGAAGGTCGTAAAGTTTGGTCCAGTGACAGGATTGACTGGAATCCCGGTAGCAAATATCGCAACCAGATCGCTCCGGGGCGCTGTGGGAACCGTAATCCCAAATACGGCGCTCAATAACTGAGCGAGTTGTGGGTTAACAACAAACTGCGCAAACTGCGAGTCGTTCGCCGGTGTCGAACGGTTGAATTTGTCTTTGAACTTGAGCGGAATTACTAGTTCATTAACCAGGGGAGAACCGAGGCGTGAAATCTGCTGGAATGGTCCGACAGTTAAATCATCGGGATCACTGTCCGCCGAAGGATCTGACCGAAGCACCGAGATCTTTTGACGGCTTGATACTGCCCAAACGCCAATTACGGCATCAGCCGCCGTCGGCTCTGATGGCACGCTACCAGTGCGAGTGAGTTCCTGAATTGGGACTTCAATCGCGATCGTGCTGACATTAAACCCGGCCGTCGAATCAATTCCACCAGCTACTCCAATCGATTTGAGTTTCAGTGTGTCGAAGGCTCCGCCAACGTCGATGTAGAAGCCTTCGTCGCGTTGACCGGCGAAGACTCTACCTCCATTTGGCAAAGCGTAGACAGCTGATTGACCTAACGCTGTTTCGTAGTTGGGCGTCGTTCGTTCGCCGATGTTGTTTGGCGGTACTATCAAATTACTCGCGACGACGACGCCCTGATTCCCCGTCTTCTTGTCTATGCGGGTAACACTGTAAACCTGTGGTTCGTTGTAATCCGGATCGTCGAGGGAAGTGATGAGTGGTTCAATCCCTCCGGTTCCTGCGAACGCCTGATTGGGAGCAGCCATGCCAAGGACTGAATCAGGGTTTGTGAACTTCGTCTTAAAACGGAATTGATATGTGATGTCTTCGACTCCATCGCCGGTGTTATCGATATAGATTTCGTAGAGTACGGTGTCGTCGAACTTGTAGAAATGTGGACCGCCAGATGGTTCCTGGAATGGTATCCAGTTCGCGATGAGCGTGACGAAGCCGCTTCGGCCAAGTTCTGTACTTCGAAATGCGTACGTATCGGTGTTGTCAGCCAGTGGATCGGCGACGATTAACGGCGCTTCACGGTGACTTGAGGCGAGCGAATTTGTTGAGCTTGGACCCAGCATCATGGCAGTCAATGCGAAGAGCAAAGCTGTGAGTACTGCGCCTCTAACAAATGGTTTTTTCATTACGTGTATCCCCTTCTTGCGGATTGGTTTTTTTTGTTCTTCCTGGTCAGTGCGGCCGGAATTGGGTAGACCTCCGGCTGGAGAAGCTTTTCTCCATTTTGAGAAGGTCGCCCTTTCCCGCAACGACGTCAGGGCAATATGTGAAAACTCATCTGGCTATACGGAACGCGCGAATGGTTTGGATTTGTGAGCGCGAGAAGAAAATTCAACTGTCTGAGCCTCTTCTGAGTTCTCGGCGTCTCACTAGAAACTTCAAGCAACGGAGCCCGGAGAAATAGTAAGTCTCTGCGCAACCTCTGCGTGCTTTATGTAGCAAGTTCGCATTGTTTTGTAGGAACGTTTCCCGCAAAGGCGCAAAGAAGCAAAGAGAAAAAGAGAACAGCCTCGATTGTAATCTTGGCTCCTTTGCGCCTTTGCGGGAAATTTTTGGCTGCGGCTCTGCTGCGCCGTGCCACTGCGGTTTTCGTGATCGTTCCCCAGTACTCAGCAAGCCAGTGAAGTTAGGTGCTCCAATCTCGGCTTTGCTGATTGCTCAGACCGTAAATGAAAGCCGCACGCGGAGGTAACGCAGAGAGTCGGGTAGTTCTAGGTGATTAGCTTCAAAGTGGGTGTTGACTCATTCTCTTGACAGAAACGTGAGTACACTCATATATTTCATGAGCGTACTCACGGATCACTAAGAAATGGTCGCGCCAAAGAAAACATCAAAGGCGGCAACTTCCAGGTCGCGCCGCGGTCCGAAGCAAACAAAGCCGAACAGACGTGCGCTCGGTCGTCGAGCGCAAAACAAGCAAGCTATTCGAAATCGGATCGTCAAAGCGGCGTTGAGTCTGTTTCAGACGAAGGGGTTTGACGGGACTACCACCAAGGCCATTGCGCGCAAGGCAAGCATTGCTGAAGGAACGGTCTTCAATTACTTCCGGAGTAAGGAAGATATTGCTCTTTACTTCTTTGAGCAGGAAGTCGGTCATGCCGTCGCTGCCGTTCGTGACAATCCGCGCTTACGTAAGGCGCCACTCGAAGAGAAGCTTTTTGCGCTTGTCGAAAGTCAACTCGAGTATCTCGCGCCTTATGAACGATTCATCGGGGCCGCGTTGCTCCATGCGTTGAAGCCGTCATCTCCGCTTGGCCCGTTCAGCCACCGCGCAATGGAGTTGCGGCATCGGTATCTCGGCTTCGTAGAGGAATTAATCGAGGAGTCGATTCCCAGAAATAGACAGAATCCACTCGCGTTCCTGGCACCTGAGGTCTTTTGGATCTATTACCTCGGTACATTGCTCTTCTGGCTTTACGATTCATCAGAAGACAAACAGAACACCCTGGCATTTCTTGACCGCTCGTTGACGATTGGAGTTGCGCTGCTGAAGAAAGGTAAGCGCTAGATGACATCCGAGAAAAACACTTCGATCCGCCGCGCTCTGAGCATGGCATCGATGAGTGCAGATATAGCTGGTAGTTATCTCCGCTATTATTTGCAGCGTGCATTTCTCGGCGAGACAAAGAGCCGCGCAAAACTCAAATCGACTCACACCCGTGCAGCGAAAAGAATGCGAGATGAAATGCAGTCGTTGCGCGGAGCCGCGATGAAGGTTGGCCAAACGTTGAGTCTCCAGATTGGGATTCTGCCAGAAGAAGCGCTTGCAGAGTTAGCGACACTGCAGATGCAGGCCCCGGGTATGCATCCGTCACTCGTGCGGGTTCAAATAAAAAGAAGTCTTGGCCGCGAGCCGGAAGAGATCTTCAAACAGTTTACGCCTGAACCGTTCGCGGCCGCTTCGTTAGGCCAAGTCCATCGCGCGGTCACAAAAGCAGGCGAGCAGGTGGCGGTGAAGGTCCAATACCCGGGTATTCGCGAATCGATAAAGAACGACGTCAAACTGTTTCGCGCGGTTTCAAAGCCGGCCCAGGCGTCCGGTCACCTTCCGAAGCACGCGATTGACGAAGTTGAAAAACAGATTCTTGCCGAAACCGACTATCAACGAGAGGCCGACAATATCGAATTCTTTGAAAAGCAATTAGAGCCACTCACATTCGTTGAGGTCCCAAAGGTTTTTCGGAAGTTCTCGGCTGGCAAAGTATTAACCATGTCACTTGTCCGTGGTCAGCACCTGGACGATTTCCTCGCCAAACGCCCGTCACAGAAACTGCGGAATGAACTCGGCACACGGCTATTCGATCTTTTTTATTTTCAAGTGCTGAAGGTGGGGACGCTTCATGCTGATCCACACTGGGGGAACTATCTTTTCAGTACCGACGGTCATATTGCGCTTGTCGACTTCGGTTGCGTGAAGACCCTTTCGCCGGCATCGATGACCTACCTGCACAGAGCGTTTCTTTTTCCGGGCTCCATTCACTCGGCCGAATTCGGCAAACTTATCGAGACTTACTATCGTGCGGAGGGACTCGGACTATTGCCTGCGACCCGTCGCTCGCTAATTAAATTTGCTGCAAACTTTTATCGGAAGGTCTATCCAGCTGATGTACATAAGGATTATCGATTTGATTTTGGGAACCGCGACTTTCTCAACGAATACTTCACGGAGTCGAAGAACCTGTTCCGGACGAAAGGACTGCTGGCGGATCTCATATTCATGGCCCGGGCGGAAATGGGACTCTACCAGACTCTACACCGGCTGAAAGCGCAGGTGCCTACGAGCGGGATTGTGCGAAAATATCTCCGATGAACTCGCCGCAGACCCTCGAATCTCTCCAGCATGATTTCGATCGTATCGCTCTGTTGCCAGACGAGAAGTGGAATCACACCTCGCATTATCACAATCTTCTGTTGAGTCAGCTTCCCGATGATTGCGAGCACATACTCGAAATCGGTTGCGGTACCGGGACCTTCTCGCATTTGTTGGCGCAACGGGCGGCAAAGGTTTTGGCGATTGATTTATCTCCTCAAATGATTCGAGTTGCCCGAGAGAATTCAGCCCGGTATCCAAACATTGACTTCGTTTTAAGTGACGTCCTCGAATATCCGGTACCGGCTAATCATTTCGACTGCATAGCAACCTTGACGACTCTGCACCATTTACCGTTAGCGGCTGTTCTCAAAAAGATCAGGCAAGCACTGAAACCTCAAGGCGTCTTTCTTTGTCTCGATCTCTATCGGCGATCGAATGCGAACGATCTGTTCTTCGATGGGATCGCCTATCCGTTATCTCTGGCTCTTCGATTCATGAAAACCGGTAGGTTGAGTCCATCTCGCGAGATGCGTGAAGCCTACGAAGAACACGGGAAGACCGATAGTTATCGCACACTGCGGCAGGTTCGGCAGACTTGTGCCGAGGTGATGCCGGACGCATGCGTAACAAGACATCTGCTCTGGCGATACTCAATCATCTGGAGAAAACCATTGGAGTAGCATGGAGCGGTCGGTCGTCCTAAATGAATTGGCCACACGCATCCTTTATTCATTTCGCAAGCCGTTCTGTCTGCGGCGGTGTGTCGTTGGGAAGACTCGCCGTATGTCGAGCGACGATCTTCCAGTCGCCGTTGCGGTTCATCCACACGTTTGTGATGCACAGCTGCCGTTTGATCTCCACGCCTTCGAAGGTTGCTTCCGCTGACATGCGATAACTGGATACCGCGGTATCGCCAAACGCGCGCACTTTCAGATCGTCTTTATCGTATTTGGCCACGACTGCTTTGTCCGCCGCCTGCCTTACTTCATTCATTACCGCGGGCTTGTCAACGCAGATGCCAATGGGTGCGGTGACCATAATGTCGTCAGCGTAGATTCGATCTAAAGCCTGAACTTCAACTCGCATTTCGGTCTGAGTGAGTTCTTCTTCCAGTCGTAGGATTTGTTTCTCAGTGTCGTTCATGGTGTTCCTTTCGATCTCTTTGTGGGAAACAGTCAGTAGCGAAACACGGTAGCGTCGGGTGTGCTTGCCTCAACGTCGACTGAAGGGCACAGAGCCCCGACGCTACCGCATTTCGGTACTGACTGTGTTGCCAATGTAGTTGACACATTGCTCAGTCGTAGTTGTTTCAATAGAATCAGCGAACCTAAAGGATCTGGCTCCTGAATCCCGACCAGGAGTTGCGCCAAACGATAGGCCCAGAGCAGTCAAAAAGTCCTTCACCAGTTCAGAAAAAGTTCGGAAAAAGTCGAGAACAACGGGTTAAACTTCCCAAAATGTTCGGCGAACTCAAAACGTCTTACGAGTTTGGTCCCTTCCGCGTCGATCCTCGCGAGCGTCAACTAATGCGAAACGGCGAAGTTGTCCCGCTTCGACCCAAGGTGTTCGACATCTTGTTGCTGCTCGTGCAAAACAGCGGTCACGTCCTGACAAAAGACGACGTGATGAAACAGATCTGGTCGAACACGGCAGTTGAAGAAGGAAACATCTCCCGCACCATTTCGACACTGCGGACCGTTCTCGGAGAACATCCACGCGACCACCGGTATATCGAAACCGTTCCCTGGCGAGGTTATCGCTTTGTCGCGAACGTGAGAGAAGTGTGGGTGGAAGAGGCTGTAACACGTGTTGAGTCTATCGCGGTACTGCCTTTTGTGAGCGTTAAGCCTGACCCAAAAACTGAGTATCTCGTCGATGGCATTACAGACAGCCTGATCAGGAGTTTGGCTCAGTCGACCAATATTCGAGTCACGTCACGCAATTCAGCATTTCGCTACAAAGGACGTGAAGTAGATGCCCAAACTGTGGGACATGATCTCAAAGTGCAGGCTTTGGTGCTTGGACGAGTGGCGCAGTCCGATCTTTCGCTCTCCATTAGCATTGAGCTGATCGATGCTCGTGATGATCGGCATTTATGGGGCGCCCAATACATTCGCCCGCCTGAAGATCTACTCGCTACTTGCGAGACGATTACCCGAAACATCCATGAGCAGCTGCGACTTGACCTGCCTGACAAAAATCATCTGATAGCCGCGCGACACAAGCCGAAGCATGACGCACACGTCCTATTTCTGAAAGGTCGGTATCACTTTAACAAACTCACGCCGGATGGAGTCCAAAGAGCACAAGAGTATTTGTTGCAAGCTACGCAACTCGATCCTGAATATGCTCTGGCTTATGCGGCTCTCAGTGATTGTCATAACTACCTGAACCAGCGGATTGAAGCAAAAGCGGCGGTATCAAAAGCGCTGGCGTTAGACGAAGCACTCGGAGAAGCGCATGCCACCCTGGGTTTCTATCGATTTCTGTATGAGTGGGACTTCGCAGGAGCTGAAGACAGTTTCAAAAGATCATTGGCGCTAAATCCTAACTACGCGGAAGCTCATCACTGGTACGCGATCTATCTTGCAAACCTGGGCCGGCACTCGGAAGCGGAACGTGAAGCCAAGCGCGCTGTCGAGTTGGATCCTTTGTCGCTCTTGATGAACATGACGGCTGCGCTGAATTTCTATATTGCCCGGGAACACGAGCAGGCTATCGACCAGCTTCATAGAGTGCTTGAATTGGAGACGAACTTTCTCGCAGCTCGAAGCGTGATGGGGAATGTGCTTGTGCAGAAGAAGATGTACGAACAAGCAATCGGCGAATTTCACAAAGTGCTGGAGCTAGTGAGGGGCGTCCCTGCGGTTGAAGTGTCAGTAAAGGCGATCATCGCGCAAGCCTACGGAAGATGGGGAAATAGAAAAGAGGCATTGAAGCTACTTCAAGAAGTAGAGGCGGCAGGCACTGCATCGTGGTATTCGATTGCTGGTATTTACGCCGCATTGAGCGAAGTCGATTCTGCTTTTGAATCGCTCAATAAGGCGTATGAGCAGCACGATGTATCCTTGGTGAGTTTGAAAGTAGATCCAAGTTTGGATGGCGTGCGTTCTGATCCACGGTTCAACCAATTGATGGCTGCTGTTGGTATCCCATGACTTTATCGGCGGGCACAAAACTGGGCCGTTATGAAATACGCTCACAGCTCGGTGCTGGTGGGATGGGCGAAGTTTATCAGGCTCGCGATCCTAAGATTAATCGTGACGTTGCTATCAAAGTCTTGCCCTCTACATTTTCGTCCGACGCTGATCGGCTTCGACGCTTCGAGTTGGAAGTCCAGGCTTCAGGAAAGCTAAACCACCCGAACATCCTCGCCGTTTACGATGTCGAAACACATGATGGTGCTCCATACGTCGTCTATGAATTACTCGAAGGCGAAACGCTGCGCGAACGTTTGCGAGGCGGCGCTATGTCGACGCGTAAGGCGGTAGATTTCGGATTGCAGATCGCAAACGGTCTTGCTGCCGCACACGCGAAGGGAATTGTTCATCGCGACCTGAAGCCCGACAACATATTCATCACAAACGATGGACATCTGAAGATCTTAGACTTCGGACTAGCGAAGCTCGTCGAGCCGCTTTCGAACGTAGAAGATCAGACGGACGTGTTAACCCGCAAGGTCAAGACCGATCCTGGTGCAGTAATGGGCACGGCAGGTTACATGGCACCAGAACAGGTACGCGGACGCGCGGTTGATCATCGTACCGATATTTTTTCGTTTGGAGCTGTCTTCTACGAGATGCTGTCAGGCCGCCGTGCTTTTCATGGAGACTCGGCAGTTGAAACACTTAATGCAATTCTGAAAGAGGATCCTCCTGATCTGAGTGGTACAAACCCCAACATCGCGCCGGCACTGGAACGGGTAGTTTCGCACTGCCTGGAAAAGAATCCGGACCGGCGGTTTCAATCAGCAACAGATGTCGTGTTTGCTTTGGAATCGCTTTCTGGAGTGACGAGCCGCCAGATTCAGCAAACACTGGGCACTAACACGCATATCTGGACACGTGAACGACTGGTCTGGCTTGGAGTGTGCGCGTTATTCGCGCTCATAATATCTGCACTCATCGTCGCATACTTTTCCAGGTCAGAAGCAAATGTGCGTACGGTGCGCCTCGCGTTTCCAGTTCCTGAGGACGTAACTCTCCCGACTAACGTCACGCTTTCACCTGACGGCTTATTGGTGTCCTTCATTGCCAGAAACCACGAGGGGAAACGTGAGCTTTGGGTGCGTTCGCTCGACGCCGATAAAGCACAACTCCTCGCGGGCACTGAAGGTGCAACTTCGCCATTCTGGTCACCGGATAGCCGTTCCCTCGGTTATTTCGCAAATGGAAAACTTTTCAAAGTAGATGCTCCGCACGGACGTCCGCAATTTCTGTGTGATGTCCGAGAAGACCGAGGAGGCGCATGGAATCGCGATGGAGTGATCCTGTTTGCTGGGCCAGAAGGCCTAAACCGGATCTCGGCGCAAGGTGGCCCATTAACAATGGCTACGAAGGTTGACTCCACGGAGGAGGCGCACCGGTGGCCCTATTTCCTGCCGGATGGTAACCACTTCGTGTTTCTCGCCGATGCGCAAACCACTGAGAATCATCATATTCGTGTCGGGTCCTTGAATTCTCAGGAAAGTCAGATTCTCTTTGGCGCGGTGACTCGGGTGGCCTACGCCGCGCCGGGATACTTGCTCTACGTCAATCAGGGCGCTCTCGTTGCGCGTCCGTTTGACGTTCGAACACTAAAGGTGAGTGGCGATCCAATCACGGTTGTCGATCACATCGCAGAAGTAGGCGAGAATCACGAGTTTGATTTCTCGGTTTCGGATAACGGAATGCTTGCGTTTCAGATGGGTAGTCACAAATCACAACTCGCGTGGTTTGATCGACAAGGGAAGAAACTTGGAACGGTTGGAGAACCTGATAGCTATGCGGCGATTACGCTATCGCCTGACGGACACCGTGCAAGCGCTGGATTGTTCGACGCCGATGGGCGGCAAAGTGATGTGTGGTTGCTAGATCTTTCGAGAGATAAGAAAACCCGGTTGACGTTCAATTCGCAGTCTGATGGAGATCCGATTTGGTCTCCCGACGGAAAGCGCATCGCGTTCACCTCGAACCGAGCGGGCGATGGGCATGTCCATCTTTATGACACTTCGACGAATGCGACGGGTGATGATCAACTGCTGTTGACAGGACAGGCCGATGATATTCCCACAAGCTGGTCGCATGATGGAACGAGCATTCTATTCGTCCGCTTTAAAAACGAGGTTCCTGCGAGTGTCTGGATTCTGACCTTGTCCGATCGGCAAGCCAAACCGCTTTTGCAGTCCGCAGCTTTTGATCAAGCGGCTGCAGTGTTCTCCCCCAATGGTCACTTCGTTGCATATACATCAAATGAGTCCGGCATATTCGAAGTATACGTACAGCCGTTTCCGCTTTCCGGGTCAAAGTGGATGATCTCTTCCGGAGGTGGCGCATTACCCCTATGGAGAGAGGATGGTAAGGAGCTCTTTTACGTTACTGAGGGCGGCAAAGTGATGTCCGCTGAGATCAAGGCGGAGAATGCCTTTGACAATGTCGTTACAAAACAGCTCTTCCAGACAGACATCAAACGAGCACCAGGTTATCCCTACGCCGTAGTTCCCGATGGATCGCGCTTTCTTATCAACACACCCGCCGACCGGAATAATCCTACACCAATTATTGTCATGCTTAACTGGAGCGGAGCGCTAAGACAAAACCAGTGATAATCACTGCCGGTACAAAACTCGGTCGTTACGAAATCCGCTCACAAATCGGTGCAGGTGGGATGGGGGAAGTCTATCGTGCGCGGGATTTGGAAATTGGTCGCGATGTCGCTGTGAAGGTTTTGCCGAAAAGATTCTCTGCCGATAAGGATCGATTGCAACGATTCCAGCAGGAAGCATGTGCTGCCGGAGCCCTAAACCACCCTAACATTCTCTCGATCTACGACGTTGGTAAACACGATGGCTCACCTTATGTAGTATCAGAACTTCTGGAAGGCGAAACACTGCGCAATCGAATCGCCGGAACGCCGTTGGCCCAACGGAGAGCAATCGACTACGCACTGCAAATTGCGCGCGGACTTGCGGCTGCCCACGAAAAGGGCATCATCCATCGCGATCTCAAACCTGACAACATCTTCATCACCAATGACGGCCGTTTGAAGATCTTAGACTTTGGGTTGGCGAAGCTTACGCACCTGGATGGAGACCAGGCACAGACAGATATTCCGACACGCCGAATTGATACCGATCCCGGCGTGGTGATGGGAACGGTGGGTTACATGTCGCCTGAACAGGTGAAAGGACGCGTTGTCGATCAGTGCTCAGACATTTTCGCTTTTGGGGCAATTCTCTACGAGATGCTCTCGGGCCGTCGCGCCTTCCACGGAGAATCAGCTGCCGAAACGATGAGCGCGATCTTGAAAGAAGATCCGCCTGATTTATCAGACACGAACAAGACTGTATCTCCTGCTTTAGAGCGTTTGGTTAATCACTGCCTCGAAAAGAATCCTGAAGCACGCTTTCATTCGGCGCGAGATCTTGGGTTTGCACTGGAAGCTTTATCCGGGAGCGCCTCTGGCACTGTTGCACCGTCGAGTGCCTCGCAGCCTCGTACCTGGAATCGTGAACGGCTCATCTGGATGGGCACAACTGCTTTACTTGGTCTCATTGCGCTGGGCGCCGTCTTAATTCCTTTTGTTCGTCAGCCCAACGTCGATCTTCAGACTGTTCGTTTCAACGTAACATTGCCGGCAAAATCCAGTTTCTTTTGGGACGTGGAAACTCATAACCTTGCTTTATCCCCTGATGGCCGACGTCTCGCCTTCATCGCAACCAAAGACGGTAAGCGACTGCTTTGGTTGAACTCGTTCGACGAACTCTCGCCGCAACCTATTGACGGCACTGACGGCGCGTATTCTCCGTTTTGGTCACCCGACAGTCGCTACGTTGCTTTTTTCGCTGACGGGTCGTTGAAAAAGTTAGACGTCGTTGGTTTGTCTGTACAGACGATTTGTAGTTTGTCTGGAGCGATCGAAACTGTCGGTAGTTGGGGAAGCGCAGGCGTAATTGTATTCAGTGATCAATTCAATGATCACGGCCCAAATGCCGCCGTTTCGCCCGAGGCATCTTCCTCGGCAATCTATCGAGTATCTGCCAACGGTGGCGTCGCGACCGTGCTTACGAAATCAGCCAGATTCAAGACGCATTGGGTGCACTTTTTGCCTGACGGTAAGCGCTACCTGTTTTATGGAAGGGCTCAGTCTCCATCCGAAAGCGGTATTTATTCGGCATCGCTCGACGCACCTGATGGAACCCTTGTCTTACAGACCGCTATCACGCGTCTTGAATACGCCCCACCGGGGTATCTACTCTACGCGCGCGAAGGAAGTCTGTTAGCGCAGCCGTTCGATGAAAAGAATCTTCGTGTCGCTGGTGAGCCAATTAATTTACTGAACCACCTTCCATTCTTTGACAAGACCGGATGGGCTGAGTTCTCAGTTGCGGGGAGCACAGTTCTCGCTTATGCCAAGGTTATTTCAAGCAACCGACTCGTTTGGCTTGATCGCACTGGGCGGGAGCTCAGTGAGGTCGCGGTCTTGAATGGGAACTATGAGGTCAGGCTTTCACCGGATGATCAGGAGGTTGCATATTCCGTGATCGACGAGCGCATGGGTTCTGCGGATATTTGGTTACAAGACCTCTCTCACAACACTCGGACCAGGTTTGCCGCTGGCCCCACTGATGACGCCAATTCAGTCTGGTCGCCAGACGGAAAACGGCTCGCCTACTTTTCATGTTGCGAAGCCCCCTCAACCCTCCACATCAAGGAATTGAACGATCCGGGAAAAGGACAAACACCGTTGCCTGCAGGATTTAACTCACCCTGGGACTGGTCTCATGATGGAAAGTTCATCCTTTACAGTGAAAATCCCCCGAATACGAACCGTGATATTTGGGTACTGCCGCTCGATGGCGAGCAAAAGCCGTATCCGTTATTACAGGGTGCCTTCAATGAGATATACGCGCAGTTTTCGCCAGACGGTCAGTGGGTTGCGTATCTCTCCAATGAGACAGGAAACGACGAACTGTATGTGGCGCGTTTCGATAATCCTCGCGACAGAACGCGTGTGTCGACGGCCGGAGCGAGTCAGCCTCGCTGGGCGAAGGACGGTAAAGAGCTATTTTATCTAGCGGCAGATAATGGATTAATGGCGGTGCCAGTGAGGACAGGTAGCAAATTAGAACTGGGCCAGGCCGTATTCCTTTTCAAAATAGATGCGAATGCCGACAACGCTTATGACGTGAATGCTAAAGGTGATCGCTTCCTCGTAATCACTACTGAACAAACGGTGCGCTCTACGCCATTCACGGTGATCTTAAATTGGACTGCGGATCTAAGACGTTAATGCTGGCTATGGAACACGATTGTGTCTTGCCGCTGCAACTCAGATCGGAGTAAGCAGGGCCTTCGTTACCTGGATTTCCAGTGAAACTTGAGTTGCCGATGTTTTGCACGTCGCAGGTTTAGCGGCAATCGGCAATGTTTGACTCACCCGCTAACCGCGAGGTGGTACTGACTTCATCTACCGTAGGTCGATTTTCGCATGCGTAAATTAAATCTCGCTGTCTCGCTGCTCGCATTGCTGTTTCTCGGAAACGTCCAGGCAGCAACTCGCTACCAACTAGCTTCACCGAGCGGCAAAATCACCGTTCATATCCGCGTGGAACAACGAATCGAATATGACTTGCTGCTCAACGATAAACAACTGCTTAGTAACTCAACCTTGGAAATGGACGTCGACCACCGGAAGCTTGGATTGAATCCGCAGGTTCTATCGGCAACACCAACAACGGTCAATCGCGAGCTTCGGGTGCCTGTTCCTCAAAAATTCGCGCTGCTTCACGAGCACTATAATCAGTTACGTCTCGAGTTTAAGGACAACTACGCTGTTGTGTTTCGGATTTACAATGAAGGTTTCGCTTACCGGTTTGAAACGTCGTTGACGCAGACTGAGGTAAAGATTTACGACGAAGAGGCCGTTCTAAACTTTAGTGATAACTTCCACGTCTACTATCCGAAAGAAGATAGTTTCTTTTCTCACAACGAAAGAGAATTTGTTTATCTTCCGGTGAAAGATATTCCTGACAGCAGTCTTGCCAGCATTCCTGCGGTTGTAGATACGAACAGTGCGAAACTGATAATCGCTGAATCAGACGTCGACGACTATCCGGGTTTATGGTTGCGCGGCAACCGTGACAATCGTCTCTCCACAACTTTTCCTCGATACCCACTATCGGAAGAATTAAGAGGCGATCGCAATCTGAGAGTCACGAAGACTGCCGATTACATTGCGGTAACGAAAGGCACACGCACATTTCCATGGCGGATAGTTGGTGTAGCAGAAAACGATGCCGATCTAATCACGAACCAGCTGGTCTACTTGTTGGCCCGTCCGTCCCAGGTCAGTGACACAAGCTGGATCAAGCCAGGCAAAGTCGCGTGGGATTGGTACAACGCCAATAATATCTACGGTGTCAATTTTAAGTCTGGCATTAATACTGAGACTTATAAGTACTACATCGATTTCGCTTCAAAGCAAGGCATCGAATACATCATTCTCGATGAAGGATGGTACAAACTCGGCAATTTGCTCCAGGTCGTACCGGAGATGAACATCGAAGAGTTGGTTAGATACGGCAAACAAAAAAACGTAGGAATTATCCTGTGGGTTGTTTGGAAAACCTTGGATGATCAGTTTGCTCCGGCATTTGAGCAATTCACCAAGTGGGGCGTAAAGGGATTGAAAGTCGACTTTATGCAGCGCGATGATCAGAAGGTGATGAACTTCTATCAGCGAGTTTGTCGCGAAGCGGCCAAGCGGAAGCTACTCCTGGATTTTCATGGAGGCATCAGGCCGGCCACGATGACCCGCACCTGGCCCAACATGCTTACAACCGAAGGGGTTCGCGGATTGGAGCAGAGCAAGTGGAGCAAGTATGCCAATCCGGAACACAACGTTACGTTGCCGTTTACGCGCATGTTTGTGGGGCCGATGGACTACACGCCAGGGGCCATGGTTAACAGCGGGAATGAAAAAAACTTTGCCGGTATTTTTGAGCGACCGATGAGTTTAGGTAGTCGATGCCAGCAACTGGCAATGTACGTCATTTATGAAAGTCCCTTGCAGATGTTGGCGGACAGTCCATCTCATTACCTGCGCGAACCAGAGATCATGAACTTCCTTGGGCCAGTTCCTACTGTTTGGCACGATACCAAGGTGTTACAGGCAAAGATGGGTGACTACGTAGTCATCGCGCGTCGGTATGGTCAGGATTGGTATCTGGGTGCAATGACTGATTGGACACCTCGCGAGTTGCAGATTGATTTCTCGTTTCTTCCGCCGGGTAGTTTTCAAATGCAGGCTTATGAAGACGGTGTGAATGCAGATCGCTTAGGCAGCGACTACAAGACCTCGGTAAGCACCGTGACTACGAATACGAAGCTCAACATCAAACTTGCAGGTGGTGGAGGATGGGCCGCACGCATTCGCCAGAATCGGACCCGATAAAAACCATTGCAATCGGCGTTGACTATTTAAATCAATAGTCTCGGTTTAATATTCGCCTTTACAATTTCTCTTCCGCGCGTAAGAGTTAGACGAATGACTCCGGTGCTCTCTTTGAACAAACGATAGATGTCGTCCAGCACAAACTCGGCCGCTGGTCTTTCGTTGATTTGAACAATCACGTCTCCCTTCCGTACTCCTACCTCGAAACCCGGAGAGTCGGTCATCACCTGATACACAGTGAAGACTTTGAAGCTATCTCCAGTCGCGCGCACGCTGATGCCGGTCTTGTTGTATTCAGATGCATCTGAGAAGTGCGCATTGCGTTCGAGGATCAGTTGTCGTCTTGAATAGTCAAAGATCACCCGAAACCTCTTCAACACCTCAGCACCGATGACCCCATCATAATCTGCGCTCGCCAACGCACCGCTGTTATTCTGCGACAGATAGAGAATCGGTTGCGAGATGGTGTGGGTTCCCAGCTTGAGAGCAAACGGTCGACCAACGTGAACCTTGATGTCTCCTCCCAGTGCAGACAGTGAATCGTCCTGGATAGTTTTCTTTAGATGCGCACGGACGTTCTCCGATTTGACGAATGGCGTGGTTAGCACTGCCGTTACCAGCCCTCCGCCTGTATCGAGTAGAAACTTTCCCGAGACAGATGTCTGCGGACTAAGTTCCACGGTCGCTCTAACGAGCAGATAATTACCTTCAACGATCAGGGGTAAGACCTCGCCGGTTCCCGAATACCGATAATTCCGCGGATCGAAAAGATTTACTCTCTGCGCAGCGTAATCAATCTCGACAATGAATTTATGGAAGAGAGAGACGCCGACTAAACCATCAAGACGCCGGCCTGCTAAAGTTTCAATCGTACTGAGATCGATAGCTGCCAATGGCTGTTGTTGCAGCGCGAGGCCCGGAAGGGCAACGGAAACATTTCTCATGATCTGAACTTTGTATGAACCCTCACCGGCGCCGCCGCCACCCTCTACCTCGCTATCGGCCTTCAACTTCAGCGACTCAAGCTTCGACCTGTTGATTATGAACGGAAGACTGGCACCGCTATCTAAAGCAAACCACATTGGATCGGAATTATTGATCTGAGCCTTTAGAAAGATTATTCCGTAGCTTGGTATTTCAACGGGGATAGTAGTAACCGGCTGATTAGTAATTACAGCCTGTCGAGATAGCGAATCGCTCCTCGAGTCACGTTGAGGCTTTACAAAACTATAGCCAGCCGCAAGGCCGAATACGAGGACAAGAAACAGATGCTGAAAGGAAGTGCGCCGCAACATTGAACCTCAGGTAGAGAAGGGTTTCACGGAAAGACCTCACTCAATCGGATTCTGTCACTGCTGCGCCGAAAGATTCATCGACGATTAGATCGATTCCGGAATGAGCGAATCTGCGTGCAGCAGCTGTGGTTCGTGAATTGTTCTCATGGACTTTTGACCATTGCGCATGTCTTATGAGCAGCGCCAATTCCATTGTTCGACCGATCGTCAAAGCAAAACGACGCGCACCCGCCTCCAGTGTCGACTCATCGTTCGCTCGCGTCTCCTTCAACCAACTTAACGCGTGATTGAGTGCGGCGAGTGTGATTCCGACAAGATCAGTCAAACTCGGATCGGAAATCTCCTCGAGCATGTGAGTAACACTCGACTGCAGAATTGCCTCGCCATCCAAACCTGTTGCACGAAGCGTATCTAACGAAAGCACATTCGTCGTGCCTTCCCAAATCGGAAGCACCTGGCTGTCGCGCAAGAGTACTGGCAGTCCTGTGTCTTCGACATAACCGGCGCCACCAAATGATTCAAGCACTTCACTCGCGACCGCGACCGCCTGTTTACCAGTCGTTAACTTCATGATCGGGGTTAGCACCCGCAGCAGTCGCGCGTCGTGTTCGTTGATCTCTCCAGCTTCACTTCTGCCATTTAACTCCGCGATGTAGAAAGCAAGATGAAACGCTGCTTCGGCTTCCGCTTGTAACGTAGCCAGAGTGTCCACGTGCAACGGCTTTTGCGACAGAGGCGCGCCGAAAGCCGTACGTTTGGTAGCGTAGTCAAACGCGAGTGCAAACCCCCGGCGCATCAATGCTACTGAACTGATTCCATTCCACAGACGCGTTATGTTGAGTAGCGGTGTGATGTTGCGCACGCCGTCAGTAGTTCCCATTACTAGCCGCGCCAGCGTGCCATTCAAAGTCAATTCAGCGGTCGGAACCTTTCGCGTTCCGAGTTTGTCTTTGAGCCGGTTTATCTCGATGTTGTTCAGTCGACCGTGTTCGTCGCGAGTTTCGAGGTAGAAGAGTGCGAGACCACGGCCACCCGGAGGATTGCCATCTGGCCTCGCGAGCGTTAGCGCGATTTGGGAGCCGATTGCCGACGTGAACCACTTGCGACCGTAGAGTCGATAGTGCGATTCCGATTCTTGCTTTGCCACGGTCTCACTCAACCCGACATCGGATCCTCCAGTCAGTTCTGTCATCCACTGACCAGCAGTCCAAAACTTTGCCGGCTCTCGTGCGATTAAGTGCGGCAGCGCACGGTCGATGAGCATTTCATTTCCGGACGCTAACAACGTTCGCGCAGCACCGTCTGTCATTGCGAGTGGACAACTGTAGATATCAGTTGACGGAGTGAAGAGATAAGCGAGGGCGCACTGATGAATTCGGCAAAGACTGCCGTGCTTCTGTTCGTACGCGGTGGCCACGAGACCGTGCTCGACGGCAATGCGTTCCGCTTCGCGCCACAGCGGCGTTACTTCGATTCTATCGACCCGATTTCCCCACGCGTCCCACTGCGTCAGCTTCGGCTCGTTCAGCCTATCGGTTAGTTGGAGTTGATAGAGTTCACCGCCGGCGAGCCGGCCCATCTCAATTAATGACGGTTCAATCTCCCGCAACATTTCAGCGGGCAGCACACGTTTGAGGTACGACCGCAGAACCCGATCATCGTCATATTGGTTGCCGAGTGTTGGCGGCGCTTGCTCGAATGTCATTCTGTTAAAGCTTAACAGGCTTACAGGATTACAAGATATTAGGGCAGGGTTCCTCTGTTTGCTACCGCGCTGTGTAGTCAGGAAGGGGCAAGCGGTACTCGATTAGGTGCAGTCGGCAAGGGGGCAAGCGGTCATTCTTTTCAACGCACCCAACACTCAACCAGCGCGCCACCGCTAATCTGTATAACTGACAGGTCCTTAGTTTGTCTCATAAGGCACAACCTGCTAGTTTTCTTTCATGCTTCCAGTAACATTCGACGACATCGTCGCTGCACGTCAGTTTATCTCCCCACATCTAAACAAGACGCCCTTGGTGCATCTCTCAAAAATTTCCGATGAACTCGGGTGCGACTATTACGCCAAGTTAGAAAACCTCCAGCCGATTGGTGCTTTCAAAGTGCGCGGGGGTGTAAACCTTGTCGGAACAGCCACCCACGGTGAAAAGGCAAACGGAATTGTCTCGGCTTCAACAGGCAACCACGGACAATCGATTGCATATGGCGGCCGACTGTTTGAAACGCGCGTGATTATCTACGCGCCGGCCGAGAACGTGAATCAGGCGAAAGTTGAAGCAATGCGCAAGCTCGGCGCTGAAGTGCGTCTACATGGTCGCGATTTTGACGAAGCGCGTTTGGTGTGTGAACGCGTGGCGCGCGAAGAAGGAATGAGATATGTGCACTCAGCCAACGAGCCAAAGCTGATCGCCGGCGTGGGCACAATTGGTTTGGAGATTCTCGAAGATCTCGCTGACGTCGATGTAATACTCGCTCCAGCTGGTGGAGGTAGTTGCGCTTCAGGAAATTGCATTGTGATGAAGCATCTGAATCCGAAGGTTCGGGTGATTGCGGTTCAATCTGACGGGGCACCGGCGATGTGGCATGCATGGCGTAATCGAAACCTGGATCCGTATCCGACAATGAAGACTGAACATGAAGGTTTGGCGACGCGTGTTCCGTTTGAGATGACTAACCGAATTCTGTGGGAACTGCTTGATGATTTCGTTTTGGTTTCCGATGAAGAGATCAGAGACGCCATTCGTCTGCTCGCGCGCAACGCCAAGCAGGTTGCTGAAGGGGCGGGAGCGGCGTCGTTGGCGGGTGCTCTGAAACTAAGAGATCAACTGCGTGGTAAGAAAGTGGTTGGAATATTAACCGGCGGCAACATCCCACCGGAACGATTTGCGGCTGTTCTGAATGAAAAATTAATGTAGAGAGGATTTCAAGCCTACAAAGATTTTAAGAGCCACCTTGTCACTTGAAAATCTCGCAATGGCCCGGTTTGCAGTCCAACTCTCTGCGCCACGTCTGCGTAGCACGTTCGCAAGTTCTTGTTTTTGTAAGAATGTTTCCCGCAAAGGCGCAAAGGAGCCAAGATAACTCGAGGCTATTCTATTTCTCTCTTTGCTCCTTTGCGCCTTTGCGGGAAATGTTTGGTTGCGGCTGTGTTGCTCTGCGTCTCTTGCGGTTTAAGTTTCAACCAACCCAACCGCCGAGAGGCAGAGGACGCGGAGGTCGCGCAGAGAGTTGAACATAACCACCTGAAATCCTGTAAAGAGTGCGTCTGCGACGACTTCACAACTCTTAACATCTTTTTACCTGCCCCTAACACCTTTCCCGGTGGATAATCGTATCCTTTGATTGAAATATCGAACGACCAAAAGGCATCCATCATGACTGCGTCGAAGAAAAGAAAATTCCTGGGCAGCCTCAATCGGTTTCGCCTTGTGCTGACGCTTGGCGTCGCTTTGCTCTTGCCCGCCGCCGGTCTCATATATACCAACTTCAGGCAACTCGAAAAATTTGAACGCGACAAGGTGCTTGAAGCCGCTATCCATCGAGATTTTCAGGAGTTGCTTGGGATTACTGAGAAGCGAATGAATAAAAAGATTTACGGAATGGTGGAAGATGTGCGCGGCATGTATCCATCACCCGATGCTGATCAACTAGAGAAAGAGGTCAAATTAGAGCAGATACTCCAGAAGACCCAGGACATCTCAGATGTCTTTTACTTTGATGAGAAGGGTCTAATTGTTCATTCGCAGCGCCACAAGATGGACGACAAGTATTATCGTGAGCAGCACGACAATTTCGGTAAAAACTACGGTGTTTGGTTTAAGAGCGAAGGCCAAGGGATGCTCGAGGTGATGCGCAAGCGAAATAGACCGCTCGCTTATCCAGGCCCCGCCAAGCGCCAGTATGGAGATGCGTTCGTAGTGACGGTCGTTTTTGACTTGCCGAAGATTCAAAAAGACCGAGTGGTGTTCGCCGGATTTACACTTGACGATCTTTATCTGAAGAAGTGCTTTTTTCCCGGCGCGTTGAAAGAGGCGATCAGTGACAAGATGAGTGACCAAGGTGGGAATCGGATTGCGATGATGATCTTCCCGGCTGACATCGAAGGTGGTATGCAGGGAAAACCGATCGCGGTTACAGAAGGATGGGGTGACGGAAAGCCGGAAGTGACCCGGAAGTTTGATGAAGTTTTCCGCGGACTCGCGCTTGGCGTTAGATATCAGGGTACGAGCGTCAAAGAACTCGGACAGACGTGGGTCCGTCAGAGTTTCATCATTCTCGGTATCCTTACTTTGATGACCATCGGCGGATTAGTACTAACCAAACACATGGTCAGCAAAGAAATGGCGGTGGCGAAGTTGAAGTCTGACTTTGTCTCGAACGTCTCGCATGAACTGCGCACCCCTCTTGCTTTGATTCGTTTGTATGCAGAAACGCTCGAGCTGGGTCGCATCACCACTGCAGAAAAGAAGCAACAGTATTATCGGATCATCCGCAAAGAGAGCGAGCGGCTTACGTCTCTGATTAATAACATTCTCGACTTTTCGCGCATTGAAGCGGGACGCAAAGAATATGAGTTTCGCGAAACCGATATCGCTGAACTTGTTCGTAACACGCTCGACTCCTATCGATATCAAATTGAGCAGCAGGGATTTGCACTCGAAGAGAATATCCAATCGAACCTTCCGCCGCTGGAAGTCGATCGGGAGGCGATCGCACGTGCTCTGGTGAACTTGATCAACAACGCTCTGAAGTATTCGAGCGAAGACAAGTTTCTTGGCGTAAAGCTTTATCGTGAGAACGGCGTTGTTAAGCTGGAAGTAGTCGACCATGGCATCGGTATCGGTCGTCATGACCAATCCAAAATATTTGAGAAGTTTTACCGCGCCGGTGATCCGCTGGTTCACAACACTAAGGGAAGCGGTCTTGGTCTTTCGCTAGTCAGGCATATCTCAGAGGCACACGGTGGAGACATCGCCGTCGAAAGCACTCCAGGAAAAGGGAGTAAGTTCATTTTGTCGCTGCCGGTGAAAGCAGTTACTGAGCCGGTTCCGCATCAAGCAGCAGAAGGATCAGTCGCGTTATGAACAGAAAAATGAAATTCAACGATGAATCAAACGGCAGTGGAGGTCACATCTCCGAAGCCCCAACGACTACCCGCGCCAGCAATGGCAAGACTCGGATCCTGATTGTCGAAGACGAACCGGCGATGGTCCAGGGTCTTCGAGACAACTTCGAGTATGAAGGGTATGAAGTGATAAGTGCGGGCGATGGGCTTGCGGGACTCGAGCGCGCGCTGGCGGACAATCCGGATCTCGTCGTGCTTGACGTGATGATGCCGCGAATGAGTGGTCTGGATGTTTGCAAACAGTTGAAGTCGAAAAAACCAGGCATACCGATCATCATGCTGACCGCGCGCGGACAGGAAATCGATAAAGTTGTCGGTCTTGAGCTCGGCGCGGACGACTACGTGACTAAGCCATTTTCGATTCGGGAGTTGATGGCGCGTGTGAAAGCTGTGCTACGACGAGTTTCGACTCAACCGCCTTTGGAGATTTATCGCTTTAGCGACGTTGAGGTCAACGTTCGGAGCAATCAGGTATTGCGCAATGGAACACCAATAGATCTGTCGGCGAAGGAGTTTGCATTACTCGCATACTTCGTGGCGCATCCCGCAGAAACTCTCAGCCGCGATCGGTTGTTAGATGCCGTCTGGGGTTACGAAAACTATCCAAACACTCGCACAGTTGATACGCACATAGTTCACTTGCGGCAAAAGCTGGAGCCAAATCCGGAAGAGCCGCGATTCATTCTTACCGTGCACGGGACTGGGTATAAGTTTGTAGGTTGATCTTGTTAACTCTGTTAATCCTGTTCAGCGGTTTGACCTGGTAAAAACGCTCGTGACCGCTCTCTCGAAGCGTCGGATGTCTGGACAGGATTAACAGGCTTTACAAGATCTAGCGTTAGGAACGGGATTATGAATCGTTCAGGTTTTAGCGCAGTTGCAACACAACGTGTTGAAGAGGCTCCAGTAACTCGTCGACGTCCATCGGCAGTCGCCAAGCGACGAGAATTGGAAGGCAGGTTAACCGCACTACAAAAGGACTATGCGGAACTTCATGCGGAAATTTTTGAAGCCGCGCAGATTCATCGACGGCTGTGTGCTCCACGTCTCGTCCGTTACTCGCAATTTGAGATCGCCAGCGAAATCTTTGCCGTGCATCACCTCGCCGGCGATTTCGTTACGATAAACGAGCGCGACGGCCGAGTAGTGTTCGCGCTCGCTGATATCTGCGGCAAGGGGTTGGCGGCGGGCATGTGGACCACGCATCTCGTTGGTCGCGTAAATTTTCACGCTACCATCAATGGCGAACCGCAACTAATCGCTTCTGAGGTTAACAAGGATGTGTGCATGACTGGTAAACTTGCTCCTCTTGCGAGTCTGTTCGTCGCACAACTGGATCCGATCAGCGGGAAGCTCGACTATTGCAGTGCAGGACACCCTCCGGCAATGCTTCTGCGCGCAGACGGTCGGTTGGAGTGGCTCTCTGATGGAGGCTTGTTGCTCGGAGTGGTTCCCACCGCTTCGTACACGGCGGGTTCAGTGCAGCTGGACACAGGTGATGTCTTGTTGGCTTACTCTGATGGCGTTATAGAATCGCGTAACACGCTTGAAGAGGAGTTTGGCCAAGCGCGCCTTGAGACGCAGTTGCGCGCGGCAAATTCATTAGGTGCTTCGGCCGAATCGCTGCTATTCTCGGTGCTCGCGGCTGTACAGGATTTTGCAGGAACGCATCCTTTGGTTGATGACTTGTCGATGGCGGTTATTCGACGTGACGCCGACACGTCATTTCAATCACAGTCGCTTGATCGTCTCCACCTCTTCTTTTAAGCGACGTAGCGATGGCAAAGTTCGAACCGGTTCGATTTGAAGATAGCAAGCCGTTAATGCTTGCAGGTCTGAAAGCTCACTATACTCCCGACACGATGCAGAACATACCCGACCACTGGGAACGTTTTCGTCCATTTATGGGTAATGTACCGACGCAAGTCGACGCCAAAACTTACGGCGTTTGCTACAACGTGAGCGGGGGCGAGTTTGACTATCTAACGGGCGTAGAAGTCTCAAAAACCTCCGAACTTCCCGACGAACTGACGTTCATTCGCATTCCCTCGCAGAAGTATGCAGTCTTCGTCCATCGCGAACATATCTCAAAGATCAAAGACACGATTGATGCAATAGGCAAAGAATGGTTACCGAGTGCCGGGGTTGTACCCACCGGCGATCCAACCTTCTTTGAGCGTTATGAGAATTACGATCCTGCTACTGGAACAGGCGACATTCAGATCTGGGTGCCCGTGACATCGCGTTAGCCATACAACCCCCACGGAATCGTTGAAATCGGTCGCTTCGCTCCCGTTCTGTAGTTGAGCTTATTCCCAACCGGTTCAATCGACCTAGATCACAAGGAGTAGTCCAATGACTTACGCCCGCCGTTTAATACGGTCATTTATTCCAGTTGTTGTAGTTGCGGCTGTCTTACTTCTACCCACAATTACGACAGCTCAAGATAGGAAGGCGGAATCTTCACCATCGAACTTCGCCACGCTCGATGGCGCAAAGATTCATTACGTAAACTACGGGGAGGGTAGCGACGCATTAGTTCTGATTCACGGGTGGACGCAGAGCATCGATGCATGGCGCGATCAGATCCCTGAATTAGCAAAGCGGAATCGTGTTATAGCCATTGACCTTCCGGGGCATGGCAAAAGCGACAAGCCCGAAGTTAAGTACAGCATGGACTACTTTGCGCGCGCTGTTGAGGCGGTAATGCGCGACGCGAAAGTGAATCGCGCCGTGTTGGTTGGGCACAGCATGGGAACGCCTGTAGCGCGACAGTTCTATCGGAAGTATCCGGACAAGACCATCGCTATTGTGATCGTCGACGGCGCGCTAAAACCATTTGGCGACGCCGCGATGATGAACGGACTGATTGAAGGCCTTCGTGGACCAAACTACAAGCAAACGATCACGCAGATGTTTTCCGGACTATCCGGTCCCTCTTTAGCTCCTGAGATTAAGGATCGAATCGCAGCAGCGACGATGAGTACACCGCAGCCTGTTCTAGTGAGCGCCATGGAAGGAATGGCGGACCCGACAATCTGGGGAGATGACAAGATCAATGTCCCAGTGTTGGCACTCATGGCGAAAAATCCGTTCTATCCACCCGACATGGAAGCCGCGAGTCGCGCGTTAGTGCCGAACGTCGAGTACCACACGTGGGAAGGTGTCGGGCATTTCCTGATGATGGAGAAGCCGAAAGAATTTAATGCGGCGGTAATCGCTTTCTTAGATAAGAACAAACTGCTCACGAAATAGTCCAAAGTCCAAGGTCCAACGTCCAAGGTCCTGAATACCTCCGACGTAGTCGGTGGATTCGTTCAAGTCCTACCTACAACGGCATCAAACCAACTTCGACGCGCCGCGAAAGAACTTGAGCAGAACAGCGCAACTCCATTCGCGGCGCGTCAAACTAAGGGACGCTTTTGTGTAGGCTGGATCTGAACTATCCACCGACGTAGTCGGTGGTATTCAGGACTTTGGACATTGGATGTTGGACGTTGGACTCGATTCTTCTGTAAAGTGCACAGGCAAATCATCCGCTGAAACATCTGCGTTGGTCTAAATCCTGAGACTACATAGAAAAGGTTTTTTGAATGACAGCAAAACTGAAGGTTGGAGTTATCGGCGTCGGCCGCCTGGGCAAAATGTATGCTCGGTATTTCGGCGGGCGCATTGAGAACGCAACGTTGGCTGCGATCGCCGACGTTTCTAAACCGACGCTACAGGCGGCCGGCTCCGAATTGGATGTTTCGAAACAGTTTGCGCGGCCGGAAGATTTAATTGCGGACAAGGAAGTCGATGCAGTTGTAATCGTCAGCCCGACTAGCACTCACAAGCAGATCGCTCTGCATGCCGCTGAACGTGGCAAACCAACCTTCTGCGAAAAGCCTTTGTCGATCTCATTGCCAGATGCACTCGACATGCAACGCATTATTGAAAAGAGCGGCTCATTCTTTCAGATGGGATTTCAACGGCGCTTCGATAAGGGGTACGTTGCGGCAAAGCAAAAGATCGCTGAAGGGTTAATCGGTGAGCCAGTTTTGTTCAAGTCGTCTTCACGGGATCCGTTCAGACCGAGTCTCGAATATTTGAATCCAGAGACCAGCGGAGGTCAGATCATCGACCAGGGGATTCATGATCTGGATCTTGCTCGCTGGTTTATGGGCGAAGTGGAAAGCGTTTATAGCATCGGTGCGACGTTGGCGTACCCGGAAATGAAAGCGCTCGACGACATTGATAATGCCGTCGTCAGTCTGCGTTTCAACAGCGGCGCACTTGGAGCGATCGATATAAGTCGTAATGGTGTTTACGGATACGACATCAGAACCGAGATCCTGGGCACGTCTGGAACACTGAAGATTGGTTATCTACGCGAGACCCCACTCTTCGTTATGACGAGGGAAGGTATCACTCACGACACCGTGCCTTATTTCCCCGAGCGTTTTGAACAGGCATACGTCAGCCAGTTGCAGGACTTTGTCAATAACGTCCTGCAAGAAAGGGAACCATCGGTGACATGCGCCGATGGAGTGGCGGCATTGAATCTGAGTGTTGCGGCAACTCAGTCGTACAAAGAAAATCGACCTGTGAGAATCGCACCGGCATCGTAGAATTCATCGCTGCAGCGTTTCAAGCTAACAGAAAATCGGCAAGCGAATGTCCGATATGGTTCAGAGGCGCTTCCAAATTCCATTTGCGTGAGTCGCAGTCAGTACCACCTCGCGGTACAAGCCGAGAAATTAATAGACGGCCACTGGCTTAAGACGGGAGCGCGTGGAACTTGAAGTAGAGCGCTTTCAAATGCATCGTGCCCAGCCACCCTTCCCTGCGCTTTGAAACCTTGAGTTGTTCCAGTGAAACTTGAGTCGCCGATGTTTTGCCCGTTGCAGGTTTAGCGGAGCAAGCTCGATCCCACGCCCTGTGTGAAGCGGGCGGTGTCTTTAATGCCTGTCTGATTTTTTCACAGCTTCGGTAGCGGGTGGGTGCGAAGCGCTTTAGTACTATGAAATGACGCGGCTGGGGAACGTTTAGGCTTCGCACCCACCTGCTACCGCGAGGTGGTACTGACTGCGACCCGCTACGATTAGTTTTGCAAGAGGCTCTGAAGCATCTCGAACATTCGGCTGCCGAGTTTCTGGGAGCTGGAGTGTTGGGACGTCGACGACAAACTTTGAAGTTTATCGGACATCAGTTGACCCCTTTGGTCGTCTTTTTGCGCGTTACTTGTTAACACGGAAGCGGCAAATCAATATTCCGTAAAGGAGAACCATGTCTACAGCTGTTATGAAGCCCGAACAAAACACGATCGAGAGTACACCGCAATCATCACAACCTGCCCGCCCCGGCCCTGACCTTCTCTTGACGCAAACAATTCTTGGTAGTTTGAACGCGCAGGCGGTTTATGTCGCCGCTAAACTGGGTGTGGCGGATTCGCTGGCAACGGGTCCGAAAAGCGTAGACCAATTAGCGAAGGAAGTCGGAGCAGACGAGTCAGCGCTCTATCGTGTTCTTCGTGCGCTTGCTTCAATAGGTGTTTTTGCCGAAGACGGCGATCGGACCTTTCGCCTGACGCCAACTGCGGAATTACTGCGCTCCGACGTTGCGGGCTCTTTGCGCGACGTTGCGATTTTCATGGGCGAAGATTGGCATTGGAGCGTTTGGGGACAAACACTCTACAGCGTTAAGACAGGAGAGGCGGCCTGGAATCGTGTTCACGGAAAGACTGTCTTCCCTTATTTTGAAACCAATGCTGAGGCTGCGGAGATCTTCGATCGAGCGATGTCGAGCTTCTCTACACTTGCCATACAAGCCGTTGTGAACGCTTACGATTTTTCGAGCCTGAACGTGCTAGTCGATGTTGCGGGAGGTCAGGGCAGATTGCTGACAGGCATTTTGGCAGCGGCGCCTGATCTTCGCGGCGTGCTGTTTGACTTGCCACACGTCATCACCCGCGCCAAAGAGAGCAGGGAGCTCCAGAAGATAATAGGATCGCGAATCGATCTCAAAGCCGGTGACTTCTTTCAGTCTGTGCCTGTCGGTGCCGACGGCTACATCCTGAAGCACATCATTCATGACTGGAAAGACGATGAGGCGATAAGGATTCTTACCAACATTCGCAAAGCGATCAGCACTTACGGGCGCGTGCTTTTGATTGAGGCTGTGGTTAGCGAAGGTAATGAACCAGATTTCGCCAAGATTCTCGACATTGAAATGCTGGTTTCGCCTGGCGGCAAAGAACGGACGGCGACGGAATACGCTAATCTGTTCCGGCAGTCGGGGTTGAAACTCTCGCGAATTATTCCGACCAGATCACCCTACAGCGTGATCGAAGCTGTAAAGGCGTAAGACACTGAGCCGCGGATTTCACAGATACCAGAAGTGAGCGAAGCGACCGATTTCAACTTGGGTTGAATACCCTGTTAGTTGAAATCGGTGACTTCGCTCCCGTTCTGATTGGCGCTTCGGATCGACGGACAAACTAATTTCTCCATAACAATCTTCAATCAACAGATATAATGGGTGACTCGCTAGCGCACTTTAAGTTTCGACTTAAGGAGAGACAGCCATTCCGAAAGCTAGAAAGATCATGTTAATGCGGCACGCTGAGAAGCCTGCCAAGGACGACACACCTTACGGCGTGACCGCAACGGGTGAACGCAGTAAGGAGTCGCTGGAAGTCCGTGGTTGGCAAAGAGCGGGAGCATTGACGAATCTCTTTGCTCCCGCAAACGGACGTTATCAGAATGGGTCGGTTGAAAGTCCGCAATTCCTCTATGCGTCGAAACCGTTGAGACGGAAAGGCAGCAGGCGTCCAATGGAAACGATCACACCCTTGGCCGACAAACTGAGGCTTACGATCAACTCGAGTTTCCAGAGATCTGACTGTAAACGCATGGTTGAGGACGTTGTTTCTCATAAGGGAGTGGTGCTTATTTGCTGGCAGCGGGAATACATTCCTGAGATTGCGGAAGAAATCCTCGGTAAGAAGAATATTGCGCCTTCGGAGTGGCCGGAGGATTGTTTCGATATAATCTGGGTGTTTGATCTCGACCGTCGCTCGGCGAGATACAGGTTCAAACAGGTCCCTCAAAAACTGCTGGCGCGAGATCGCCGGACTCCAATCAAATAGCTGTCATGGAATGGTCCTGTCAGTCTTACGCAGTAGATCAGCAAATCGTCGATCTGATCTCAGATTCTTTAAATTCGGATCTACCCGCGCGAACGTAAACCCGACGGCGTATTCGCGTTCGGCCTGGGCCAACCACTCGAATCCTTTATCGAGATCACCCAACCACGAGTAGATGATGGCAATCTCATATGCTGTTACCCATTGTTCAGTTCTCTTTGACAATATCTCGTCCAGGATTGCTCGCGCTTCATCGTGTCGACCGACTGCGGCGAGCACGTGTGCACGCTTGGCCCGAGTGGTTGGAGTATCACCTGCAAAACTCCGTTCTTGCTCGTATGTTGCCAGAGCCTCCTGGTTCATGCCTTTCTGCTCATAAGACCAGCGAAGGACAGTGTGAGCAGCTACAGCTCCTGGGTCGAGTTCAAGCGCCTTGCGACTCTGAGCGATCGCGTCATCAAAACGCCCGGCCAGGAAGAGCACGTTCGCAACACCGGTTGCAATTACCGGTGATTGAGGCGAGATCTGGCGCCCACGTTCCATTTCGTTGTACGCCTCGTCGTGTCGACCCATCGCCGAAAGACTGTAAGCATACCAGCGATGCGCAACTTGATTGCCCGGCTTCAACGCGATCGCCTTACGAAATTCGCTCTCCGCTGCGTGTGAATCGCGTTCGTAATGGAGCTTGACAAAGCCAAGCGCAGCACGCGCCTCCGCCAGATTGGGATCTGCATCTACAGCGCGAATTGCTGCATCCTTGGCTTTTCGCCAAGCCTCAGGCGGAGGAGGTTCGATGTACCAGTTAAGAAGCGAATAACAATCAGCCAGTTCGGCCAGCGCAATCGCATAGTGCGGATCGAGTTCTATTGCTCGCTCGAATCGCTCGATAGCCTGACGCAGACCCTCGGCCGTTCTTCTGGTTGAGTAGTAGCGACCGGCCGTGTACAACTGGCGCGCCTCTTCATTTTCGCCGGTTTGAGTGTCTGGAGCTGGACCAGCGATCTGCGACGTAACCGGTTCTGGACGTTCGCGAATGCGATCAGTGTCACTACTCGCTGCAGCCGCGGCGGCGCCAACCATTGGCTTTCGATCGACGGCCGCGTTTCTTGTCAATCTAAGGAGTTCTTCAAAGTCGGGGTCACCGCGCAATGGATCAAGCTGAGGCTCGACACCTAACCAGGCTAACCACGCATCTTTGATCTCGTAAGCCTCACGCAGTAACCTCAACGCTTCTGCACGCTCACCGAGTTGCACGTGAATCAACGCCTTGTGATAAGGAGAAACGTAGCTGTGCTCGGCCATTTGTGAGAGGCGAGCCAAAGCCACGCGCGCATCCTGATGGCGGCCAGCGGCGGCATACGCAGCACCCAACAACGCGACGAAAAACTGTCCGCCACTCGATAGTTCTAACCCTTTTTCAGCCACCCTGACTGCTTCATCCGCATTGCCTGCGTGTCGCAAAGTCCACGAATACGTGCTCAGGCCATAAGAAAAGTCTGGCGCCGCTTCGAGCAGAATCCGGTAAGTGGCGATAGAGTCATCAAACCGGCGCATCTGGTAGTAACACCACGCTAATGCCTGGATGACACCGGGCGACAGCGGATCGAGTTCACGCGCACGCAACATCTCGGAAAGCGCTTCGGTGAAGCGTCCTTCCATTGCTAGATGGAACGCGTACCAGTGGTGTGCGGTCGCGTAATTTGGATTGATTTCAATAGCTCGTCGGTGTTGGCCATCGGCAACACCCCAGTCAAAGTCGTGGCAGACTGTTGCGAAACCTAATGCGCTGTACGCTTCGGCCGAACTCGAATCCAAAGCTACCGCTTTGGTCGCAGCATCTTTTGCGGCGGCGGAGCACTCGGCAAATGGCTTGATGCCAAAGACTCCTAACCAGTTGTAGTAATCTGCGATCCCTGTGTAAGCCAGCGCGTAATCAGGATCGAGTTCAATCGCGTGCTTATAGCAATCGAGTGCTTTGGCAAGACCGGCTTCTGTATAGGAATTCCAGTAATATCGCCCACGAAGATAAGACTCAAACGCTTCCGAGTTATCTGTACCGCGCTTTGATAGTTGTCGTTGCTCGTCGCCGGTCAGTTGTGGAAGAAGGGCGGCGGCGACCTTTTCGGAAATCGAATCTTCAATTTGAAGTACGTCGTTCGATTCTTCGTCGAACTGTTCGGCCCAGCGGGTCGCCCCTTCTTTAACACTCAGGAGCTGAGAGGTAACGCGCAAACGATTGCCGATGCGTCGCAAACTGCCATCCACTATATAGTCCACACCGAGATCGCGTCCGGCCACGAGTGGTTCAACACCAGTCGATCGATAACGCAGGACGCTGCTAGTTGGGCGCACGACGAGGCGTTGCACATTCGAGAGTCGAGTGATCAACGCATCCGTTAATCCTACGCCGAGATATTCATCACCTGTGTTTTCACCGGGCACCGAAAGGACACGGAAGGGTAGAACTGCCACCGATTCCTGTTCGGTGTGTAACGAAGGCGAAACTGCAGGCAACGACGCGAGTCGGTGATTGAGTTTTCGAAGGAGCTCATTGAAGCGCGGATGTCCATGTAGAGAGTCTAAACCAGGATCGACACCGACCCACAGCAACCACGCATCTCTACTCTGGTAGCAGCTTTCAAGTAAATCGAGAGTTTCCTCTACGTGCCCCAAAGAAGCCTTAACTAACGCCTTGTGGTAGTCGGAGATGTGACGATGGTTGGCAATTTCGTCCATCTCCTTCAGTACGCCTTCGGCTTCAGCAATCTTGCCCGCATCCGCATAAGCACTACCGAGACGCGCCATCGTGCGAGACGACTTTCCGATCCCCTCGATGCAGGTAATGGCCTCTGCAATTGCTTCATCGTGTTTTCCCAACCGGCTCAGGGCGTAGCTGAGGCCGTACCGCATGATTAGATTCTGCGGCTCCTTATCAAGCGTCTTCGTACAGATGGTCACAACATCGTCGTAGAGGCGGGCGTGGTACGAACACCACACCACGCAGAAACGCGAAATGATCGACAGTGGATCCAAATCTCGCGCGATACGTGCTTCACGCATTGCTTCTTCAAATCGGCCTTCCATGGCCAATTGGAAACCGTACCAGACGCGCGCAGCGGCGTAGTTCGGATCAATTTCAATGGACCGCAGAAGTTCGCGTTCCGCACGCGTCCACTCGAAGTCCCGACAGAGTATTGCCTGTCCAAGAGCGCTGTGTGCTTCCGCGAGTGAAGCATCGATTGCAACGGAGGTCGCCGCCGCTTCATACGCCGCAGCAGAACATTCGGAGAAGGGGAGCACGCCATAAATCCCAATCCAGTTGTAATACTCTGCAACCCCTGCGTACGCGACCGCATAATTTGGATCGAGCGCGATTGCCTGGTGGTAACAGACTATCGCCTTCGCAAAGCCGTCTTCCGTAAACGTGCTCCAGAAGAATCGGCCGCGCAGATACGCCTCGTGAGCTTGTGGATCGTTTGTTCCGCGTTTGCCTAAGCGGAATTGTTCATCGGCCGAGAGATGCGGCGCGATCGCCTGGGCCACGCTCGTCGAAATCACGTCTTCGAGTGTCAGCACGTCGGTGAATTCTTCGTCAAACTGGCCGGCCCACACCGAAGTTTGATCGCGAACATTCAGCAGCTGAATCGTGACGCGTATTCGGTCGCCGACTCTGCGTACGCGTCCATCCAAAACGTAAGTCACATCTAGTTCGCGTGCGGCAACGATCGGATCGGTATCGGCGCCGTATCGGAGCACGCTACTTGTGGGTCGCACGGCAAAACTGCGAATTGCGCTCAGACGAGTAATGAGAGCATCAGCGAGACCGGTCCCAAGATAATCGGGACTCGAATCAGAACCGGGCATCACGTCCATAACTTTCAGAGGAAGTACAGCGAGTGCGTTGTCGCTCTGAGTGCGGCTTTGAATCCTTGCGGCCCCGCTCGGCGATTCAGGCACTTCAGAAACCGGCTTGCCCTCGAGGAATTGAGTGATGTCGTCGCGGAGTTGTGCTGCGGACTTATATCGCCATTCAGGTTCCTTGCGCAGAGCCCGCATGACGATCGTGTCGAGATCCCCTGACAACTGCCGGCGAAGTGAGTCGAGCGTCGAACGACGAGCAGCGTACACCTTTCGCAGTGTTGTGGCTTCATCGTCGCCCGTGTAGGACCCAGGCAGCAGATCCAGAGGACGAGTGATGATGATGCTCGGCGGCGTGGGTTCTTCTTCACAAATGACCCGTGCTATTTCATGCGGTGCACGGTTTACCAAACGATAGGGACGATGGCCGGTCAGTAATTCATAGAGTAAGACACCCAATGAGTAGACATCTGTACTCGGTGTTGTCGCTCCTCCCTGAACTTGTTCCGGAGACGCGTACTCGGGTGTCATGAGACGCATGGCCGTCGCGGTTGGATCGTGGGTGATGTCGCCGGCGAGGTCCGGGTTGAGTAACTTTGCGATTCCGAAATCGAGCAGCTTGGGAACACCTTCGCGAGTTACCAGAACGTTAGACGGTTTAATGTCGCGATGGACCACCTGTTTCTGGTGAGCGTAATGCACAGCGTCGCAAACCGAGCGGAAAAGTTTCAGTCGGTCAGCGATGCTGAGTTGTTCGTTGTCGCAATACTTGTATAACGGCTGACCCTCGATGAACTCCATCACAAAATAGGGCAAGCCATCTTCAGTGGTACCACCGTCGAGCAAACCGGCTATATGTGGATGATCGAGACCTGCGAGAATCTGTCGTTCTTTTCTGAAGCGGCGAAGGATGAAATCGGTATCCATCCCTCGCTTTACGAGCTTTATTGCGGCGCGCTTGTGAAACTCATTATCGGCGCGAGACGCCTCGTACACTGCGCCCATTCCGCCGCGTCCAATCTCTCGTTCGATTCGATAGGTGCCTAACCGCCGACCAATAAGCGGATCTGAGTCCTCTATCAAGGACTCAAGAGCGTTCATCTCGGTGGTGCCGTAAAGAGGTTGTTCGAGTAACCCGCCGCCACTGTCGTGCTGTGAGAGTAACGCCTCGACATGTCCTTTCAGTGTGAGGTCGGCCGCGCAGGCTTCGGCCAGAAACGCAGCGCGAGCTTCGGGGTGAAGATCGAGCGCTGACTGGAAGATCTCTTCAACTTGTCGCCAGCGTTCAGGGGTCATCTGCTGTTGAAAATCTTAGTGTGATGATAACTGCTAATGATGTGTTGCTGTGGGAAGTTACTTCTTCTGCATCTCTTCGTACAGCCACGCTTTTGCAAATCGCCAGTGACGTTTGATCGTTGTTGGAGTTACGCCAAGAACGTCAGCTGTCTCTTCGATGGAGAGGCCACCGAAGTACCGCAGTTCCACCACCCTTGCCTTTTGCTCATCGAATTCGGCCAGACCCTTCAGGGCTTCGTCGAGCGCAATCAACTCTGAGCTGCGTTCAACGGCCCGATCGATGTTTTCATCCAGGGAGAGCTTTTGAAAATCGTGCCCACGCTTTTCAGCATTGAACTTCCGGGCGTGATCGACTAGCAGACGGCGCATAATCTGCGCCGCGACACCGAAAAAATGCGCGCGATTTTGCCAGTTTACCCGTGTTTGATCCACGAGACGCAAATAGGCTTCGTGCACCAGCGCCGTCGGCTGCAATGTGTGATCAGGGCGTTCACGGCGGAGGTAATTCGACGCAAGTTTTCGGAGTTCATCGTAGATGACAGGCAACAAAAGATCAACCGCGGCTCGATCGCCGTTTGATAGCTCGATCAGCAACTGCGTTATGTTGTCGGAAGGTTGAGTAGACACAAAGAATTAGAGTGGTTCAGCTCTTCAAGTCTGTTAAGTCATGCGAAGTATAAGACAGAAACCGTGAGTGCGGTATCACCAAAGTAGAACTGAGCCATAGAATTCTGAGATACCGGCCAAATTGTTTGTTGACGATTTTTAACGGCCCATGAAAACCGCCAAGACGGTGAGGAGCGGAGGGAACGCAGAGGGAGTTTCATGACCCAATTCTCGTTGTTTTTGCGCGTTATCGTAGTGAGAGGCAATACACAAGGACGAAGAAGAAGGTAAAGCCCATGCAAACAGGCCAATTAGCGATGTCGAATAAAAATTTCGGTCAGGTCAATGCCCTGCAAGCTACCGACAAGATCAGCAACTGGATCGCGCGAATGTTTGGTTGCTGGCACCGCGAAATGAGCCGCCCATTTTCCCAAAAGGGACACGCGTATCGCGTCTGCCTAAGTTGCGGTGCTCAACGAAGGTTTGATTTGGGAAACTGGAAGATGAGAGGCAACTTCTATTATTGCCAACCGGCGGCAGGGCATTGAGCTCACGCGCGGTGCTAAGGAGCAAGGATCGGAGAGGCGGGGGGCCTTTCCAAAAGTCCTTGCTCCTCGGGGGACCTGCTAACACCAGCCAACAGGCCGCAGATTCGCGGAACTCATCAGTAAGCCAATGAGTGAAGAATCTGCGACCCTTCTCTTAACCGCAGACAGGATTGCAGGATTACAGGATTCCGGATATCACCCACATCAGAGTAGGATCGTGTTCTTATTTCAACTCCGTGTGACCTTGGTGTTCTCTTTGTCTCCGTGACTGAGTCACTGCGTGCATACTCCACCACGGAGCCACGGAGAGCACTGAGATCACACAGAGATAATCAAATTGGCATTACCCAGAGTCGGTGGTGTCTGGTAATTCCTCCTTGAACGAAACCTCACCGTCTCGCATAATGCGCGCGCTCTTCCAGATCACTCCGATCAGACAAATAGACCACTATGAAGGAAACTGCCGAAGAAGTGGCTGTTGCCGTGGACGCTCCCGCAGATATCGATGCTGACACTCGTGGTTTTGCGGGACACCCGAAAGGGCTTGGACCGCTCTTCTTTACCGAGTTGTGGGAGCGCTTCAGTTACTACGGCATGCGCGCCATCCTGATCCTCTATATGACCGCCGCACCCGCGCAGGGTGGTCTCGGGTTCGGCGTGAAGGATGCCGCATCAATCTACGGCACATACACGATGGCGGTGTATCTAACCGCGCTTCCGGGCGGATTAGCGGCTGATTATTTGCTCGGGGCGCGGCTCGCCGTCCTGCTCGGCGGCATTGTCATAGCGATGGGCCACTTTTCAATGGTCTTTCACTCAACTGCATTCTTCTACCTCGGTATGACGTTCATCGCTATTGGAACAGGCCTCCTCAAACCAAATATAAGCACGATGGTTGGCAGCCTCTATCGCGAGAACGATCCGCGACGAGATAGCGGCTTTTCGCTGTTCTACATGAGCATTAACATCGGGGCACTTGCCGCTCCACTCGTTTGTGGTTATCTGGCGCAAGGCGAAAGCTTCAGACGTTTTATCGCGGGAATGGGTTTTGACCCAATGCTGAGCTGGCACTTTGCCTTTGGTGCAGCCGGCGTTGGTATGGTGCTCGGACTAATCATCTACCTGCTGAACGCGAAAACACTCGCCCGTGTCGGTTCGAGTAGACAACAGCGGGCGAAACAGGAAGAAACCGGGACCGTAAACGAACCGCTGACAAGTGGCGACTGGAAACGGATTGCGGCGATGGTGATCTTCTTCGCCTTTACCATTCTCTTCTGGGCAGCGTACGAGCAAAAGGGTGCGAGCCTGAATCTGTTTGCGAGGGAACTCGTTCGCACTGAAGTGTTCGGGATGCGATTTCCTTCCAGCTGGCTACAGTCGTGCACTCCGTTGTTTGTGATCATTCTCGCGCCAATCTTCTCTATGATTTGGGTTCGAATGAAAGATCGACAACCGTCGAGCCCGGCAAAGTTCACTTTGGGAATGTTGTTCATTGGTCTTGCTTACGTGTTGATAGTTCCTGCCTGCATGATGACGGCATCGGGAAGAATCAGCCCACTCTGGTTGGTCGGACTCTATTTTCTCGAAGTCTGTGGCGAGATGTGTTTGAGTCCTGTTGGTCTGAGTACAGTTACCAAACTTTCTCCACCGAAGTTCGTCGGCATAATGATGGGGACGTGGTTCCTGGCTACATCTTTTGGAAATAAGCTGGGCGGATACCTATCGGGTTTCTTTGATGCGAAGAATCCTTGGCAGCTGGTAAGACTCTATGGCGGGATCGCTGCAGGTCTGCTCGTAGGGGCCGGCATCCTGGCGCTGCTCACGCCCACGATAAGAAGGCTAATGGGAAAAGTTAAGTAGAAGTATTCGTATGAATGGCCCCACGGACGATGAAACCTCTTGCTTGCAAAGCAGGCGTACAGCCTAAAGTCTGGGGCGTGAGCCCCAGGAAACGAGCACGTGGACTCTCGTAGATCAGGACTCGTATGTCGCAATTTACTCGAGCGATTGTGCGGCCCCCGAGTTCGACCTTTGCCGATGGTCTAACTCGTGTCGACCTTGGGATCCCCAACTACAATCGTGCTCTTCATCAACACGAACAATACTGCGAGGCCTTAACGGCCTGTGGCGTTTCGCTAATCCGTCTCGAACCTGACTCCGATTATCCGGATTGCACGTTTGTTGAAGACACCGCGCTCATCACGCCGCGCGGCGCCGTGCTCACTCGGCCTGGCGCGGAAAGTCGCATGGGAGAAGTCGTCGCAATTGAACGTGTCTTGGGTGAATTCTTTGAGGGTTTGATGCGGATTGATCCACCTGGCACCGTCGATGCCGGGGACGTTTGTGAGGCAGGGAATCACTTCTTTATCGGAATTTCACACCGCACGAACGAGACGGGCGCGCGACATCTTGCCAGACTTCTCGCCGAGTTAGACTACACCAGTAGTTTGATCGACATACGCGAGAACGGTAACATCTTACATCTCAAGAGTGGCATTGCGTTTTTGGGCGACTATCGTTTAGTGGCGATTGACGATCTTGTGGCACGGACGGAGTTCAGCGAGTTTGAAATAATTTGCGTTCCGACCGGCGAGGAATATGCAGCGAATTGTGTATTAGTGAATGGCAAGGTCCTGATCGCAGCCGGCTTCCACTCTTTTGGACAGCGACTTACTGAACTGGGTTTTCACACGATCGCCCTTGAGATGTCTGAATTTGAAAAAATGGATGGCGGACTGAGTTGTTTATCACTTCGTTTCTAATTGAGCACTGCCTTATAGGAGAGAGAACATGGCTGAAGAAAAATTTGACACCGGAGCCGCAGTCGCGCTCCTGAACCAGATCATGGAAGCGGAATTGGCCGGTGTTGTTCGATACACACACTACGCGTTGATGGTCTTCGGTCATAACCGGATTCCCATCGTAAGTTGGCTTCGCGGAGAAGCAACTACATGTTTGGCCCACGCCAATGAAGCCGGTGAATTAGTCACGCAGTTTGGCGAACACCCGTCGCTCAAGATAGGCGCGTTGCTGGAAACTCACAAGCACGGCATCAACGACATCTTGTTGGAGTCGTTGGAAGCTGAGAAGGCTGGGCTCACACTGTACCGAAAACTCTACGAGTTGGCTCGCGATCGTTCCGTGCTGCTTGAAGATTACGCCCGCCGCTTGATAGCGGAGGAGGAACAGCACATCGGAGAGGTGAATAAAATGCTGCGAAAGCCCGGAGAGATCGGGCAGTTTCAGGCCATCGGCTAATCAGAACCAGACAATTCAGAAAAAGAAGAGGCGGAGAAGTCTCCGCCTCTAGCTTTTGATCCATGGATTACAGTTCAGGTTCGGGAACAGGTGGTGGTGTAAATGGACCCAATTCACCGTTGTCTAACAACATCTGTCGTCGCTTCAGCTCGAGCTCCAGTTGTTGCACTTCGAGACAAGCCTTTAATGCTTCGGCTTTTTGCTTCTCTAGTCTGATTGCAATCGCCGCCTCCCGTTGAGGTTCGCATGAGCAGCAGTGGGCAAGCTCCGGATCGTAAACCGTGCCGTCAGTGGGCAATGAAATTGGCCTGGGTGCAACCACGACCTCGCCGACTTTTGGCAACAGCTTTGCGGCGTCCTTAACTTGAGTGACAAGAACTGTCGGGAGCCAGGCGAGATCATCGATTGAATGCCATTCCGACGGGAAATTTGGAGCGACGATTCGGTAGGAGATTTCTATCACCTTCGAACTCAACACCCAAAGTTCCATTATCTTTCGGATGAAGTAAGTAACCGCGCGACATTCGTTATCGTTTTGAATCGTGCGCGCAGTCACGTTAGCGACATCCTTTTCCTCATAGTTACTAACGACCACTGAACGTTCCGCATGCGTCATCTGCGAAGCTTGAAACACAGACTGGTTGAAGCTTTCACCAACGAAGCCGATCCGGAGCAAGTTGTGATCGGTGACGCTTGTTTGTTTCGAAGCGCTGCCGCTCGGCAAGCCCAGCGCGCCAGCCAGGCCGCCGCCGAAAGAACCCGAAACGCTGCCTTTCTCACTCGAAACCTTGTCAGCCAAGATTTCCAGCGTGTTGGTGGCTCTTGCTTCATGAACCAGTGAAACGAATTGCATGAATGTGGTCTGAACCGAGAATCGGTTGGTTTCAGTAGTGATTCGGCGATACCGATCGCTGTGGTACAGGGTCACCTTTTCGCCTGGCAGCAGAGTTTGCGTGAACAGCAATGGACCATGTTGTTTGCCGAGCAAACAAAGCTTGTGCTCATAGATGACCCGGAACTCGATGTAAATCCTGAACGCGCCGGTATCGGCAATTCCTGGTTGGTTGTCGGAACGTATCGGAACCTTGAAATAACGCGTCTCATACCAGTAGATACATTGTTCATCCTTGCGCCAGGGCGGATCACATGGACTGACGCAGCAATCATCTGGAACAGGAAGATCGACGTGACATGGATAGTCCGCGGGGTCAGATGCTTTTGGTGGGGACGACATACAGTTTCACCTCCAGAAGTTAAAGGGTATTCGTTTGAGGTGTGGCAGCGAGGAGCAGACACGAAAAACGAAGGTTGAGAATTTTCTAACTGGCGGGAACGTTACTCCTGGCGGTATGGGCTGTCAAGGTCTAAGCAGGCCCACAGATTACACAGATTAGACAGATTAATTGTTAGATAGCGACCTTGAGTGATTAAGCTACTGCCTTGTCTTTCAGTAGCTCCAACGGTCTACGTCGCTATCTAACAATTAATCTGTGTAGTCTGTGGATCTGCTTTGATTATTGATAAAACTTCCAGCTTGTCTTGAAGTCTCTGGTCAGCTTTTGTTTTGTCAGACTCGCCCTGACCATTTCAATCGGAATCCGGTTTTCTCTCAGCACCGCGTCGTTGAAAGCGCGATTCGTCATCTTGCCTGACTTCACCAGCTCACGATGCATGGAATAGATTTGCAGCCCGCCAATCAAATAGGCGATCTGGTAGAGCGGACCATAGCTTCCGTCGAATGAGCGTCTGACTTCAGCTGTCGCGTTGTCGCGTTCATGGCCGACGCGATTCACAAGCAGGTCGATGCATTCCTGCGGCGTCATCTTTTCCAGGTGAAAACTAAGCGAGAAGATAATCCGCGCACAGCGGTGCATTCGCCAGAAGAGCATCCCGATCTTGTCTTCAGGTTTTTTTGCGAAGTTAAGATCCCAAAGCAGAAGTTCCCAGTACAAGGCCCCCCCTTCGGTCCAGAAGGGCGTACTAAAAACTGATCGGTAGGGTTTGTATCGAGCGGCCATGAAGCCCTGAAGGTGATGACCCGGAATTAGCTCATGATGAACAGTGGCGCGAGAGAAGTGCGGGTTATTGCCGCGCATGCTCATCATCTTTTGCTCATGGGCCATCGTATTGGTCGGATAAGAGACGAGGATAACTTCGCCACCGAGAAAGAACGGACTGACAAGTTGCCGTTCAGGGGTCATCATTTCCATTCGCCAGCTGTCGCGGGCGAGTTCAGGTACCGTGACGAGGTCGTTGTCTTCGACAAACTTGATTGCTTCAAGTGCCAGGTCTTTGATCATCTGTGGCTGTTTGCCCGGTTCGACGTAAAGATTCTTCACGTGTTCCAGCGCTTTGTGCCAGTCGTCGCCGTATCCCAGCTCGCGCGACGCCTTTTTCATTTCATTTTCGCACCAGGCCAACTCCTTCTCGCCGATTGCGATGATTTCTTCGGGCGTGTAAGGAATCATTTCCGAGCGAAGTTCGCTTAACAACGCTTCGCGACCGATTGGATCGCCAACAATGTCGCTCGCGTCGCCCGGTCGAGCAGCCGCGCTGGTTGGTCTTTGAAAACCCTGACCACCACCACCCTGTCCGCGACCTCCACCTTGTACTCCACCTCCGGCGCCACCACCACGCTGTCCGCCGCCTGCCCCTTGTGGTCCAGCTGCGGTTTGCGACGATTCCGAACGGATTCCAACAATGCGCTCGCTGAGGAACGTGGCGTAACCAGTGATCGACTGCTCGAGTGCGCGATAGGGTTCCTCATTCCACCAGGTGAAGACAGGATCGTAACCGTTGTAGAAGGTGTACCAGCTTCTGAGAGTTCCGCGAACTTGATTCAGCGCATTCACTGTTCGATTGGCGATAGTCTTCTTAACGCGCAATGCCTCAGTCCCACCGTCGCTGGTTGAGCTTGAAACGCCACCGCGTCCCTCGGGCCGCACGCTCATTTCAACCGCGCGCCGTTTCTCATCAACCTGTTTCTTCAGGTTGTTGAGCAGCGCGGCGGTCTTAGCTGAATCGATTGGTTCCATGCGCCGTCGAGCTTCTTCCAAATCGGCGATTGTTTTCGCGAACGGCATCAAGGGCTCGATTTCAGACACTTGCCGCGCTTGAATATCCAACTGTCGCAGTTCGTATTCGAGGTGATTCTTGAAAAGTATGTAATCGATCTTGCCGTCCTGGCTCATGCCATCGAAGTCGAGCTTCTGGAGAGACGCAAGCCAATCAGAATAGAACTTTCTAAAACGATCGCGGCGCGCGGAGGAATAACTGACGGTATACGAACGTGAAAGGCTCCCGCGGTCGACGGTATAGCGTTCGATGGAGGCGCGCATCTCGCTGACCGGACTGGAATCAGGTGCGTCTACAGATGATTTTGCGGGCGCCGGTTTCGCGCCGCTACCGTTCTGAGCGAGCGATGGAATTGAAAAGGAACTGGATACGACGAAAGCGACCAGAAGGAAGGTGGTCAAGACGCGGTTTAGAGTGCGCATTCTTTGAACTCCTTTTAAGCTGGGGTTTGGATGGCAATGAAAACGAAGTAACTTGGCGAGGTATCCTATCTCAAACGGATTGAGATAGAAACAGCAAGCGAATACAAATTACTGATTAGGATCGTCAATCAAAGCCCTTACCATGGATTCACAATTTCACCGTGCCATAAAATCAGCGGTCGATCTTCACCGAAGCTACTCAGTTCGGTGAATTGCAGGTTGGGAAGGGTGGCTTGCCCCCGCTCAAGATTCGAATGGACTCAAATTTGAAAGAGAATTAATCTTGAGCGGGGGCAAGCCACCCTTCCCAACCTGCAATCTATTTAAGCTTGAGTCGTTTCACTGAAGCTTGAGCGCGGTTCTTTTGGGACCTTGCATTGTTCAAAGGAGGTGGATCTTATGCATCTTATGCGGGGCGTGAGAAAGTCGATGTCCTTTGTAAGCGCGCGCGTCGAGATCAAAGCTCGTGTTAAGACCGAAACTCGCTTGTTCGGCAGTGTCGCATGAAACCAGTTCTAACCTTGCAGAAAGAATGGATCGATGAGCGAACGCCGGGCGTGTTTGTTCCGTACCGAGAGGAACGAGTAACTGAGTGGCGCGTTGAATGGTTAGCGTCATCATGGTAGGGAAGTTACTTGGTCATCTCGTGGCGATCGCCGTGCTACCGCTTAGCGTAACAGTACTAATTCCGTTGTGGATTTCCAGACGCTATTCAATCGGCTTCACCTTTGCTACGGGAGGCTTGTTGCTCGCGCTCCAGTTCGCTGGGCTTGTCGTTCTGGCGGTCGGTCTCCTTTTGTTCCTATCGTCGCTGCGTCGATTCGCCACCGTGGGTCAGGGCACTCTCGCACCCTGGGACCCGCCTAAGCACCTTGTTGTCCGTGGACCATACCGATTTGTCCGCAACCCCATGATCTCGGGTGTCATTTTTGTTCTCGCGGGAGAAGCGATGATACTTCTGTCGAAACCGCATGCCGTTTGGTCGCTCATCTTTCTCGGGGTGAACCTGGTCTACATCCCATTATTCGAGGAGCCCTTTCTTCGGGGCAGATTCGGCGAGTCTTATCATGAGTACTGTCATAATGTGCCGCGTATCTTTCCCCGACTCAGGCCCTGGTCGCCTAATCATGAGAAATAAGTCCAGTGCTCTAAGAGGGTAGAGGACAAGCCGATATGATTTCGATCCGCTCAGCGTGATCGCAAGTAAGTTGGTTCGCGAATAATGTGGCAGCGCTTGGGCTCGGCAAGAACATTCTCTAACTTAGCTTGAGATGAGAAACAGTATTCTCAAATTAACCACTCTGCTGACGATGGTTGCCTGTACCACTTTCCACGTCGCAGCTCAGCTTCAAAGGCCTACTATCGATGACCTGGAAAACCATTTGAAGAAGGAGATGGTTGGGCCTGAAGCAGTAAAAGTGATCAAACACCACTTGAGTGAATCGGCAAAAAGCGACCCGTTGTCTGAGCTGGTGGCCTGGGCAAAAGCAGGCTTTCCCGATTTGCATGATGAAAACGGTTATTGGAAGACGGAGTCACTGTCGTTGAAATTGGGCGTGTTACGAGCAATCCATTATTACTTTTCAGCCCTTCCGCCGGAAAACAGATCCGAGAGGTACCTGATAACTCTTAAGGAACTCGAACGCGATGATTACATTTCGTATGGCCTAACGAGCATGGCTCACTTGATCGTTGACGAGCAGGTGCTTGAACGCGAGGTTCTCAGGTTATTACAGCACACCGACCCAGTACTGAGAGAGCAAGGCGTCGTCATGGGTAGCGCGCTTGCAGAGAAAAACTTCTCTTTGTTTGAACACTACGTTCGTATACTTAGAAGCGACGACAATGCGCGAGTGAGACTGAGTATTCTTTCTTCAATCGCAGGTTGGCGCAGAAAAGACGTTGCTTTTATTGCGCTTGAGCGTCTGGTTAATGATCCAGACATGGATGTGCGTGACAAAGGTGCCACAGCTCTACGCATCGCAGCCGATCATCGCATTCTGAGTTACGAAGATTTGGCAACGATCTTGGCCCCGATGCTAAAGACGAATGATCCTTTCATCAGAGTTAGCATTGCCCGTGCAGCCGCCCGGTTAACTACAGACGGGTCGCTCTGGATTGAAGGAAACAAGATCACCGATGACCTTTTGGACAGTTTTATGAGGCAAGTCCGGTTGAGCGAACGAACTCACGGTGTACCTCTTGCCCGAGAGCTTTTGACTAAACTATGGGTGGATTGGTGGACACCGCTTATTCCTAAGTACACGAAGCCGTATCAGGTCGTTCACTAATACCTTTCGAGGTGAAGTATGAATGTGAGGTTCTCGCTACGATTGCTTATGTGGAGCCGCTGAAGCGCATCAGTGGGGGATTGCTCTCAATTTTGTAATGGCCGCAAAATTATTCAACATTACAATGAACGACGGCTCACGCCATTTTGGCGATTTGCCGGAGTCTCTTGGCTGGTATCAACTACGCAAACACATCGAGCATTTGGATGGTGCGCAGGTTACTGATTTCATCACCGATAACATTACTGAGGTGTGGATAGACTTCGCTTATCGCGGGCACCAATTCTCGATTAACAATCAATTCGGAGAGTATTGGTTCTTTGTCGAGAATCCGCAGTGTTCGGACGAGCTTCTCCAAGCCGTGTTAGATCATTGCGAATATATGTAAGGTTTCCTCGTCGAATGACTCGAGCTCCGCTAATCGTGAGGCTCATCGGACCATTGGTGAATGCAATGCATGTTCATGGTGATCATCGCACCTATGTAAGGGTGATTCCGATAGGAAATTACCTTACCAGCAGCTCGACCGATTTCTATCTACCTGGACCGACCCTGCCATCAAAAATGAAGCTGATGTGTCAAAGCCAGGAGCTTTGCAAGTAATGACACCGCCGCCGGCAAGCGCAAAAAGTTGAAGGTTAAGGTAGTCGCCTACTCGACAACTGCCGTTGGGGGTACCCTGACCCTAGTTCCCTTTGCGCTTAGTAGTTTCCCTTTGTTATCATCCGGCTTCGTTATTTTGTAGTGGCGGCTCCGACCCGCCTTGTTTTTCAAACTTTTGATAGGACGCTCCGGAAGACCTTCGTCATGAATCGAACACACACTCGATTCTTTACTTTTTAACTGTCGCCCGCACACGCGGGCGCCGGCGAAGGCGCTCCTATCGAATCCGATCCGTTGAAGTAGTAAGAAAATAGTGAATCGAACTGGAGTGGCCTTGGGTCTTCGGACTTTGGTCTTTGGTTTTCGCCAAGGCCCAAGCTTGTTTTCCCTATTAACTAAGGCCAAAGGCCAAAGACCTAAGGCCAAATCCAGCGATTTACTACTATGAGCGACATAAACGTACAACTGAAAGATGGTGCACCAGTTCAGGTGCCGTCCTCTGCGACGATAGCCGAGGCTTTAAAGAAGCTGGATCGCGACGTCGCAAAACAGGCTTTGGCCGCAAAAGTTGAAGGACGCGAGGTCGATTTGACCGCGTCACTCGAAGTGGTTGCGCCTGGCAACGGTGGACCTGAGTCGTCAGTTCAGATTGAACCAGTGCTGCCGCAGACCCGCGACGGACTGGAAGTGTTACGTCATTCGACGGCTCACCTCCTGGCAGCTGCCGTTCTCGATCTGCTTCCCGGAACCAAGCTAGGTATTGGTCCGGCGCTGCTCGATGATCCGCGATACGGATTCTTCTACGACGTGATTACGCCGCGTCCGCTAACGGAAGCCGACCTTGCCGATATCGAGAAGCGGATGCGACACATTGCGAGCCGAAATCTCGCTTATCGCCGCGAGGAGATTTCGAAGTCGGAAGCGCTCGACGTGTTCAAGCAACGCGACGAGCCGCTGAAATGTGAACTCATCGATGAAAAGGCCGGATCGATTGTGAGTGTGTACTACATCGATGGTTCGCCCTTTATCGATTTCTGTTTGGGACCGCACGTTCCAAACACGAATAAGCTTCGCGCGTTCAAGTTGTTGTCGCTGGCTGGTGCGTATTGGAAAGGCGACGCGTCGCAGCCGCAAATGCAGCGGATATACGGCACCGCCTTCTTTACGCAGGAGGAGTTGGACGCGTGGCTAAAGCAGCGTGAAGAGGCCGAGCGACGCGACCACAGACGTCTCGGACGCGAGCTGGATCTGTTTTCAATTCAGGAAGAATACGGTCAGGGTCTCGTGCTTTGGCATCCCAAGGGCGGCGCGATTCGCAAGGAGATGGAAGACTATCTCCGCGACGAGTTGTTTAAGCGAGGCTACGGCCTTGTCTTTACGCCACACATCGCCAAACGTGATCTGTGGTTCACGAGTGGACACGAAGAGAACTACGCTGACTCGATGTTCTCGCCGGTGGAGTTTGAGGAACAGGAGTATCGGATAAAACCGATGAACTGTCCGTTCCACATCGGCATTTATAAGTCGGCTCAACGTTCCTACAGAGATTTGCCGATCCGACTTGCCGAGTTTGGGGCGTGCTATCGCGCGGAGTTGTCGGGCACGCTTCATGGTCTGACGCGAGTTCGTGGTTTCACGCAGGACGATGCTCATGTCTTTTGCACGCCGGAGACGGTCAGAACCGAGATCGGTGCGTGTGTCGACTTCGCCTTGAACGTGTTTGAGACGTTTGGTTTTAAAGACATCAAAGTCGAGCTGTCAGTTCGAGGCAACGATCCCAACGTACGTTACCTCGGTTCCGATGACGAGTGGCAAAGTGCCGAACAAGCTCTCATCGATGCGCTCGAATCTCGTCGTATTTCGCATACGCGAATGGAAGGCGAGGCGGTGTTCTACGGGCCGAAAATCGATATTCGCGTCGAAGATGCGATTGGACGTAACTGGCAGTTAACAACGGTGCAGTTTGATTTCAATTTACCCAAGCGCTTTCAGCTTGAGTACATTGCGGAAGATAACAAGCCGCACCAGCCCATTATGATTCACCGGGCGTTGTTCGGTTCGATGGAGCGATTCTTCGGCGTGCTTATTGAGCACTACGCAGGCGCGTTTCCGCTTTGGTTGGCGCCGGTTCAGGTCGCCGTCTTGCCGATCACTGACCGCGTGAATGAATACGCCGAAGAAGTAGCGCGCGATTTGCGCGAGGCGGGTTTCCGTGTGGAGGCGAACCTTCGCAGCGAAAAGGTCCAGGCCAAGATTCGCGACGCACAATTGCAGAAGGTTCCTTTCATGCTCGTGGTCGGCGATCGTGAAATGGAACAGAAGACCGTCGCCGTCCGTGAACGTACTCAGGGTGACATCGGGGTTATGTCTTTGAGTGAATTTAAGGAAAAGGCGCGCCGACTCGTCGAGACCCGCGCGCTAACTAATAACTGAGTTTCGAGTTTTCGAGTTGCGAGTTTCGAGTTAACTGAACTTGAATCTTGTAACTAGAAACTCGTAACTGTTTCGCCTAGGAGGTGCAGCAATAGCTACAGGCTTTAGAGGCCGCGGTCAACGGCCGGACAATCGGCGACTGCCGCCAGTACGCATCAACGAGAGAATTCGCGTGCCTGAGGTACGCGTGATTGGTGAGGAAGGTGAACAGCTCGGCGTCATGGACGTTCGCGACGCCATTCGTTCCGCTCGGGATCGCGGTTTGGATCTCGTCGAAGTAGCTCCGAATGCCGATCCTCCTGTGTGCCGGATTATTGACTTCGGTAAGTTTCAATACGAGGCGAAGAAGAAGGCAAACGAAGCGAAGAAGAAGCAAGTCACCATCACCGTAAAAGAAGTAAAGTTTCGGCCCGGCACGGATGATCACGATTACAGTTACCGCATGAAGCACGCGCGTGAGTGGCTCCAGGAGGGCGACAAGGTCAAAGCAACGATCTGGTTCCGCGGACGCGAGATGACCCACAGGGAACTCGGCGCGCGCATTCTGGAAAAGCTGGAACAAGATTTGGCGGACGTCGGAGAAGTTGAAGCTCGGCCCCGGATGGAAGGCAATCAGATGTTCATCATCCTGGGGCCGAAGAGACACAAAGGCATCACGAAGCCGGAAACGCCAGGCACGGCTCCCGCAGTCAGTTAAGTTATTAGGACTTTGGTCTTTGGCCTTAGGTCTTCGGTCTGTGACCTTTGGCCT
>DATIBJ010000124.1:0-4814 GCA_035457565.1 Pyrinomonadaceae bacterium | reverse complement strand
AGACTGATGGCTGATTGGTCTTCTAAGAATTAGGTTAGCTGAGAAAACTAAAAGGGAAGCCGGGGACCGGCTTTAGCTTGAAATGAGGTTCGCAATATTCGTTGGTTTCAATGACCTCACCGTCACGCGGCATTAATAATGTTCTTAACGTGTCGATTCGAAACTCGCCGAATGCGTAAGTGCCTGACCTGGCTCCCGTTAATATCGTCTTTAGAATTCTTCAGAAAAAAAGAGACACCCTGAGGACTTTCACAGGCATTTGGAATCAAATCGCAGCGCGAACTTCGAGGAATGACAACAGAAAAGGAGCGCGCGATGAAGGCTCAAAGTATGCTTTCGATCAGGCTTGCCGTCGCTATTCTATTGGTCGTCCTCCTGGCGATCTCCAATATAAATGGACCGATCCGAGTTGGCTGCCTCTCGGCGGTCCTGAAAATGTCAACGTCTTCCTTCATCACGATCTCAACGTGCTGCGGCTCTTCAATTCCGATTACGGCCCGGTATCCATCAATGCGATCGGTGGACGTTTCGATCTGTTCTACACGTACATCGCTGGACCAGGTTTGCCGAAGAACTTATTCATGCAGTTCGGATGTTGGGATCTCCGCCGCTGATTGACTCCGACGAACCTGCCGCGTCGGGATGTCAGTACAACTATTCGAAGAAAGAAGTGAAACTCATGAGAAATAACTTTAGTCGTCGCATCCTTTCAATTGTGTTTTCGATATCCGTGCTGTTGATCCTTGGTTCTAATCAACGGCAAGTACAGGCTCAACCGACAGAATCGATCACGTTCATCTATGGCAGTTTCGGAATTGCTCCCAATCAGACCGTGCGTTACACGTGGCTGAACCGCAACGATCCGGATCCACTTAAACGTTTATTCGAGCCGTCGCGCATCCGGGTCAGGTTGCTTGCTGGTGATGGGAGTGTGATCGCGCAACAAGAAGCGGCGGCCGTTGGTGCCGGACGTTCTCAATCCTTCGATTTTGACCGTGATCAAATCAGCTTGCTTGGTGAACCTGGTACAGGCCGTATACAAGCGCGGCTGGAACCAACACTGATCGTGGTATTTAGCAGAACAGGTAACATCGCAAATCACTCAATCCTCAATACATTCGCCAGCGACATCGAGGTGTTTGACAATCTCAGCGGGCGAACGACTGTAAGTTTTGGTGGAGGCGTCAATGCGTTTATCGTCGATGATACCCCTGGTAGAGCGAACTTTAATCCCAAAGCATTCCAGATCATTTCCGCCGGCAAAAATTACCTGGTCGGAATTGCTCCGGATCAGACGCTGCGACTCGTCATAGCGCTCGTTGTTGGTGAAGCCAGAAAACCGCCGCCTCCTGATGTGGATGTGGGAGCCTGGATCCTCGACAGCTCGGGGCGAGTCGTCTTACAGAGTCCACAGGTTCAAATTGCGCCTAACGAATTCCACATCTTCGATTTCAACGCTTCGTCGCTGCCCATCACCGCAGAGCGGGGCACAGGTCGGAAGCAAGTGCGCTTACTTCTGGTGGCCAACGGCGAACCAGCAAACCTGACGGACTTATTCCTGCCCTCGTTGGAGTTGGTTGGTCCCACTGGCAGAACAGAAGCCAAAATAGAGACCGCGAACAATCTCAAACAGATCGGATTGAGCGCTCACTAAATCAACGCAGTACAAAACGAAATACCTGGAGAGGAATTATGCGATTCAAGAACTTTCGTCACACGTCAATTGCGGTGGTGGCAGCGTTAGCGCTGTTAGTATCGTGTTTTTTTCAATCGACAGTTGCTGCGCAGGATCCAGACCAACCCATTGTGATATCGAGGGCGTTCGGGTTGGCGCGTGATCAAAGCGTTCGTCTGACTGTCTTTATGCCTGAAGGACCCGCTGGGATTGCTCACGTGAAGCTCTTCGACGGACTCGGCAATTCCGTTGCGGAGAGTGCGGAGGTTAGGATATCCGGGGGCACATTTCACTCTTTTCATTTTGAACCTGACGACATTCATCTGATCGGCGAAGAAGGCACAGGCCGTCGTCAACTTCGGGCTTCTTGCTGGATCAGAGTCGGTGGACCATGGGCTGGGAGGGCCTCTGCCACGCTTGAGATCATTGAAGCCTCGAGTGGGATAACAGATGGTACTTCTAACACCGTCCTCGTGGGCGAACACTGCTTGGGGTGTCCCCAAGTTGGTCCAGTTGGAGACTTAAATGACTTTTCACTTGGAATCGTTCCCGGTCAATCGGTGAGGTTCATTGTGTTCAACCCTGAAGAGCCGGATTCGCAATCAATCCGCGGTAAACTGCTCAGAGTGACCGTAAAGGCAGGCGACGTGTTCGGTAGGGAAGTCGCAGTGAGCCGCCGGCTACAGATTTCGCCACGACAATTTGGCTGGGTAGATTTCAACTACAACGACTTGGCTATCGAGCCCGAGACTCGCACCGGCCGCAAGCAAGCGCTTTTCAAACTTTTCGCGTTGATAGTCAAGGATCCGTCTCCGAGCGTGCAACCGTTTTTCTCGCCGGGGACGCTCATCGTTACGGGTGAAGTCGTCGATAACAGTACAGGCAAAACGCTGGTGGCTGAGATGAATGTGATTGTTCACATTCAATTCTAAGTACTCTAGCTCGATCATGGACCACTCAATCAAATCAACCACTTCGTGGCGACGGAAGACCGATCCGCTCCAGCAACTGCGCAAATCGCCGATCGTCCTTCAAATGTTCAAAGTGGATGTCGTTTTTGATCGTGGGTAATTGGTAGTCGCGATCACCGTAAGCCTTATCGAGCCACTTAAATGCTTCGTCTGTTTCGCCCAGGCCTGCGTAGACAGTTGCCATCGAGTAAGGTGATACGTAGCTTCGCCGTGAAGTTTCTTTCATCTTGTTCAATAGCGCGTTAGCTTCGACGCGATTTCCTGATGCAGCGTGCGCGAAACTAAGGGCCGCCAAAAACGCGGCACTCTCACCCGATGCGCTAATCGCCGCCAGTTGTTCCTTGATAGCGTCCGAGAATTGTTTTTGTTCTACGTAACATTTTCCGAGGTAGAAATGTGCTAAGGCAAACTTTGGCTCCATCTCCAACGCCTTTTTGAAATACCCAATTGCCGTATCACAACGGCCGGACCGCATATAGGGGTAGCCGCGTACTGTATTGATGACGAGCGATTGCGGATCGAGCTCAAACGCTAGCTCAATGTTCTTTATGCTTTCATCGAATCGCCCCACAAACGATAGATACTCTGCATACCAGTGATGTGCGGTCGCATAGTTAGGGTTTAACTCAATGGCAGTGCGGTACGACTCCTCAGCGCCCGCCCAGTCATATTCGTACTCAAGTTTCACTAGTGCCAGCGCAGTATGCGCGGGAGCTAGTGCGTTGTTTAAGGACAACGCCTTCATTGCCGCCTCTCGCGCCTTCGGAAATGCGTCTCGGCGGTATTCTGAACCATAGAGATTGAGTAACACGTACGACTCAGCCAGACTTGCGTAGGCTAACGCGAACTCCGGGTCGAGTCTGACTGCTTCCTCGAAGTACGTAATGCCTTTCTGAAGCCCGTCGCCCGAACGTTTGTTCCAAAAGAAGCGTCCACGCAGGTAAGCCTCATAGGCATTGGCGTTCTCTGTTAATGGTTTGAAGATTAAACCCTGCTCCTCGCCCGATAGCACAAGCGTCAACGCCTCAGTCACTTTGCGCGCAATGGAATCCTGAACTGCAAAGATGTTTGTGAAGCGATCTTCGAATGTCTCAGCCCAAAGAGGAACTCCGTCGCCTGTTCTAACCAGCTGGACTGTTACGCGTATGCGATCACCGGACCTCTGGACACGGCCATCGAGTAGCGCATCGACCTTCAGTGCGCTGCCGATAGCTGTTAGCGGAGGCTTTGCGTGCGTGTAGTTTACGACTGCGTTCGTAGGCCTGACCGCGACTCGTCGGATGTTGCTGAGCTTAGTTATCAACGCGTCGGCTATTCCAACGCCGAGGTATTCATCGTCGGTTTGGTTTCCAAGATTTTCAAGCGGTAGCACGGCAATCGATCGCACTTCAGCGACATTCGCGGGAAGCGGCGCTGGCGGCGTCGTCCACGTTGAGTACGCGAAATAAACACCGAACGCTGCCAGCAGCAATGCTGGCACCAGAAGAATCCATCTGAGTTGGTGAGTTCCACTGACAGAGTTGTTCTTCGCAGTGGTTACTTCGTGAGAGGAAAAAACAGAAGCCGGTTGTGGCGTCGCAATCGGCGTCGAGGTGTTATCAGAAAGGTCGTTAACGTCGGGCGCCACCTCACGCACCACCGCCACGAAACGATAACCACTACCCGGCACAGTCACGATGTAACGGTGATCGCTGCGAGTTTCGCCCAATGCCCTCCGTAACACAGATATCGCCTGTGTCAGGTTTCCTTCCTCGACAATAGTTCCGGACCAAGCCTCGTTCAACAACTCATCCTTAGTCAGAACACGACCTTCACTGCCGATCATGATTCGAAGAACGTCGAATGCTTTCGGTGGCAAGGGAATGATCTCGCCGTCGCACCGCATCAACAGCATTCTTAACGTGTCGATGCGAAACTCGCCGAATTCGTAAGTGCTTGACGGAGTTTCCGTTGCCATCGTCTTGAGGTTTCTTGAGAAAAAAAGAGACGCCCTGAGGACTTTCAGAGGCAATTTCGATAAATCCGAACTGTGAATTGTCGGGCTACTGTTCGACGTCGGGGGATGGCTGAAGACGTTCTGGTGCTCGGAAGTTTACCACGTTCACTGAGATGCGATGAACCCAATGGCGATATCTGAAGAAGAACGGAATAGATGGTCAGCGAGCGAG
>DATIBJ010000123.1:0-3928 GCA_035457565.1 Pyrinomonadaceae bacterium | reverse complement strand
GAATGCAGGTTGAGTCTTGTGATCTTGAGCGGGAGTAAACCGCCCTTCCCGACTTGCAATTCTGTCAGCTTGAGTTGCTTCAGCTAGGCTTGAATCCTGCTGTTTTGTACCGTTGACCGTTTAATCGAGGCTTTGCAGGTTCCTACTGCCGCACTGGAGCGAAGATCACCGGAGTATCGTAGGTGACGCCTACGGTGAATCCCGAGTTGTGGGTGAAGCTAGTGAGGCCTTTTATTCCCGCGAAATCAAAACGAAGACCGGAAGCTCTTATCTGCATGCCCAAGCGCGCTTCTGCCTGCGACTCGGTGCCCAGTGGTCCATTTCCCGGGCGAGTGTTGGCACGACCGTTTACCTCAGCTGCAACACTGAACTGTCGATTGATGCGGTAGATGCCTGCGAGGCCATAAGTCAACACATCGTTCTGCGAGAACAGCACAGTCGGTGCAGTTAGAATCGCAATGCCGACATTACCAAACGTATTGAGCCGGCCGTCGGGTCCAAACCTCTTGCCGATAAGGAGCGATCCATAGGCGTTCGTTTGATTCAGTCCGATACCTGTGCCCTGACTTGAGTTGGGCAACTGAACTCCAAACCGAAATCCCAATGATGGGCCACGTTTGGTTTCATTCCGGAGTTTGAATTTCGCTGATAGCGTGAAGTCGCCTGTATCATTTGACGAGTTTGCGCCGGGGAGAACGTTTAAAGGAATCGCTGACGGTCCACGGGAGTTGATGCTGAGAACGTTCTGCGCAACTCCTTCAATTTGGAATTCAACATTCGGGCCCATGCCAATGTTGATGCCGATCACTCCGACGCGCGTCAGGTCGCCAGTGATTCCCGAAACGGGAAATCTCGCGTCCTGGAGAAAATCTAAACCTGCTTCAATGCGAATCGTGCCAGGAGGAATGATGTCGACGTCTTCTGTGAGCAGCGGTCGTTGTTGCGCGTGAACACTTGAAACAAAACCCGCCACAAGCAGGAAGACAACCGAGCAGATGATGGAGTTGTTTCGATTAAGCATACGGGCTTTTGCGCGTTCGGATTGTATTTGTCGGTTGACGGATCGTCAATACTCATCTTGAGTGATTCAAATCTTCGTTACCTCCGCGTTCTTGGCGTAGCAGTTGCCGTAAGTTCTTGTTTTCCTGAGAATGTGCTGGGAACGGCTCCGCCGCTCGCTTTGAGGCGATGGCTCCGCCTCGCCGTAACGCGCTTCTTTCGATTTGGGCTGTGCCTGGTTTGGTCTCTGACCTCACACTTGAGCTGCACTCAACATTGACTTGGTCACGTGTGTGAAAGGGCACAGCCCCAACCAGGGGCATAGCCCGAACGAGAGGAAACAGGTTACGGCGAGGCAGAGCCGTCGCCTCGCAGCGGGCGGCGAAGCCGTAGATGGGCACGCAGAGATGATGTGCTAGTATTTCGGCTCCATCATCCGACCTGCATGAATTTCGAGGTGACTATGAAGCGTTTGTTGGCTGTTGCGTTATTGACTGCACTCGCACTCGTGTGGCTCGTTCCGGTTAGTTCGCCACGCTCGATCGCGCAGACAAGCGCTACGCAGTTAAAAGGACTGCGCGATCAGGTCGTAATCAGACGCGATGACCGTGGTATCCCCTACATCGACGCGAAGAACGACGAAGACCTCTACTTCGCTCAAGGCTATGTCACCGCCAGTGATCGCTTGTTTCAACTGGATCTGTTCAGGCGCACAGCGAGAGGCGAATTAGCCGAAGTGTTGGGCGCGGGTCCCAACAATATTGCGCTCGACCAGGACAAGCTACATCGCACGATTGGTTTTGGCCATGTCGTCGAAGCGGAATGGGCGCAGGCGTCACCTCGATCGCGCAAGGTAATGGAAGCGTATGCAAGTGGTGTCAATGCTTACATCGATTCACTGACTGACAAGGACCTGCCACCTGAGTTTCGCATACTGCAATACAAGCCGAAACCGTGGCGGCCTATCGATTCATTAGTTGTCGTCAAAATATTTTTTGAAGCTCTTTCAGATACGTGGCGCCTCGACCTAATGCGGGAAGCATTGTCAGTGTTACCGCCTGAGAAGCGAGCGGCGCTGCTGCCTGAGATTTCGTCGATCGATGTGCTTATTTATGGCACAGACGCGAAACGTCCTGCGAAAAACATTACCGCTGCACGCCGCGCGGAAGTTTCGAACGAACTGTTGAGTGAGGCGACGAGAACTGGAGCGATCGCGAATGATGCCCTCGCGCGAATTGGTTTCCACGCTGAGGCCCTGGCTGCCAGCAACAACTGGGTAGTGAGTGGCAAACGCACGACGTCAGGGAAACCCCTGCTCTCGAATGATCCACATCTTCGGGCAACTGCGCCCTCGATCTGGCACATGGTGCATCTGTCTGCCCCTGGCGTTCGCGTTGCAGGAGTAACGGCTCCGGGTCTGCCGGGAGTGGTAATCGGTCACAACGATCGGATCGCGTGGGGATTCACAAATGTCGGACCGGATGTGCAGGATGTATATCTTGAAAAGTTTGACGCAGCGAATCCCAATAAATACATGACGCCTGCAGGTTGGCAGGATGCAACCGTTCGTCACGAAGAAATCAAAGTTCGAAAAGGGATCGGCAGTTCGGAGACTGACACAGTGACGCATGACGTCACGGTCACACGTCACGGTCCGATCGTCCTCGAGCGCGATAACAAACGGTACGCCTTACGTTGGACCGCCTTAGATCCCAAGCTGAACAACCCGGACGTCACCTACATGATGAACCGGGCGCGTAACTGGCAAGAGTTTACAAAAGCGCTCGAATCGTTTACGGCGCCCACTCAGAACATTGTTTATGCCGATGTTGACGGGCACATCGGTTATCACGCCGCCGGCGTGATTCCGATCAGAAAATCTGGTGACGGCAGCGTGCCTTACGACGGATCCACTGATGCTGGTGAATGGACCAGTTACATTCCAATCTCAAAACTGCCGCAGCTCTACGATCCACCAAGTGGCGTAATCGTCACCGCCAACCAGCGCATCGTAGGCACTGACTATCCATTCTTTCTGTCACATCACTGGGCTCAGCCCTATCGAGCGCGTCGCATTTATGACCTACTGACTGAGAAACCAAAACTCAACGCGGAGGATTTTCGTCGCGTGCTTGGAGATGTGTACTCAATTGCCGGCGTATTGTTCGCGCGCACCGCAGCAAAGACACTACGACCAACTTTGACACCGTCCGACCAGAAGCTCGCGGATGCGCTCAATGCTCTCGAGTCGTGGGATGGTCGCCTCAATGCAGAATCGCGCGTCGCTCCATTAGTTGCGCAAATGCGACTCGCATTTCGTACCAGAATCCTCAACGCAGCGCTTGGGGAACAGCTTGTCAGAAGCTACCAATGGGCAAACTTCGATACGACACTTGATCGGATAATTCAGTCGCAACCGGCCGAGTGGTTGCCGAAGGACACGGCAAATTACGCGCAGCTATTTCGCAGTGTGTATGACGAGGCGGTTGCTACATTGACGCGCACACTTGGTGAAGATCAATCGAAGTGGACCTGGGGCGGGATGGTGCAGGCGCGCTTTCCGCACCCACTCAGCGGTGCGCCGTTAATAGGTGCGCAGTTCACAATTCCACCATTCCCGCTGAACGGGACCGGCGGACTTGTCGGCGCAACCGTGAACGTAGGTGCTGGAGTCTCAATGCGTCTGATAGCCGATCCTTCAAATTGGGATCTGACACAACAGGGCATTGCGTTGGGCGAGTCAGGTTTGGCTTCGAGCCCACATTGGAAAGATCAACTCGACGACTGGCGAGCGGTGACACCGAGAGCGTTTCCGTTCACTGAAGAAGCTGTCACTGCGGCTGCGAAAGAGACTCTGATCTTGGCACCAGAGCAATAGGCAAGATTGAGTGGCGCAGTTGGGAAGGGGGCAAGCGGTGAATTGAACCAA
>DATIBJ010000122.1:0-6029 GCA_035457565.1 Pyrinomonadaceae bacterium | reverse complement strand
CGCTGTCCCCAGCCCCAATGCAGTCAGCATCTGGAATGGCACATCAGGAACTTCACGCGATTCGCCCTTCTTGTAAGCCTCGAAGCTGCGAGCCGCTACGGGCAACGCATCGAACGCATAATCGCGGCCGATGAAGTAACCGAACAGTGCTTCGCGCGCTTCATCCTTCGGCTTTGGGTGGACCATCTTCACGATGTCAGTCAGCGAAGGGTCCTGGCCCACGTTTGCCTTGAAGAGCGCTCCCGGATCGCATGCATCCAGCCACTCGCGGACGAGACGCTTTGGCGCTGAACCAAGCGACTTGCGGCCCACGGCGCCCGAACGCATAACCTGCACAAAGTTGCGCAGCATCTTTGCGTTATCGATCACGCGTGGGAATACACGCGCCAGCAGCTCGCGGTCCTTGACCGACAGCACCGCGCAGAGCAGCGCCGGCATGTCCTTCATGAAACCGCGCTCGCGGCAGAACACGGCCGTCTTAGCGATGAACTCAGCGTCGATGTCGGCGCACAGCTCGAGCACCTTCGCCAGTTGCTCATCGGCAGTCGCGTAGAAAGTTGTGTTCAGACAGCCCGTGGCGGCGTACTGCGCCAGCTGATGCTTTGGCGAAAGAGCGTATGCCGGGGCGCGCTCTTCGTTGATGGCATCAGTTGCCGGAGCCAGCGTGCCGATTAGCGACTTGAATAGAGTCTTGTTCGCCATTGTTCGTTACCTCCTAAAGCAGCCGTCTCACATCCGCGGACGGCTGTGCTAATACCTGGGCTTCGTCTTCGTAAATGACGTAACCAACGGATCGCGCCGCCACGTGCGAGTCTTCATCGATCTCTCCACAAACAAACCGGATGAACATAAGGTTCACCATTTACGAACTTCATCGAAGTACCTTGTTGCGTTTGAAAGATGGCTGCGGGAGAAGGGGTCGAACCTTCATCTTCGAGGTCAAAGCCCGACGTGTTGCCGGTTACACCATCCCGCAAGGAAAGAGCTTCGGGGCACTGGGATTTGAACCCAGAACCTTGCGCTGATCCGGCGCTAACACCGCTTATAAGGCGGCTGCTCTACCGATTGAGCTATGCCCCGTCAGAGTTGGTCGCGGTGGAAGGAATTGAACCGACATCGCTCGATTATCAATCGAGTGCTCTACCGTTGAGCTACACCGCGAGATGGTTGACCCGACGGGGCTCAAACCCGCACCTCACGGATTAAAAGTCCGCTGCTCTGTCACTAGAGCTCCGTATAAACAAGAATGGCTGTGGCGGAAGGATTCGAACCTTCGCATGGCCGCATTAACGGTGCGGTGCCTTACCAACTTGGCTACGCCACAAGAGAATTCGTTGCGGGAGCGGAGTTCGACCTTGCCGATGTTGGCTAATGAGACCGCGCTTCGCTCAGTAAGCCGCCGGTTGCTCTGTTCCCGCTGTGATGGCTGCGGCGACGAGATTTGAACTCGTATCATCTCGTTTACAAGACGAGCGCTCTGGAGCCAGTTGAGCTACGCCGCAATTTGGTGGACTGGGAGGGAGTCAAACCCTCACAAGAAGTTTGCAGGACTTCTATGCTGTCGGTTACATAACCAGCCCGAAGATCTTGGTGGCTGTGGGTGGAGTCGAACCACCAACCTCGCGATTATGAGACGCTTGCTCTTTCCGTTTGAGCTACACAGCCAGGGACATTGCCGATTGCCGATTGCCGATTTCCAAAGTGAATCGTCCAAGGTCTAACGTCCAGCTGCCGATTGCGATTTTTGGTTTCGAACAATCGACAATCGGCAATCAAAAATCGACAATGCTTTTGGGGGGCGGTCCCAGACAGTCACCGTTCTGCCGGGATGAGTCACGCCCCGATATGCAAGGAGGACGGATGAAGGATGAAGGATGAAAAAGACGCGGGGACTCAGAGACGCTGCGACACGGAGATAATCACCCCGTCTCCGCGTCACCCCGTCTCCTTACGTCTAACGGCGTTCGCGATGCACCTTGTCCATGACGTCACGATCATCGTGTACATCCATGAACAGATACTTCCGCCATTCCGCACGTGCCTCTGCGTAGTGACAAAGCACAACGCGCTCGAGCTTCACGCGCAGAGCCGTCTGCGAAGTCAGCAATGGCATGCGTGCCTCTTCCGGAGTGCGATTCGCTTTCCGGTTATTGCACGCGACGCAAGCGGTTACGACGTTCACTGGCGAGTTATCTCCACCGCGCGAACGCGGCAGAATGTGATCCAGCGTTAACTCGTTAACACCTTTCTTGTCGCCACAGTACTGACAGCGAAACTTGTCGCGCATGTAAATCCGCAAGCGCTTCATGCCCGACTGCTCGCGTCGACGGCGAACATTGATGTAAGTGCGACGCCGAATGACCGACGGCACGGGAAACTCATCATGCGCCGAATGCAGCACCCGGTCACCGTCAAATTCTTCAACGAAGACCGAGTTTTTTAAGGTCATGATGATCGCGCGCGCGACACTGACGGTGCCGAGCGGCTCGTACGTTTGGTTTAGTAGTAGAACTCTGCTATTGAGTGCCATACTCGGCACCTCCCTTCTAAATATTTTTGATTGGCGATTGCCGATTGAACATTCGAACCCTTTAGCTTGCTCAATACAGTGGCAAACGGTCAGTACCACCTCGCGGTAGCGGGTGGGTGCGCAGTCATTGCCGATTGTCGATTGCCAATTGTCGATTGACCGGATCGGAATCATCCGATCGGCAATCAAAAATCGGCAATCGGCAATGATTTAGTGAGTTCATGAGCGGTCGTGAGGAGGCAGACTTCGCAAGGCGCGAGTCACCGCCCATGAAGTTTTAGTTAGCGAAGAAACCCGGTGGGTGAGGTTTTCATCTCTCATCCTTCATCCTTTCGAAAGTGGAGCGCGCGGTGAGACTCGAACTCACGATTACTGGATTTGCAATCCAGCGCCTTAGCCACTTGGCGACGCGCGCAAATTAATTCCGATTTTTGATTGCCGATTGCCTATTGGTCAGCATTCAGTACCGTTCGCGGTAGCGTACGGCCACCACTCAACGCGACCATAATGGAGCACGCGTCCGCTCAGCTGAGTGGTGGCCATCCGCTACTGCGAACGGTACTGAATACTGTCGCCGCCACAACTTGAAACTTAAAACCTTGGATATTCTTTGGTTCCGAGGCTAGAATTTGTGACCTATAACCTCGAGACTGTCGCCCGATGAAACAGTGCCCTCGATGCCCGCGTGAATACTCTGACGATCTCAATTTTTGTCTCGAAGATGGCGCAACCCTAATACCCAAACAGGACGACTATAAAACGTGGGTAATGCCGGAACCTGTACCCACGATTACTGCCGTGGGTGCGCAGATCGAGCCTGGCCCGACTGTCGCCGCTCCCACTCCACAACGAAGTCGAAATCGAAAGATGCTGGGCACGATTGGGATAATTTTCGGTGTCGGTCTCTATGCGTTAATTAAGATCGCGCCATGGTCCGATCGCTGGAACACACCGACTGCACAAAACACAAACGATGCACCGGTCTCATCCAACTTTGCACCGAGCGCAACACCAGCCGACATTCCGACATCTCCAACGGTGCCAACTCCTTCGCCATCGCCCTCTCCAAGCGACGCGCCGAGTCCGGCGGCCGTTAGTCCTACACCTGTTGAATCCACCGAGCGGTTGTTGGCGCCTGGTGTGTACGGAGCGAAGTTTCAACCCGACAACAGGCCTGAGGATGCTCTCGGATTGCGGACAATAAGACTCGTCTTCACCTTCAACGCAGACGGTACTTACGAAATTCAAGCCTATCTGACTCTTCACGGAACTGACACCAATGACCGGCTCTACCGCGAAGAAAGAGGACGTTACGCGGCGACTAGTGATCGCATTATGTTTCGAGAACGGATCGTACGACAGTTTGATTACGACAATGACGTTTGGAAACCGTGGGCCGTTCCGGAGAGTGGAGCGACCGGCGCAGACACAATTCGCAACCTCACGCCAACGTCCTTTGAACTCTACAATAACGGCAATTGGGTTTTCGTTAGGAAGTTGTATTGAGGGTCAGCGTCAATCACGTTGAAAACAGATCCAAAACCCGACGCTACCGCGTTTCGGTACTGACTGTTTTGACACCTTATTACGAAACAAGAGAGGTGAGATGAGCGGAAGGAGAGATTCGAACTCTCGAGACGAATTTGGAAGACTCGCATGTTTCCAGCTACATCACTCCCGCAAAACATTGTAGATTGTTGATTTTAGATTTTAGATTTGCTTCGACTCTTCATTGGGCATGTCTGTCTCAACGCACCCGACCAATCAAAAATTTACAATCAAAAATCTACAATGTTCTGGAACCCCCGACAGGATTTGAACCCATACCTGATTCGTTCGAAGCGAACCGCTCTTCCAGTTAAGCTACGGAGGCCTAAGACATTGTCGATTGCCGCTTGTTGATTGCCGATTGTTTTGACGTTGAACCTTGGACGTTAGACCTTGACATTGGACCAATCGGCAATCGGCAATCAAAAAGCGGCAATGTCTTTGGTCGGGATGGACAGAGTTGAACTGTCGCCTCGAGTTCCCAAAACTCGGATGCTCCCACTACACCACACCCCGGAAGAAAAAGGATGAAGGAGGAGGGATGAAGGATGAAAGCGAGTGGAAGAAAGTCTATTTCATCCTTCATCCTTCCGCCCTCATCCTTTGACGCAGACCACCTGTTTGATCTCTGCGACAACGGTAACCAGGTCTTTCTGGTTCTTCATTACCGCTTCGATTGATTTGTAAGCGCCGGGAATTTCATCCAGTACGCCGTGGTCTTTGCGACACTCAACGCCGGCGGTCTGTTTCATCAGATCCGCGCTTGTGAAGTGACGCTTTGCGGCGCTGCGAGACATCTTGCGGCCCGCACCGTGAGAGCATGAATTGAAGCTCTCCGCCAGTCCGCGTCCTTTAACGATGAACGACTTCGCGCCCATCGATCCGGGAATGATGCCGTAAACGCCTTTCTCAGCGTTGATTGCGCCCTTGCGTGTGACGAAAACTTTTTCGCCGTAGTGCTGTTCGAGCGCAACGTAGTTGTGATGACAGTTGACTGCCATCTCAGGTTTGAATGGCTCGCGATGATTGAACATCTTGTTAAAGACCTTCAACAGACGCGCCATCATGATCTCGCGGTTCTTCATCGCATAACCTTGCGCCCACTTCAGGTCTTCCCAGTACGCCGCAAATTCGGCAGTACCCTGGATGAAGTAAGCGAGGTCAGGCGCCGGCAGATCCGACAACTTCCAAAGACTCTTTGCTGTCGAGATGTGACGGTCAGCGAGTTCCTTACCGATGTTGCGCGAACCCGAGTGCAGCATCAACCAAACAAAGTTTTCTGTATCAAGACAAACTTCGATGAAGTGGTTGCCGCCACCCAGCGTGCCCAGTTGCTTCATCGCTTTTGCTTTTCGATCCCGAACTCCTTTGTGAAGTTCAGCAAAGCGTTCCCAACCGTTCCATTCACCCGACTCCGTTACCGGATCGCGATAGTCATGAAAGCCAACTGGGATTGCTTCTTCGATCGCGAGTCGTAGCTCTTTCAGCTTGCCCTCGAGAATGCCGCTCTTGAATGGCGTCTTCACTGCCATCATGCCGCAACCAATGTCGACGCCGACTGTTGCTGGTATCACTGCTTCTTTTGTCGCGATGACCGAACCAACCATGCTGCCCTTGCCAAGATGCGCATCCGGCATCAGTGCCACATGCTTGAACAAACATGGCAAGCGCGAAACGTTGCGCAGCATCGATTGCTCTTCAAAGCTGAACTCATGGTTGGCCCACGACAGGACCTCGCTGTGAGCGCCACCGATTGGTAGTTTTTCGTAAGGCATGTAGTTACCTCCTTTCTAAAAATTAAGCCTCAAACTTGTGATTTCGGTATTGTTCAATTCCGTGGCAAACAGTCAGTACCGAAACGTGGTAGCGGGTGTTCGATAAACTTTTAGTTTGTCGTCGACGTTCGGCGAGACTCAAGTTGCACTGGAGGCAGCCGCCTCGGTACTCATCG
>DATIBJ010000121.1:0-8862 GCA_035457565.1 Pyrinomonadaceae bacterium | reverse complement strand
CAGATGGTCGAAACACGGCTCGTGCCTCAAGCTAATTTTAAGGCTCTGATCCAACACGAGGAGCAGATCTCGCCTTCGCTGGGTGGGCGTTCAGTGTTTGACGACGAGAGGAGGCAGGATAGGGATGCCCGCCAAAGATCTCTGTTTTGATTGGGGTGGACTTTCAGCAAACACTCAAGCGTCAGTGGGACAATGCAACGTCCAGAATCATCAGTGCTGAACTTCACTGAAATAACTCACCTCCTTTCACGCAGTCCGCAAGGGTGGTTTACCCCCGCTGAGATCCCTAGCGGTCAAGGCTCGCAGGTGCCTCAATCTCATTCCCCGGATGCATGAACGTTATGGATCTCAGCGGAGTAAACCGCCCTTCCAGACTTGCGCTTTTGCTGCTTGAGTTGTTTCGCTGAGCTTGATTTTCGTTCTTTTGGAACGGTGTCTGGTGCCATTCAGGTTGTGGCGCCGATCCGGCTTTATTGTGTTTTTATTGCCTGTTTGCCTTTTGCTTCCCGTTTCCATTACCCTTCATTCCTTCCCCCAGAAGTAAATCCTCGACACCAAACTCGAAGAATGTCGTCTGCATTCTCGACAATATTGTGAAGGAGTGAGTGAGCATGAATACTCAACTAAGGAGAAGGCGGCTATTCTTTGTGACTTTGGCCGCAGCATTATTCTTTCTCGTAGGGCCCTCTGGCCTTGCGCAAACCATGCAAGCGGCCAGAGATAAGTACCCAAACCTCCAGGCAGTCCCGAATGGCTCGAAACTTAAGTTTAAGGGCGTGGTTGTTGGCCGTGACGCCGATACTTTTACTGTCAGAGATCGCAACCGAACCGACTACCAGGTCCTGATAACTGACAGAACAAGCATCAAGACCTACGGCGGTTTCCTTCGTAGCGGCAAGAAGTATCCGGTCACGGATATCCTGCGCGGACTGATCGTCGAAGTCGAAGGACGAGGCGACGTTCAGGGACAACTCGTCGCCGACAAGATTAGATTTAGGGAATCAGACATGCGAGCCGCGACAACTACTGACGTGCGAGTCGGTCCTGTCGAAACGGAACAAGCGCGCATCTCGGGCCAGATGGATGAGTTGTACGCGATCGCCGCGGAGGCACGCACTGAAGTGAAAGCTGCGAATGAGCGAATCTCAGCACTCGACGACTACGACGTGCAGGAAACTGTGGCCGTTAATTTCAGGACCAATAGCGCAGTATTGTCACCAGAAGCCAAGAGCCAACTTGATGGCCTGGCGCAGAAAGCAATGGCAGCCAAGGGCTACATGATCGAAGTGGCAGGTCACACGGATTCGACAGGAAGTGACGCAAAGAATTTTCAACTGAGCCGTGCGCGTGCTGAGGCAGTCGTGCAGTATCTGGCCGTCGCGCACAAGATTCCGCTCCGCCGCTTTATAACACCGATGGGTTATGGAAGGACTGAAGCAGTCGCTGATAACACGACGGCTGCCGGTCGTGCGCAGAATCGTCGCGTTGAAGTGAAACTGATCATTAACCGCGGCATTACACAGGTGCCAACTTCCGCACGTCCGTAGAAGTTGCCGCGCAAATTGACCTTAACTAAAACCACCGGTGACAACATCGGTGGTTTTTTGTGGAATACCGCACCCGACCCTCCGAGGGTGTGGGCAGTCGGCCGCGCAAGTAGGTCCCTCGCCAGGAGCGCCCGCCGAAAGTGTTCAAAATTCCGTATGCCTGGCTGGCGCCGCTCATCTGTAGGCGAAGAAGAGCGCGCTCTCAGTAACCTAAAACCTAGACACCGCGGCGCGTTTGTATTAAAACTCTTCCACGCCGCCATGAAAGCCAACGTTAGCACCTACACTCCCGAAAGTTGGCGCGCTGATGACGTCAACGTGCTATCGGATGACTGGCTGCCTCACTGTGCAACCTCAGGTCCTACTGCCCGAGAGCAGAGTCGACTGTTCGACCTTCTAGGACGTATCAACTACAAAATCCTCAGCGGCAATCAAGTTTATGTTCAATGCGGTGGGGTTGTTTACAAGACCATCTACGGTGGTTACTGGCGGAGTGTGTTCACCGGAATAGAGCATTATTTGCTGCACTGCGTACAGGTTCAAACGCCGTTATGGCTTAAGGACGAACCAGATGATGATTTCGTAGATCTTCCGATTACCTATTCGAACGGTGGGTGGATCGCCAACGGAAATTCCCTTCAGTTTATCCTCGAACGAGAATAACTCAATCGGTCCCGCGCAAGTTTTCCAGCGTCAGTCGTTCTAAACAATAACTGCACTCTCCTTGTTGCTCTCCGTCTCTTCATTTCAAGCTGAGCTTGGAAGAATTCCTGGACAACAAACGTCCAAGACAACTGGAGTATGTAATGAGCAATCGAGAAGTCGCTGAGCTGTTCAACGTTCGCTCACACAACCCATCTTTCTTTGCGGTCCAGCAAACCGTCGCTTCTCCACGCAAGCTGTTGGATTTTTGTATTCCCGTCAATCTTTACTTCCCTCCTCCAGAGCTGCTAGCGCTGGTTCGCGAGAATCTGCCGGACATCCTGAGGTATTACCCTGATTATGTTGATGTGCATCAGAAACACCTTGGACAAATCACCGGTCTCCCTTCCAACACAATTATTCCGTGTAACGGATCGACGGAGATAATTACGAAGCTTTGCCAAATGGCGAAAGCGCCGATCGTCACTTCGATTCCAACGTTCAGCCGCTGGACCGATTTGCCAGAGGAACTCGCCGTGCCCTTCCACACGATTCAACGCAATCGCGATAAGCGTTTTCGTTTGGAAGCCGAAGAGATCGTGGAGGTCGTGCGTAACGTCCAAGCGGCCACGCTTGTTATCTCCAATCCGAATAATCCTACCGGTGCATGGATGACGCACAGGGAAGTTCGCACGCTTGTCGAACTCCCAGCGTCGGTTTCAGGTAAAGAGCTGCGTGATCGACTGCTCGTCAAACACGGCGTCATGGCCCGGGAGTGCAGCAATAAGATCGGCTCATCAGAGCAGTATCTGCGTCTCGCGGTTCAAACAAACGAAGCGGTTGACGTTCTGGTGGCGGCATTACGCGAGGAACTTGAGTAACCACTCAACTCTCTGCGCGTCTCTGCGAGCTCCGCGTCTCTGCGGTTCACCAGACGGGTCGAAATTCTCAACAAGCCAGAAAGTGACGTACTTCTCACTGATTATTGGCTTTTGCAGAGCCGCAGCGCAGCAAAGCCGCAACCAATGAACTGCTTCTTGATTGACGGCTTTGCCGCTGGCTGTGAGGCGATGGCTCCGCCTCGCCGTACTGTGCTGCTCTCATTCCGGGCTGTGCCCCTGGTTCGGTCTTTGACCTCGCGCTTGAGCTGCACTCAACATTGACTTGGTCACATGTGTGGAAGAACCAGGGCACAGCCCAAATCGAAAGAAGCACATTACGGCGAGGCAGAGCCGTCGCCTCACAGCGAGCGGCAGAGCCGTTCTTAAAAAAGGTTCTCAGGAAACAAAAGCTTACGAGCCGAGGACAGGCAGAGAGTTGAAAAAGGACACTACTGCCACCTCATCTCTTGCAACAGGTGTCGATACTGTGATTGGATGCTCCGCAATCCGGTTAGATCGTCATCTTCAGGAGAACAAACCATGGCTACCTCTCTCAAACGGAAATCCGTTCGTACGCGGATCTTTGTCTGGTTATCTCTAGCATCTGTGGTAACGATTTCGTTGCTTGTTTTTCCGGCGATCCACGTCGACGCGAATCGCAGTGCGCAAACGGCCGCATTCACACTGGAGCAGATCAAGAGTTATCCGTTTCCAAATGAATTGACAGCCTCTGCGACCGGCTCCCGTATCGCGTGGGCTTTCAATGAACGCGGTGCGCGAAACGTTTGGGTCGCGGAAGGTACCGATTTCCACGCCCGGAAACTAACCAGCTATGACAACGACGACGGCCAGGAGCTGACAAGTATTTCGATCTCCGCCGACGGTAAGTACGTGGTTTATGTTCGCGGCGGCGATCACGGTTCAAACTTCGACAGCACCGTCGGAGTGAATCCGGCGCTGACGCCCGTGCAAATGCGTGTCCAGATCTGGACCGTACCTTTCGCCGGCGGCACTCCCAAACTTCTGAGCGAAGGCGACGAACCGGTAATCTCGCCGAAGAGCGATCGAGTCGTGTTTTCGAAAGAGCGCGGATTGTGGTGGGCGCCGATTGATGGTTCCGCTCCAGCGAAAAGACTTTTCTTCGCACGCGGCGAACCCCGTTCGCCCGAGTGGTCACCTGATGGTTCACAGTTGGCATTTGTTTCGAATCGTGGCGATCACTCCTTCATAGGTATTTACACAAACGACTCGACACCAATTGTCTATTTGGCTCCTTCAAGCTCGCGCGACTCTAACCCGCGATGGTCACCCGATGGAAAACGCATTGTGTTTGTTCGTCGGCCCGGTTCCGGCGGAGCTCCTGAACCAATCCTCGAGCAACGACCACAGGCATGGGCGTTCTGGATCGCGGACGCGACAAGCGGTGAAGGCCATCAATTGTGGAAGAGCTCGTTCACCTTGCGTGGATCACCTCCTTCGACTCATGGCGGTGTCAATCTTCACTGGGCCGCCGCTGGTCGCATCGTTTTTCTCTCCTACCTCGATAGCTGGCCGCATCTCTATTCCATCAGTGAAACGGGCGGTGAGCCGATGTTGTTGACGCCTGGTAATTACATGGCCGAATACATCTCGATCACTCCGGATCGAAAGTACATGCTGTTCGCTGGAAACGCGGGCAGTGACGTCGACGACATCGATCGTCGACATATCGTAAAGGTGCCAGTCGACAAAGCTGAGCCAACAGTGGTTACGCCCGGCAAGGGACTCGAATGGACTCCGTTCATGACGGGCGACGGGCAGCACATCGCATTCATTAGTGCCACTCCTCAGCGTCCGCCACTTCCTGCAATCATGCCGGTAAGCGGAGGTGCCGCAAAGCTGATTGCTGAAGATCGTCTTCCCTCGGATTATCCAAGTTCACAGCTCGTAACTCCGACGAAAGTTGTTTACAAGGCGCCGGATGGGGTTGTAGTTCATGGTCAATTGTTTGAAAGCAAAGGTGGGCCATCTAAGAAGCCGGCGATTATTTATGTGCACGGTGGACCACCTCGTCAGATGCTTCTCGGTTGGCACTATTCCGACTACTACACTAACGCCTATTCACAGAATCAATATCTCGCCAGCCGTGGTTACATCGTGCTGTCTGTGAACTATCGACTCGGCATCGGCTACGGTTACGATTTTCATCGACCTGCGAACGCAGGCGTGCAGGGCGCGGCCGAATATCTCGACGTGAAAGCCGGGGCTGAATATTTGCAGCACCTTCCTCAGGTTGATGCGAGAAGAATTGGAATATACGGCGGCTCGTACGGTGGCTACTTGACTGCGCTTGCGTTGGCGCGCGACTCACAACTATTCGCAGCGGGTGTCGATATTCACGGCGTTCACAACTGGACTGCCGAACGCGCGGCCCCGTTGTTGGAAAGTCGGTACGAAAAATCGCCGGATGTGCAGAAGGCGCTCGATGTCGCGTGGCAGTCATCTCCCGTCTCGTCGATTGATAAATGGAAGTCACCCGTGTTGTTGATTCACGGCGACGACGACCGCAATGTCAGGTTTAGTCAAACAACAGATTTGGTTCGCCGTTTAGACAAAGCCGGCGTCTCGTATGAGGAATTGATCATCCCGGACGATACGCATCACTTCATGCGTCACGCGAATCAGGTGCGAGTAAACGCTGCGGTCGTGAGTTTCTTTGATCGTGTGTTTGGAATGAACCGGCAGACAGTGCGGGAGTAGGACTGACGCATTCAGTACCATTCGCGGTAGCGGATGGCCCAGACTCAAGATGCGGACTATCGACTATGCCGAGTAGTGGCGCTTGAGTTTTGGCCATCCGCTACCGCGAACGGTACTGAATACACGCGAAAGGAGTTCCAATGGTCCACAATCGCCGTGAATTCCTACTTAGCTCCGCCGGCTTCGCGGTCGGTTGCGGCTTGCCCGGAACGAGCGTGTTCGGCCAGCAGAAAAAGAAAACGCGACTGATTCTCCTTGGCACGAAAGGTGGGCCACGTGTTGGCGAAGCGGGTCGAAGCAATCCTGCAACACTGATTCTGATAAACGATGTACCGTATCTCATCGACTGCGGTTATGGAGTTACGAGGCAGTTATTGCTGGCCGGAGTTGCCGTCAATCGCGTCCGCTACGTTTTCATCACTCATCATCACTCGGATCACAATCTCGAGTATGGTCCATTGTTTTATAACGCCTGGGCTGTTGGATTGCCGATCAAGATCGATGGCTATGGCCCTCCGGGACTCAAGAAAATGGCTGATGATTTTTTCAGCTATCAGCAGTTCGACATCAACACGCGCATTGTCGATGAAGGCCGTGCGGATCCGCGCAAGCTTCTGACGTCGCATGAGTTTAATGAAAACACCGTGCTCATTGAAAACGATCAGGTGCGCGTTAGCACATGCAGGGTGCGTCATCCGCCCATCCAACAGGCTTACGCTTACAGATTCGATACGCCGGATCGATCGATCGTGATCTCCGGCGACACCGCCTATGCGCCCGAGCTCGCCCGCTTTGCTAATGGCGCTGACGTGTTGGTGCATGAGGTAATGTACTTACCAGCGATTGACGCTCTAGTCAGCCGTCTGCCCGAAGCAAAGCGTCTTCGTGAACATTTGCTTGCTGCACACACACTGCCTGCGGACGTCGGAAAGATCGCCACGCAGGCGGGAGTAAAGACTTTAGTGCTTTCGCACTTTGTGCCAGGCGATGACGCGTCCATCACAGACGAACAGTGGTCTGCCGATGTGCGCAAGGAGTTCAAGGGTCAGATCATTGTTGGGCGCGACCTGTTGGAAATATGAACGATCGTGGAATTGAACAGAGGAGATGAACATGTCAGAACGAACCGTCACTTTTTATCGCTGGGACGACATGCCCAAGGAAGCGGTGTCTGAAACACTTGATCGACGACTGATTACGGGAGACCGCGTTATGCTCACGCATGTGTACCTGAAAAAGGGATCGATAGTACCGCGACACTCCCACGAGAACGAGCAGCTGACTTATATCCTGGAAGGCGGACTTCGTTTCTGGATCGGCCCGGATGAATCAGAGGTCATCGATGTTCGAGCGGGCGAAGTTCTTCATATCCCCTCGTTCGTGCAACACAAGGCCGAAGCGCTTGAAGACACACTCGACGTAGACATCTTCAGTCCCCCGCGTGAAGACTGGCTGAACAAGACGGACGATTACCTTCGCGGGTGATTTGGAGTGCCGCTGCCTGGCGCCGCTTTGGTCAAAGCGCCGACAAGTCGGCGCACACTGCAACACAGTTCAACATGGATCTTGGAATCAACAATAAAGTCGCTCTCGTCGCTGCCGCAAGCACTGGTCTTGGCCGCGCAGTCGCCGAGGAGCTTGCAGCTGAAGGTACTAAGTTGATCCTCTGTGCGCGCAATGAAGAACGACTTAAGGCAACTGCCGACGCAATCGCGCAAAGTACAGGAGCTGATGTGTTTCAACGACGGGCCGATGTCACAAAACGGCGCGACATCAGTGAACTTGTAACAGCCGCTCTCGAGAGATTTGGACGCATCGACATACTCGTAACCAATGCAGGCGGACCACCCGCAGGCACATTCGACCAATTGTCGGCTGAACAGTGGGAAGCCGCGGCACACCTCACGCTCTTCAGTACAATTGAATTGGCGCGGGCAGTGCTACCTGGAATGAAGGAGCGACGTTGGGGACGGATTCTTAACATCACATCGATTGCGGTGAAGCAGCCGGTAGACAATTTGATTCTTTCAAACAGTCTGCGAGCCGCTGTTACAGGTTTCGCTCGCACACTCGCAAACGAAGTCGCAACGCACGGCATTACCGTTAATAACATTCTTCCCGGATACACGCGGACCGACCGCGTTGAGGAGTTAGCGCAGCAGATGGCACAGAAGCTGGGAATAAAGCCGGACGAGTTTAAGAAGAAGTGGGAACAGGAAATTCCTATGCGGCGCCTGGGCGAGCCGCGGGAGTTTGCAGCACTCGCGGCGTTTCTCGTCTCCGAGCGCGCTGCATATATCACCGGCACATCGATCCAGGTTGATGGTGGGTGGATTCGATCGCTGTTCTGATAGGCACCACCTGGAGAGAATGAGAGGTTGAATGTCTTAATGTCCCATGTCTGATCAACTTGTGATCCGAACGGCATCGAAGGAGGACGTGAGGGCGATAACCGCGCTGATCAATCTCGCATTTGCCAAGGTCGAGCAATTCTTTGTTGAGGGCGATCGAATTTCAGAAGCTGAGGTTATCGAAGGCATGCAGACCGGCGTCTTTCTCATTGCTGAGCGAAATGGAGAATGGGAGGGTTGCGTCTACGTCGAACCTCGTGGAACGCGTGCTTATCTGGGACTGCTTTCGGTTAAGCCACAAATACAACAGCGCGGCACCGGATCGCATTTGATGAATGCAGCTGAAGAGCACGGCCGCAACGTTGGCTGCGAATTCATGGACATAAAGATCGTGAATCTGCGCAGCGACCTCCCGCATTTTTATAGCAAGCGCGGCTACGTGGAGACTGGCACTTCTCCATTTCCTCCTGAGGTAGAAACAAAGTTGCCGTGTCACTTCATTGATATGAGTAAGCGGCTGGTTTAACGGTAACGCCGTGGGACACAGTCAGTACCGGAACGTCTTCATGGAGGAGGTCCTGGATGGGATTAGAAGTACGCCGCATGACACCGCTTATCGAAGTTTTTGATATGCCGACGTCGCTGAGGTTCTATCGTGACGTCCTGGGTTTTGAAGTGGTAGGACAATCGAGCCCGGGTGAT
>DATIBJ010000120.1:0-19307 GCA_035457565.1 Pyrinomonadaceae bacterium | reverse complement strand
GAATGCCACGGCCATATGCGTCGCGCAACACTTTGTCATGATTTCCATTTGCACGCATCACGGCTAATCATACCCGATAGGCTTCCGCTGTTCTAACGCTCACATTTCGCAATATTCGGGGGGCGTTTATTAGGCTTTCGCAAGCCCTTCGAGCCATTTCCGTAACGTATGGCCCTAAGAATTGTCCTCAGAACGATCATTGGAGGGATCTGAAATGCGAACTTTATTGCTCGTCATTACGATGTTCAGCGCGATCTGCTTTGGCTGCGCGCCGATGGAAACTAATACCAACACTAATACCAATACCAACACGAATGCCGTTGCAGCAGCATCACCAACGGCGACGCCTGTCCGCTCCGAACCACCCCGCCAGGACGATAACGCGTTCGCTATGAATGGTGCTCAAGCTAACATGGCCGAAATCGCACTTGGCCGCTTAGCTTCACAGAAGTCCCAAAACCCGGAAGTGAAACGTTTCGTTCAACGGCTGATTGCAGATCACACGAAGGCGAATAATGAGTTGAAGCCGATTGCTTCGAAGAAGAACATCACACTGCCAGCTGATGTTAAGCCGGAACAGAAAGAGACATACGATCGGTTGGCTAAGTTATCGGGTGCGGAGTTTGATCGGGAGTTCATGGCGCTGATGGTAACAAACCATCAGAAGTCCGAGGCCGCCTATCAAGCGGAGTCAACCAATGGAACAGACCCTGAATTAAAGGCATTTGCCACGAAGATATTGCCAACGATTCAGGAACACCTGCGCATGTCGCAGGAGATTGCCAGTAAGTTGACGTAGCGTTTAGGGGAGTGCGCAAGACGAATGTGGATCGGCTTACAGGATTGACAAAGACAAGTCGTTGAAAGGATGAAGCGTCTCCTCAACTTAACCCCTGACTGTCTTATCCTGTAAGTCTCGTTTAATTGTTTGCATGATCCGTAGCGCACTCCACAGGTCACACGCCCAGAGAGCTGTTTGTCATAAAGACCGACGCTGGGAATTTTTGTGTAGTGCCAGGCAGTTTCACTGTGCGTTTGACCACGAAATCAAACAGCAGTGGATTGTACTGGTAGATTTCTTTCAACGCCGGCCGTTCAGCTTCATTAATGTAACCATATTCTGCCAACTTCCCGGTTCTGATCAATATGTTTACAGCGGGCAGCGGATAATCGCTGCCGTTAACGAGTCGGTGATGCAGATCTTCGCGCGCTAACAGAGTAGTTAGCGGTGGGCCAAGGCGATTGAATTGCGTCATCGCTGATATCTCTCCAAAGACCAGACCCTCATAACGCTTGTCATCCATTAGTCGGACAAACCTTAGGATTAACGAACGCGCCCGTTCCGTTTGTGCCGAGCCCGGCGATATGCGTGTGATGATCGACGAGCCGTTCAGAGTCGATATCTTCGAATGAGCGTTTGATGAGATCGGACGCCTGCTGGCTGATCCGATCTTGTAGTTGTTCCGGTGAGTATTTAAAAGCGCCGCCGATCTGATGGAGCAAGCACATGGAAGACCTATGATTTCGGAATTCGAATTTCGGATTTTGTGTTGTTGAGAAGCCTTGCCTCAAAAGTCGATTTCGGTGGTAACGAGTTTCGTGTTTACTTCGTGTGACTTCGTGGATCTTTCCGTTTGTCCAAGAAAACAAGGGCGATCCACGAAGTCACACGAAGTAAACACGAACGAAAATACTCCAACTCGAGCTAGATGTGACTTCTGAGGCAGAGCCTTGTTGAGATGTGAACTGAGTCATAGTGACAGGAAATCCGAATTCCGAATTCCGAAATCACTCTCAATGTTCTCTCCGGACACACATCATCGTACCCTGCATCGTCGCGATGAGTTCCTTCTTGTCGCCCGAAAAACCAAACACGTCGCCACGAACGACAGTTAGTGTGCGGCCCGATTTCACCACTTCACCACGAGCTAAGAAATGAGAGCCCCGCGCTGGCCTGAGTAGGTTCACCTTAAACTCCACGCTTAACACCTCGGAGCCAACGGGCATCAGACTCAAAGCGGCATAACCGCACGCCGAATCAGCGATTGTTGTAACGATTCCAGCGTGAAGATAACCGTGTTGCTGGGCCAGATCGTCCCGGTAGGGCAAAGTGATCTCCACGAGGCCGGGCTCAATCTCTCCTAGCTCTGCTCCAATCAGTTTCATCACTGATTGCCTGGCGAAGCTCTGTTGGATCTCTTCTACGAACGACAGATTTGGGGGTTGATGCGACATATGTACCGAAACTTTAAGACTCCAGTTCGGGATCAGGGCAGAACAGGAGCGTAGCGACTGTCTTGCCGCAGCGAATCATAGCGCCAGTTGAAGACAGTCGCTTCGCTCCTGTTCTGACCTGATGATTGGGTTGCTTAGCCAGACCGCTTTAACAATTCACGCGCATTTCGCTGCAGTCCCGTCAGCTTCGCGCGCTTCATGGCACTGCCGCGAAACCGCTCAACATAACTGTCATGTGTGAGCTCGACGATCTCCTCCAGTTCTGCGTTTACATTTCCGTCGCGGGGCTGGAAGCTTTGTTCTTTCGTCACCTGTTCAAAACGATTCCAGGGGCAAACGTCCTGACAAATGTCGCACCCATACAGCCATCCTGACAGTTTTTCTCCAACTTCGCTGGGGATCTTCGGGTCTCGTAGTTCAATAGTCGCGTACGAAATGCATTTGGCCGAATCAACGACGTACGGCTCAACGATGGCTTGAGTAGGACATGCATCGATACATAACGTGCACGTTCCACAGTGATCCTCGATCTGTTCGGTTTCGTAGTCGAGATCGAGGTCCAATAACAGCTCCCCGATAAAAACCCACGAGCCGTATTCGGGCGTGATGACATTCGAGTGCTTGCCGAGCCAGCCTAAGCCGGCGCGAACGGCCCAAGCCTTGTCCATCGTCGATTGAATGTCGACACAAATCTTTCCTTCGGCGTCGGGCCGTTGCTGTTTAATCCAATCGAGTAATGCGCTGAGTTTTTTCCTGACGACTTGATGGTAGTCATCGCCCCAGGCATAGCGAGAAACCTTGCCAGTCTCGCCGCTATCGTGATGTTGAGCGGGAGTGTAATAGTTGATTGCGACAACGACGATTGAACGTGCTGCTGGAAAAATCGAGCGCGGATCGACTCGAGCTGACGGACTGCGTGCCAGCCAGGTCATGTTTGCGTGGTACCCGCGATGCAGCCATTCGTCCAATCGTTCTGACTCGACGTCTAGCCGACGCGCCTCGATGATCCCAACTTTCTCGAAGCCTTCCGCAATGGCGCGGCGCTTTATCAATGAGGAGAAGCTCGCCACCGGCAAACTTTGCGGCGGACAATCAACTTTTTCAGTTGCAAACTGCATTCACCGAGAAGAATACGGAGGACGAAGTGTGGAGTCTAGCGAAGCAGAAACATTGCCGATTACAAACGAAGGGGCAGGAGCAGCAGGCAGGAGCAGGAGAAGACCTGATGACCTGCTTACTGTTCCTGCCTCCTATTCTTACTGCGCAGTCGTAATCTTCTGAATTGTGACCGTAATTATTGGAGTGTTACCAGCTGTGCGACTGTACGAAACCCAGCACCCAGCTTTCGGATAACGTATTAGCTTCCACTTCGAGCCGTCGGGCTTGGCTTCGATGTCTGAGCCAAACACTTGTTCTGGCGTGATGACCGTGCTCGCGCCGTTCATGAAGTCGACTGAAATCGCTACGACCTTCTTCGTCGCTTTGTCATATTGGAACTGAGCACTTTCCTTTTCACCAAACATGTAAAAGTCCTGCTCATCGCCTTTACTAGCGGGGTCACCAAGCTTCTTTCGCACGTCGTCGGCGAGCCAGCCAATCTGCACACCTCTGTACTCCGTGAAGATTGGATCCTCAACTGCTGCTTGCTTCTGTTTGTTTGTCTGTGCGAGAGCAAGAGATGGTAAGGCGAAGGCCAGGACAACAAGTAAAAGTCGTCCGCTGACCCGGGCATTAAGATAATTTGAACGGTGAGTCATTGGTCGCTCCTTTCCAAGAAAAAAGCGGTATTGAATTTTGCAGGCGGGCGGGGCTGGTAGCGGGCGCCGGCGTCAGGTTACTGCCCGTAACAAGTCCGCGCGTTGCTCGAACAATAATCCCGTGTGACGTGCTCTGTCAACAATCGAACAACGTCAAATCTTAGGGAATTTTCTCAAGAATTGCTGCGAGTTCGTTGAAGAACCTGTTGACGCCGATCCTCGATTGTCGTAGAAGAATGCTGCACCACTCGTGGGGTGAGCGAACCCTGAATTTCACTTTTGAAGACAGTACGATCCCGAACAAAACTAAGGAGTCACTAGATGACAAGAACTGCCATCAATTTGCCGCTCTACATGATCCTTTTGACAGTCACGCTTGGACTGGCCGGATGTCAGTCTGGTGCGCCCGACACAAACCGAAGCGCTGGACCAATCGCCTCGCCGACGAAGGAGCCTTTCAATCCAGCCGCAATTGAGGCCGAAGTTTTGAAGCTCGATAAAGAGTGGGCAAACACAATAAAGACTCATGACCTTGAAGCAGTACGAAGAATCGAAGCTGACGATGTTCAGCTGACCTATCCCGACGGTACGACAGGAACAAAAGCAGATGAAATCCGAGACACTGAAGCGGGTAATCTGACAGCCGATTCTTTTGAAATTTTAGAGGCGAAGGTAACCGTACTAAGCCCTGAGTCGGCCGTTGTCACCGGACGAAGCGTGATAAAGAACGGGAAGTATAAACGCGGCGACGGAGGGCCGATCGATATCAGCGGTGAATATCGCTTCACAGATGTTTTTGCGAAACGGAATGGCACCTGGCAAGTGGTGGTTTCGCAAGCAACGCGTATCGATCCGGAAGCTTTGAAAGCGATGGCCAAAGCGTCACCCACAACCACTCCTTCACCAAAGACCGTGGCTTCGCCAACAGCATCTAAAGCTCCTTAGACTCACCCGCCAATCTCCACGGGCGGCCCTCCGTGGCCGCCGTTGTTGTTGATGGGCGGCCCGACTAAGACCATCCGTATAAATAAGACGCCTCGCGGCTATTGACTATTCCTAACTTTTCGCATAGAACCCGCGCCAAAGTTACACAACTTCAGTTTGGAGGCATTCTTATGCAGAAGAAGCTTTGGATCCTGGTTGCCGCTCTGGTTGCAGCTGCGTGCGCCGCACCGTCAACGACCAACCGCGCTGATACCAATACAAATGGAAGTGCTGCAACAACAGCCGCTGCCGCGCCGTTAACGGAGGCCGATGCTGTTGCAAAAGAAAAAGGAGTCTGGGCCGCATTTGAGAAACAAGACTACAAAGGGTTCGGAGACATGCTTGACGAGCAAGCCTTGTTGGTCCAGGGCGACGGAGTTTACGACAAAGCCGGGATTCTCAAGGGCATTGAGGGCTTTATACCAAAGGACGTAGTCTTCTCTGATTGGAAGTTCATATCGCTCGACAAAGACGCAGCGGTGATCAGTTACAAGCAGAGCTTCTCTGGAACGGCGAACGGTCAGGCCATACCACCTTCAACAATTTATGCAACGAGTGCCTGGATCAATCGAAACGGAAAGTGGCTTGCCATTTATCATCAGGAGACAGAAGTTCCAAAGACACCGCCGCCTCCGCCCCCAGCGGCTAAACCTGAGAAAGCCGCACCAAGTCCGACTGCGGCTGCAACTCCAGGCACAACTTCTTCGGATGTTACTGCAAATGAGAAGTTGGTGTGGGAAGCCTTGAAGACGAAGAATTACGACGCGTTTGCTTCATACCTCGCGCCGGAGGCGATCGAGGTCGAACCGACCGGAGTAACTGACAAAGCAGGCTCAGTCAAAGGAGTACAAGGCTTCGATCTTTCAAAAGCGGCGTTGAGTGAATTTAAAACGGTGAAATTCGACGACGATGCGGCTCTGGTCACGTACGTCGCGCGGTTCCCCGGAGCCACTCCGGAAGAGGAGCGACATACGACGATTTGGGCGAACCGAAATGGGAAGTGGTTAGCGATCCTCCATCAAGGAACTCCCGTAACGCCGGCGCCAAGTCCTTCGCCTTCGAAGTAGTCTGTATGTCCGATAAACTTCAGTTTGTCGTTGGGGTGCGGTTGACTCAAGTGCTTTCAGGAATGCGTCCTGGTTCCCGAAAGCAGTTGAATCAAAGGCACCTCAACGACAAACTAAAATGTTTATCGGACATTCCTAAGCCCAAATGCCCGGAATAGTTGTAGAACATTTCGGGCACTTGCCTTCAGGTGTTACGCGCACCTGACGAATGATGTAGCCGTAACGCTCAACCAATAGCTCATCACAGCCGGGGCAATAGGTGTTCTCCCAACGACCCACGCGGCCGGGCAAGTTGCCGGCGTAAATGTATTTCAACCCAGCCTCACGTCCGATCTCGCAAGCACGAATCAATTGTTCCGCAGTCGTGTTCGAGTTTTCGGTCATGTGATAATCCTGATGAAACGCGGTGACGTGCCAGGGAATGTCCGGTGAAACTGAGGCGATGAAGTCTGCGGCGCGTCGTAACTCATCGACGGAGTCGTTGAAGCCGGGGATCACCAAAGTCACAATCTCCTCCCAGAACTCACGCTCGTTAACCATCTTCACGGTATCGAGAATGTTGTCGACGACGCCACCAAGCTGTCGATAGTTCTTATCGTTCATCGACTTCAAATCGATCTTGTAGCAATCAGTCCAGGGCCGAAGATAATCGAGCACTTGAGGTGTGGCATTGCCGTTGGAGATGAAAGCTGTTTTGAAGCCCTCCGGCCTCGCTTTTTGAAAAACCTCGACGGCCCATTCGGCAGTGATGAGTGGCTCGTTGTAACTGCTGCCTACCATTGATGCACCGTATGCTTTGGCCATCGCCACCAGACGATCGGCTGAAACCATTGTTGGGTTTGTTCCAGCAGCGTCGTCCCGCAGCGCTTGCGATGTGAGCCAATTCTGACAGTAGGCGCAGTGAAGATCGCAGCCCAGCATTCCGAAGGTCAGTGTGTCGGAGCCGGGCAAGACGTGAAAGAAAGGCTTCTTCTCAGTGGGATCGCAGGCGAGAGCTGCAACGTAATTTGCCGGGACTCGTAGTTCTCCACCTTCGTTGAAGCGCACTTTACAGATACCGCGCTTACCTTCTTTGATTAAACAACGGTGACCGCAGGCAAAACACTTCAAGGCGTTATCGTCGAGATGTTCTGTTAGTTCGGCCGCTCCCTCGATGGTCATTGAATCGAGAACAGCCGCGAGTGGTGCTGATTTAGTACTTACAGGCATTGCGCCTTAATTATAGCTTTCACCGGTTTGCAGAACCATCGGGCAAGATCATTGCCGATTGCCGATTGCCGATTGCCGATTGAAAAACCATCTAACACCGAATTAATCGATTCTGTAGCAAGCAAGAGAATCGAAGTAATATCAATCGGCAATCGGCAATCGGCAATGCATACAATCGGCAATCGGCAATGAGTTCAATTGGCAATCGGCAATGGCTTAGTGTGATACTAGGTTAACAATGATCATAGATGAATTGACCGTCACTGCGTTTCAGCAACACACGCGAATCGTCGGTTGCGAAACAACAAAGCAAGCAATCTGTATTGATCCGGGAGATGAATCGGAGCGGATCGTCGAGATACTCCATCGTCGTGGATTCAAACTACAAGCGATTGCGCTAACCCATGCTCACATGGACCACGTCGGCGGTGTGGCGTCGCTGAAGAAGTTGGTTCCCGCGGCTCAGATCATTCTTCACAAGTCAGACGAGTTTATGTATCAGGCTTTGCCCGACCAGCCGGCGTGGATTGGTGTTCCTCGTTCGCAGTGGTCGGCACTCGGCTTTGAATACGAAGCTCCGCCGCCAATCGACAAATATTGGGAGGATGGCGAGGAGTACACCGTCGGCTCACTTACATTTGATGTGCTTCATTGTCCGGGTCATACGCCGGGACACGTCGTTCTTTTTGTGCGTGATGAACGAAAGGTGTTCGTAGGCGACGTTTTGTTTGCCGGCTCAATTGGTCGCACAGATCTGCCGGGCGGATCGACTCAACAACTGCTTGACTCAATTCGCAATAAACTGCTGACCCTCGGAGATGACGTTGAAGTGTTTTCAGGTCACGGACCGGTGACCACGATTGGTGAGGAACGGCTGACTAATCCGTTTCTGACTGGAAGATACTTATGAAACGCATTTCGGATTTCGGATTGCGGATTGCGGATTTCGTGTTTGGGAACTTGCAGCGCCTTTGTCCCATCGCCGAACCGTAATTCGTTTGTTGCCTAACACGAAATCCGAAATCCGCAATCCGCAATCCGCAATTCCTACTTCAATCGCTTCGCCTTCATCTTCTCCCACTTGTTCTTCTGATCTTCGTCTAGCTGGCTGGGTAGGGTATCGACGGGAATGCCGTTTTCAGAGCAGAACTGTCGCCAAAGAACAAAACGTAAGTCGTATTGCCCAGTTGAATCAGAAATAGAATTGTCGACCGGACGTTGGTTCTTGCCGTTACTCCCCATCTCATTACCCACCCACTTGGATTTGTTCTCAAGTGTAGCAGCTTTGGAGAGCTTGGCGTAAGCAGGGCGCCAATCGATTTCGGATTTCGGAATGCGGATTTCGGATTTCGTGCCCGCGAGAAAACGAATTTGCGATTTGCGCTGTGTGCCGAGCGACTTAGGGATATAGCCTCAAGTTGCCGAACATGAAATCCGAAATCCGCATTCCGAAATCCGAAATCGATTGTCCCAAGCTAACATTTACTACTTTTCCACGATGTCTTTTTTCAACGTCGTCACGAATGCGAGCACTTCGCCCTTCTCTTTTTCAGGCACCTTGTACTTATCAAGCGCGGCCACGAGGTGCTTTGCCGCCGCGTCCCACTCTGCGTTCGTGATCCCAAGACCGCTGTGCGACATCTTCATTTCTCGGCCAGTGTAGATGCACGGACCTCCAGTCGCCGCACAGAATTGATCGAGAATATGTTGGCGAATGCGCTTCTTTGAATCCGTGCTGTGACCAATGAAGAATTTCTCAAACTGCTTGTCGCTGACGAGACGAACAACGAAGTCATCAACCACAAGCGCGAGCGCGTTATAACCACCGAGGCGTTCGTACAGAGATTTGTCCTGCGGCATGCCGTAGGCGATCCCGCTTGCCGTCAGTACCAGCGAAGCGACCAAAGCCAACACTGTCTTTCTCCGAAAGCTTCCGTTCTTCATGATAGAAGAGTCTCCTTATGTGATTGTCGCGTAATTGTCGTCGCCAAAACGACGAATCCAGCGTTTATTGGAAAAGCGATCTATCTACGGGACGTGAGGCGTGTTTGGATTTAGAGTTCGCTGCGAAGAAGAATTGGAGTTGTTGGTGACTGCGCGCCGGTGCTGTTTTCCATTGTGATTGCGAACACAGCTTTATCGTCGACGCCACCGGGCATCTGATCTCTCATTGTTCCTTTGCCTGACGAATCCGTATTGAATACCTGACCAGGCACAGGCTTGTTAGCAATGATGAACCAGAGCTGATAGCCCTTTCCAGCGGGTGCAGCCGGCAGCCCCTCTGCCAAGAGCACTGCTTGTCCTTTCTGGTTGTACGCGAGCATCGCATAGGCTCCAGGAGCTGACGTAGTGCCGGACAACGGAGTTCGTTTCGATTCCGGTCCGGTCAAAATTGAGACTATCTCGTGTTCGCGTGTGAGTTGCGCTTCAATTCTTTTGGTGTGTTCCGTCAGCCGTGCGACTTCGGTTCTTGCGATTCGATTTTGTCTGGCTAGCAAAGCAATCCAGCCGATTAGAAGTGTGCACACGATTCCCGCCGCAATCAACCCGTACGACATCGCAGGACTTCGCGATACAAATGGAACCACGCGAGCGTCTGTGTCTTCTGCTGCTCGTGATCTTCCTTCTTCACGAATCTGCTGCAGTATTCGCTCACGGACGGTGGCTGATGGCTCCATTGGCGTAACACTCAGTGAAATACTTGCAGCGGTGGCTTCCCAGGTTTCCAATTCACGACGGCACTCGGCGCAAACGAGCAAATGCTCGTTCAGTGCAACGCTATCGGCAGCGTCGAGCGCTGAAAGCGCACGCACCGGAAGCATTTGTTTGTAGTCGTCGTGCACCATAGTTAGAAGCCGAAACTCTCGTTCTGACCTGTCAACTGCTCGCGGAGCTTCAACATTCCCGCTCGCATTCTGGTTTTTACTGTTCCCAAAGGAGCGCCCAGCTTTGCAGAGATCTCCGACTGGGTTAGTCCATCAAAGTACGCCAGTACCAACGGTCGCTTCTGCTCTTCGGGAAGCTGCGACAGCGCGGAAGTTACCAGCGCACGTTGCTCCGAACGAAAGGTGTCTGCAGCCGCATCGGACACTTCTTCCGAAGCTTCACGTGTTGAAGCTTGGGCCACGCGATCTCGTGCACCCAAACTTCGCAGCCGGTCAATGGCTCTGCTTCGCGCTAGTGTGACAAGCCACGTAAACGGCTTGCCTCTCGTCTCGTCGAAATCGCGGGCACGGCGCCAAACCTGAAGAAAAACTTCCTGTAACACGTCTTCGGCCTCTTCGCGGCTATTCAATATACGGACCAAAAGTCCGAACAGGATTACGCGATAGTTATCGTAGAGCTCCGCCAACGCTTGCTCGTCGCCGCGGGCCACGGCCTTGAGAAGCTTAACGTCAGCAGTTTGTGCCGAATCAGGTTGCAAGGGGCGTATTTAGGCCTCAGGACATGTACGAGTGAGGTGGGGTTTTCGGATTTATGTAGAGTGCGCCGACCGGGTGTTCGATAAACTTTAGTTTGTCGTCAAGGTCGGTAGGTTCAACTTCTTTCAGGAACTTGCGCGCGGCCGATTTCTGAAAGAAGTTGAGCATCGGGGCGCATCGACGACAAACTTGAAGTTTATCGAACACCGGCACCGCACTCCAAAGATCTCTAAGCGACGGTGATTTCTTCGCTCAGATAAACGTCCTGGATAGCGTTTAGTAATTCGACACCTTCGCTCATCGGTCGCTGGAATGCTTTGCGGCCGGAAATCAAACCCATGCCGCCGCCCCGTTTGTTGATGACAGCAGTGCGCACCGCTTCGCTCAAATCACTTGCGCCTTTTGATTCGCCGCCGGAGTTAATCAGACCGCAACGGCCCATGTAACAGTTCGCGACTTGATAGCGCACCAGATCGATGGGGTTGTCAGTCGTTAGTTTGTCGTAAACGATCTTGCTGGTCTTTCCGTAAGAACTACCCAACTGAGCCTCGACTGCTTTGTATCCACCGTTACGTTCCGGAAGTTTCTGTTTGATGATGTCGGCCTGGATAGTGACGCCGAGATGATTCGCCTGGCTTGTTAGATCCGCCGACGCATGCATGTCGCCTTCAGGCGTTTTGAATTTCGAGTTACGCAAGTAGCACCAAAGGATGCATCCCATGCCGAGTTCGTGCGCCTGCGCAAACGCTTTGCTGATCTCAGTGATCTGTCGGGTGGATTCGTCAGAACCGAAATAAACTGTCGCGCCAACGGCAACAGCCCCGAGATTGTGCGCTTCCTTCACTGTGCCAAACAGCACCTGATCGAATTTGTTCGGCAGCGTGAGAAGTTCGTTGTGGTTGATTTTTACGATGAATGGAATCTTGTGCGCGTATTTCCGGGCAACCGTTCCCAGCACGCCAAATGTTGAGGCGACTGCGTTGCATCCGCCCTCGATCGCGAGTTCGACGATATTTGCCGGATCGAAGTACTTCGGATTTGGAGCGAATGAAGCTCCCGCTGAGTGCTCAATGCCCTGGTCGACCGGCAAGATTGAAAGATAGCCAGTGCCCGCGAGGCGACCATGATCATACAACGATTGGAGGGAGCGAAGGACGCCTGCAGAACGATCTGATTGCTACCAAACGCGGTCGATGAAGTCTGGACCGGGCAAGTTGAGATCATCTTTCGCAATCGTCTGCGATTTGTGATCGAGTAGCGTTCGAGCATCTGCTCCAAGCAGTTCTTCGAGTCGATCGATACTCGAACCTGAGCGCTTCATTTCGGTAGCCATTACGTATCCTCCTCGGGCAGTACAAAAGATTGGCTTATGCTGTAGATAAATGACGAAAAGTGCTCGAATTATACGAAAATCCCGCCTATCCTCCAATCAACCGGGCAATTCCGAAGGCGGCCCCTGCGGCGACGCTTCCAATTAGGGCGGTCTGTAGCGCGCTTCGTACAGGCTTCATTCCGGTAAAGCGTCCCTTCACGAAACCAAAAACGAGCAAAGCTGCCAGCGTAAGCACGACCGAATACAACAGAGCCACAGACGTCGCATGTGTCACGATGTATGGGCTCAGCGGAACGAAGCCCCCGGCAATGTAAGCCCCGGCAATCGTTAGCGCGCTCACAAAAGCACGGCGAGGATCCGGCTTCTCCAGCCCCAGCTCGAAACGCATCATGAAATCGATCCAGTTTTTGGGCTGGCGTCGCAACGCCTGAACGATGGGCCACGTTTCGTCTTCCGTCAATCCGTAAGCCTGAAAGACTTCCGCGACCTCACGCATTTCCTCGTGTGGTATCTCCGCCACTTCACGCTTTTCGCGCTCCCGCTCTTTCGCATAATGCTCCGCATCACTTTTGGCAGCAAGGTAACCGCCGAGTCCCATGGCGATTGAGCCGGCGGCGATCTCAGCAAGTCCCGCCGTTACGATGATGCCCGTTGAATTGATCGCGCCGGTAAGACCAGCTGCAAGAGCAAAAGGCACCGTCAGACCATCTGACATTCCAATCACGATGTCGCGCACCACTTCGCTTGAGGTGAAGTGACGTTCAGTGTGGGGAGTTTGTGGCATTGAGAGTCTCCAGAAACATTGAAGATTGAAGATTGATGATTGACGATTGAAAGCAATCATCAATCTTCAATCATCAATCTTCAATGTCAGAATTTGTTCAGCAACATCAAAACCCCAATCACAATAAAAGCAACGGCGGCAACTCGTTTGACCCATTCAAGAGGAACATAATTTCCCAGCGTCGCTCCAACGACCACTCCCAGTGCTGATACTGCCGCTAACGCTATGCTTGCGCCGATGAACACTGCCCAGGGCTTTTTAGTTTGGGCTGCCATCGTCATAGCCGCTAACTGGGTTTTATCACCCATCTCGGCCAAAAAGATGATTCCTAACGTGGTTAACAACACGCGCAGATCCATTTTGAGCTCCTTATCTACAAAAGCGATCGCCGATAGAAATCACTGCCAATGGGCTAGCGTGGCAGTGTTCTTTACGTGCGGGGTTGATGGGCCACTGCCGGAAGTCTGAGCGTGAATCGATGCAAGCGAAAAGAGCGCAAAAGGAACACTCAAACACACGTCCAGCAAGGCGCGTCGGCGAAAGATTATTTGGGTTGGCATTGTGATCGTATTTCGCCACAGCCGAACAATAAGCGCAAGCCTTAGATTACCAGTAATGATGCGGCTTCAACTCTCTGCGCAACCTCGGCGTCCTCCGTGTCTCTGTGGTTCTCTCGGTCTGAATCGTCAAGTGCTCTTAACGGGCAGGTCATTGCCGCAACCAATGAAACCAGGTGCCCAGCACGAATCGGAGGAAGCACGTCACGGCGAGGCAGAGCCGTCGCCTCACAGCGGGCGGCAGAGCCGTTCTAAAAAAGTTCTCAGGTAAACAAGAACTTACGAACTTCCTACACAGAGAAATGACTCTCCATCGCAAGGTACATTTCAATAGTGCCAGCTGCGGATTTACTGCTAGACTCCCAACCCGATGAGCCGCCCCATCACTGACCCTGGTCCTATCTCCAAACCGTCCGTCCGCACTGAAGCAATTGCCGGAATCACTACTTTCTTCACGATGGCTTACATCGTTGTGGTTAACCCTTCCATTCTATCGACACCCGGAACCGGAATGGCTTTCAGTGGCGTGCTGACCGCGACGGTTTTGATCTGTTTCTCGATGACGTTGATGATGGGTCTTTACGCAAAGCTGCCGTTCGCCGTCGCACCTGGGATGGGCATCAACGCGTTCTTCACGTTCACGATCATCTTGACGCAAAAGGTCTGGTGGCAGGTCGCGCTCGGTATTGTGTTCTGGGCGGGCGTGCTGTTTCTTTTGATCTCAATCACTCCGATTCGCGAAACGATCGCCAAGGCGATTCCCGGCGAACTCCGAATCGGAACAGCTGCCGGCATCGGCATCTTCCTGACTTTTATTGGATTAAAAAACGCGGGCTTCATCGCTGCCGATCCGGTGACCTTCGTCAAACTTGGAACCCTCGATCAGAAAGCCTTGCTCGCAGTCGTCGGCCTCGCACTGACCATCTTCCTGATGATTCGGCGGAATGTCTTTGCGTTCCTGAGCGGCATCCTCGTAGTTACTTTAATCGCATGGTTACGCGGTCTAATCCCAACACCGCAGCATTTTCTTAGTCCACCGGATTTTCACACTGTATTTCTAAAGCTGGATATTATCGGCGCACTGAAACTTTCCCTCGTGCCGGCGATAATCGCAATTCTCTTCACCGATCTTTTCGACTCGATATCAACCTTCATTGGTGTCGCACACGCTGCGGAACTGCTGGATGAACACGGTAACCCTAAGAATCTCAGACAAGGATTAATCGTCGACTCGTTCGCAACGTTTGGCGCCGGCCTCGCGGGCACTTCTTCAGGGACGGCTTATATCGAAAGCATCTCAGGCATCAATGTAGGTGGAAGAACAGGCTTGACGTCAGTCTTTACCGCTCTTTGCTTCCTACCGTGTTTCTTTATCGCGCCACTTGCGGGAATGGTCCCGGTGTTCGCCACAGCGCCCGTCTTGATCCTGGTTGGGGCGGCAATGTTCAAGAGCGTCGGGCAGATCAGGTTCAGCAAGATTGAGGAGGGATTTCCGGCGTTCCTTACAATAATTCTGATTCCGCTGACGTTTTCGATTACGCAGGGAATACTATGGGGCTTCATCTCCCATGTTGGTTTGTATTTGTTGGTTGGACGAAGACGTGAGATTCATCCCGTGATGTATGTTCTGGCGGCAATCGCGATCGGGTTGTTGCTACTTGAGCACGCGAAGCTGGGATGAATTCGGATTTCGGATTTCGGAATGCGGATTTCGGATTTCGTGTTCGGAAACAAACGAGTTTGCGGGGTCGATGCTGTGCATCCAACTTGCAATTATGGGTTCAAGTCTCCTAACACGAAATCCGAAATCCGCATTTCCGAAATCCGAAATCCGTTTAATCAGTGGTACTTGTTCGTTTTGTCCGGTACTCTTACATCTCATCAGTAACCGTCCTACGTTTTTAATCCTCAGGGGGTATTCAATGTTCGCCCGCATCAAACCTTTCCTCGCTGTTCTGTTTTTGCTTTCCTCTCTTGCTACCTCTTCAAATGCTCAATCGCCCAGTCCAACTCCTCCAAACGATCGCGGCCTCGGCGTTCAGAGTTCAACGTCGCGTGCTGACCAAACTAACCAACAAGCTCGAGAACAAAAGCCTGAGCTTGTTTTGCAAACGGGCTACAACAGTCTGATCGGCGGCACCCGATATCTCTTTAGTCCCGACGGCCGCCTGCTCGCCACCGGAACGGTGCGCAGTACAACGATAAAACTCTGGGACACAAGTAATGGACGGGAGCTGCGCGATCTCGCCGCTGGGGGCCAAAGCGCTCCTGGCCTGTCGCCGATTTTTGCTTTCAGCCGCGACAGTCGAATGATTGCCGGCGCCGCTGGCACGAACACGGTAAAGATTTGGGATGTCGTCTCCGGGCGTGAGCTGCACGTTCTAGAAGCCGCGACAGCAGGAGCGATCAATTCCATGATGGGAACCATCTTTATCGACTTCACAAATGATGGGCGGCTCGTAACAATCAGCGATGCGATCCGGATCTGGGATGTCGCAACGGGTCGCGAATTGCGCTCGATCGCTTTCGACGCGACGAGCATGCCCAACTTCGTCAGCGGTGGCTCAGGCTTCACCATGAACGGCGATGGATCTCAGCTGCTCAGGGTTCATTCCGCTGACAAAACTGACATTGTGTCTCTCGATCTCTCGACTGGTCGCGAAGGTCGCACGATTAAGATATCTGACGACGACGTAAACAGTGGCGAGCTTGCCGTGACGCCGTCAGGGAATATTGTCGCTGCTGGAACTGTAAAGAAGCGTCTCAAGCTTTGGGATGTTTCCAATCGAAGCGAAAAGGATCTTGGACCAACTACTAAGGATTACAACCTGGTGAAGTTTAGTCGAGATGGACGCCTACTCGCGTATTCTGACAACTACAACGCTCACCTCTGGGACACCGCAACCGGCCGCGAGTTGAGTCAATTCACAATCCCGCATGGCAGTAGTTTTACCTCTTCGACAGGCGAGGTTTTCCTCGCTCTTAGTGAAGACGGTAAGAAGATGTCATCCGGTGGCTTCGACACGCCCAGCATCGTTTGGGACGTCACAACGGCGAAACAACTCTTTCGCCTGAACGGTCGCACAAACATGGCCTATAACGTCATGTTCAGTGCAGATGGAAACAATTTGACTTCCGGCGGGCGCACGCGTTGGGACCTGCGCACTGGTCGTGGTCTGCGCATCGCGTCAGGTGTGCCGCAAGAAGGGTTCGGTTGGCCGAGTCCCGACGGACGGTTTCTTACGTTAATGCGACTTAATTCAAATGCGGTCACAGTTCTCGAAACACCGTCGGGTCGCGTGCTGCACACTCTGACTCCGGCGGGAACTGTGGGTAACGTACAAAAAGTTCGCTACACGGCCGACAGTGCTTTTGCGATCGTTACCTACATGTCAATGGAGCATCAGAGTCCATCGCCGTCGTCTATCGGTGCGGGCAGTCAGGTTAAAGTTTGGGATCTGCGATCTGGACAAGAAGTGCGCACCCTGGCCGAGCGTGAAATGCCCATGGATGCAGTTCCAAGTAGAGACGGTCGAACCGTTGCGATGATCGGCTCGATGGGCCAGATAACACTCTGGGACAACCAGACGGGAACTAAGTTGCGCGATCTGTCAACGTCGGCAATGAGCAAGATGACTGACATGAGCAGGGTAATGACTGTTCCACGCTCAGGCTCCGGTAGGCCTCAAATGCCTCAAATGCCAAACATGGCTGACATCGCGTCGATGATGACGGAAATTGTCGGCACGATGTCGGCCGGTACGATGGGTCGTAGCGCTACGTCTGTTGCTTTTAGTTCTGATAATCGATTGATCGCGGTTGGTGGAGTCGAGTCGAAATCAAACATCGATGTCGCCGCAATGATGTCAGGCATGATGGGCCAACAACAGAAAGGACGCAAACAGAAAACTCCTACCGATCCTCAAGACATGTTGAAGGATCTGAAGGTTGAGCCAATCGGCCGGATTATATTGTGGGATGCGGCGACCGGTCAGGCGATCGCAACGCTGCGCGGCCACGGCAAAGGCGTCAACCAGGTAGCATTCAGCCGCGACGCGAAGTTGCTTGCGTCAGCCGGCAGCGACAATACGATTCGAATCTGGGACGTCGCGTCGCAACGTGAGCTGCACACAATGGCGGGCCACACAGCTTCGATCGAGTCGATGGACTTTAGTCCTGACGGTCGACTACTCGCCTCCGCGAGCGAGGATGGTGGTACGTTCCTGTGGGACGTAAATACCGGCGAACAATTGTTGACGCTCGTTTCACTTGATGACGGCGGGGAATGGATGGTCGTAACCCCGCAGGGCTTGTTTGACGGAACGCCGCCCGCATGGAACCAAATCCTTTGGCGTTACAACGGAGATACTTTCAACGTCGCGCCAATCGAATGGTTCTTTAATGAGTTCTATTACCCAGGGCTACTTTCAGATATCTTTTCCGGAAAGCGGCCTCAGGTAGCACAGGACGTTTCCAAAAAGGATCGGCGACAACCCGTGGTGAAGCTGACTTTCTCAGGCGAACCACCCGCGGCAACTGGAATAACTCAACGCACTGCAAAGGTGAAGATCGAAATCACCGACGCTGCACCCGATCGTGATAATCCAACCGGTTCCGGTGCACGCGACGTACGGCTGTTTCGTAACGGTTCTTTGGTGAAGGTGTGGCGTGGTGACGTGCTCAAAGGACAGCCGAGCGTAATCCTCGACGAAGAGATTACTATCACCGCGGGACCTAATAGACTCGTCGCCTATGGCTTCAACAAAGACAACGTGAAAAGCAAAGACGCTCCATTGGAATTGATGGGAGCCGACTCGTTGAAGCGTAAAGGCACTGCCTACATCATCACGGTAGGAATCAACAACTACGCCAACGACCAGTACAACCTGAAATATGCTGTTGCTGACGCGGAGAGTTTCGCCAATGAAGTACGAACGAGACAGAATCAGATTGGAATGTTCGAGCACGTCGAAGTAGTTTCGCTTCTCAACGAGAATGCGACGAAAGCAAACATCCTTTCAGCTCTAAGGCGACTGTCAGGTGCGCCTGGAACACCGACGTTGAAAGCAACAGGTTCCGACGCACCGTTGAAGAAGATCGAACCAGAAGACACGGTGATCATTTATTTTGCCGGACACGGAACTGCACAAGCTCAGAGGTTCTATTTGATTCCACACGATCTGGGCTTCACCGGAGACAGAACAAAACTCACGCAACGAGGTCTTCAGGAGATCCTTTCGCACAGCATTTCTGATCTCGAACTCGAAGAGATGGTTGAAGGTCTGGATGCCGGCCATCTTCTGTTGGTAATTGATGCCTGCAATTCAGGTCAGGCGCTGGAAGCTGAAGAGAAACGACGCGGGCCGATGAATTCGAAAGGCCTTGCTCAGCTAGCGTACGAAAAAGGAATGTACATTCTGACTGCCGCCCAGAGTTACCAGGCGGCGTTGGAGGCAGCGCAGCTGGGACACGGACTCCTGACCTACGCTCTCATCGAAGAGGGATTGAAAACCCCCAACGCTGATACTGAACCAAAAGATGGAATCCTGATTGCGCGCGAGTGGCTCGATTTCGCGACTGATCGTGTGCCGCTAATGCAGGAAGAAAAGATGAAAGCGGCGCGCGGCGTCGGTGTGGGAATCGCGTTTACTGAAGGTGAGAAAGAGGTGCCTGACCAAAACCGGACGGTGCAACGCCCACGTGTGTTCTATCGCAGAGAGATGGAAGCAAATCCGCTTGTGATAGCGAAGCCTTAAACTCTTTGGAGTGCGGCGGTGTTCGATAAACTTTTTAGTTTGTCGTCGACGCTCGGCGACACTCAACTTGCATCGTAGGTAGACGTCTCGGTTCCTCGACGACAAACTGATGAAGTTTATCGGACACCACCGCACTGCAAATGTCAATTATGAATGGAATTGGCAAATCCGTTCCCCGCAAAGAAGGACGCCAGAAGGTTACC
>DATIBJ010000119.1:0-20576 GCA_035457565.1 Pyrinomonadaceae bacterium | reverse complement strand
AAAAGAGTGGTATTGCTTGAGACGCGAAGAGTCCAAGCGCAACGCCGCAGAGGACGCTTGCCCAGAGAGCCAGACGTGTAACACGGCTGGTGTGCTGAACACTTGCGCTTAAATCATCGGAGGCCGCGACCTTCGGTAGTAACACTGTTGCAAATGAGTTGGACATCAACCAGAGCAGCTGTGCGAGCGAAACCGCGAGTGTGTATCGTCCTAGGCTTGCGGCACCGGCAAACATGCTGACAATAAAGACGTCCAGCCTGTAATTCAAAAACTGGGTCACGTTACTTAAGTAACAAGGAAGAGCGAACGACGTCGCGGCTTTCAAAGAACCTGTGTCCGTCGAAAAGCGTAACTTCAGATCGAGTCCCCTCACGATGAGTAAATTAATCAGGACATTTGCAGCGAAGCTAACACCCAGGAGTGCGGGAACAGAAAGCTGGCGGTTCAGCAGGTAAAGAACACCAGCCAAGGTGAAGAGCATCACGAACTGACTTACTCTTCCGATGACTTCCGAGTTATTAACGACCGCGATTTCCTGCTTTCCGGCGAGGATCGCTGCCCAAAACCTCGTCAGTACTTCTACCCAAACGTAAACGGCAACAGCGACTACAATCCACGATCCAAACGTTTTTGGTAAGAAGTAGCCGTCCTTACCGACAAGACGTAATACAGCGAGAATGGCAAAAGCCAAGAGCCCCTGCGCCACCGAAACAATCAACAATTGTGTGGAGAAACCGCTTAGCTTCGTTTTAGCTTGGGCGACGACGTATGTGATTCCGGGCGGTAAAGAAAGAGCTAGCGTCGTTCCTAGTAGTGCTGCGGTGGCCAGAATCAAGTCGAAATTACCTTTACCCGCCGGTCCAATCGTGCGCGCAATCAATACGCTGTTGGCGATACCGAGAGGTAGCAGCAACACATTTGCCCCAAGGGCATGCAAGCTTCTGGGTAGGCCGAATGTGCGGTTACCTATTTTCGACGGCAATGCTGACATCGTTTAATCTGATCATGGCCATGTTTCATTGCCTCGTCAAACGCCACGCTTTAGTTATTCGTCTCCATCACAGATGCCGTCGCCCGGCAAACGAAGCAATAGCTTTCAGATCGAGCTGGCTGGGGATCGGCGGAAAGCTTGGGAGAAAATTACATGGGGTTGAGGCAATTGTCGAAGTGTAGAGTGCTCCACATTCATTTGAGGGCCTGCAGCAAAAGGTTTAGAGCCGGCTTTTGCCTCGCATTAACCGGTTGGCTTTGCCGCGTGATGTGATCTTTAGGACTTTGGATCAAAGGCCTGGATCAATAGTCGGATGTTTTAGTAGTAACCTACGACTTACTACGCCGAAACGAGGGGAAACTAATTAAGGCGAGCGTCCCAGGCGTGCAACCAGAACTCCAAAACAATGAGGAGCCACAGCTTTCCTGCAGCCTCCGTAGATCCCTGCTGGGCACGAAACATCAAATCCCTGATCGTGGTTGTCGAGAACTCAGGAGTTATTCTGCTCTGGTCGCCGGTAAGTATGTCAGTCGCCCAGTTACTCAGATCCTTTTGTAACCACGCATTGACCGGCACGGGAAAACCTCGTTTCGGACGCGTCAGTACTTCACCCGGCAATCGTTGAGCGCAGAAGCTACGAAGAACACTTTTTGTTTCGTAAGTTCGCCGGCCGGTTCGTCTGATCTTTGCACGATTTGGTTGACGGTTCGCCCATTCAACCAGCCGGTAATCAAGAAAAGGAGTTCTCAACTCAACTGATGCAGCCATGCTCATCTTGTCAGCTTTCATCAGCAAGTTTTCCACCAACCACGACTTCTGATAAACGTAGAGCACTTGTTGGAGAGGATCGGTTGTATTCGCCGATCGATAGAAATGCGCCAGGAACCTCTCGGAATCCAGCTTGTAAGTAGTTGGCCACAGCGACGACTTTTCCTCGTGGTTCCAGTAGCGAGTGATGTGAGGACGCTCACGCTGATTCCACCTTGCCAATGGAAGCTCTGCGATGCGCGCAGCTTTTTCGCTGAATGCCGGCGACAGAACACTGGATCCCTTGGCAACCAAACTCATCAAAGGTTTCGGCACCCGCTGTAAGCTGCGCACCATCTGCCAACGTCGCTCGGACAGGTCGAGATCGTATCCCGCAAGAATCTCATCACTTCCTTCGCCAGAGAGCACTACTTTGACATCTTGTTGGGCGAGTCGACTAACGGCGAGTAACGGCACTGCTGCCAGATCCGCAAGCGGTTCATCGGAGTAATGAACCAGCTCCGGCAACATTTTCAGAAATTCTTTCTGGCCGATGACCACTTCGTGGTAATTAGCGCCAACATGATCGGCAACTTGCCGCGCGTAAGGAAGTTCAGAGTAATAACCACCTTCCTCGAATCCCACTGAGAATGTGTGGAAGTTGCGATGGCCCAACTCAATCGCCGCTGCTGCAATAGCGCTCGAATCGAGGCCACCACTTAACATCACACCTACTGGAACATCAGAAGCCTCGAGCCGCAACCTAACTGCATCCAAAAATAGCTCCGCAAACTCTTCTTCCAGCTCTGCTTGCGAACGATCATTATCCGATTGCGCCGGGACCTTAACATGACTGTGCCAATAGCGAGTCGTCGTTGGTTCTGTTGAAGGAGAGAATTCCAGAAAGTGACCGGGCGGAAGTTTGCGAATGTTCGTCCAGATCGTTTCGCGGCCCGGCACAAACCTAAAGGTGAGGTAATCCCAAAGTGCCTGACGGTTAATCGACCGAGCCACCAAACCCGAGGCTAGAATCGCTTTGATCTCCGAAGCAAACAGAAATGTTGTTCCGTCGTAGTAATAGTAGAGGGGTTTGACGCCTATCCGATCCCGAATCAAGATCAACTTCTTTTTGAAGCGATCCCACGCTGCGACCGCAAACATGCCATTCCACGTGTGAATGCCTTTGAGACCTGACCCGACGAGAGTCTTAAGAACTACTTCGGTATCGCTGGTGGTACGAAAGGAATGGCCCTGGCTCTGAAGTTGTTCGCGAAGGGCTCGGTAATTGTAGACCTCGCCATTGAAGACGACGCCCAGGCCAGTCTTGTCGTCCCACATCGGTTGTTGCCCACCAGTCAAGTCAATGATGCTGAGACGACGCATGGCAAAACCGAAACCATCTTCAGCCCAGATGCCATCATCATCAGGTCCGCGATGCACGATTGCGCTATTCATTTTTTGCAGGATTTCGACGCACTGCTCGCGCGAAAAAGGTCCTACAACTCCAACAATGCCACACATACAAATCTCGCAGTTGAATTAAGCGTCGTGTGATTCAGGGACACGTTACGACCGCAAACGAAACTTCTTCTGTTTCTCTTAACTCGACTCGCATCCCGTGCTCGGTTGACCACCGACGCAACACTTCTGGCTGTCCAGGTTCTCTCGCGTCGTCAAAAAGAATTACGGCGCCCTTCTCAAGCCGGCCGCCGAGAACGGGAAGCAATCCATACCGGCCACCGTTCGCCAAATCCGGTGGTCCATCGCAAATCACCAAACCGAACTTGGACGGCATTTCGGTTAGCGGTGGGTCGTACCAGTTGAATCCTTCGTAGGTACGCAGCGGTGAGAAACACAAATTAACTCCGTCTATGTGGTGACTTTTTAGCGCTGACGACACACGTTGGTGCCACAGAGGATTGTGTTCCAATGACCAGGTCTGAACCTTTCGCCTGCCTGCAAGCTGACCGAGCAGCAACGTGGTGAGACCACTACCGCATTCGAGTATTGGACCTTCTGTAGTGGCTGCCCTCCTAACAATCGTCTCGAAATAGTCGAGCTTGGCGTCCCAACCTTGGTTGTCCCAACCAACACGCAATCGCCTCAGCAATTCTCTCGACGGTACCTCGCCGGGTTGCAGACCTGCGGCGTCTCTCATCGCCTGGCGAAACAGGTACAACAAAACCGCTTTTCTGGCTGGGCGCTTTATTTGTGCGGGGAGCAGGCGTTTTAGCGGATGGGGTTGATCCAGAAGTTCACGCATGTTGGTCAAATACGTCCAAACGCCCGTGGTTTTCACGAAACGGAGTCGGCCGAGCGCTGCGGAAACACGAATTGTTGCAACCGCTCGACACCCCGTCGCGCTTGACAGCGCTCGTCGTCCGTAGGCACCCGGAGTAAGACGACGCTCGTCAGGTAAATCACCCCAAACACTGAAGCGCTGATCAACAACAAGACGAGATGCCGAGTATCACCAGAGACACTCAAAGAACGAACGGACAACGCCGCAACGCCGGCCAGGGTTGACGCCAGCATTAGTTTGCCGACATCTTTGAACAACAACAGATCACGTACTTTCACTCCCAATACACGGATGAACTTCGCCGCGAGCACTACGCGCAATAGAAGATTGATTATTACGACGACGCTAACAGCACCGATGAGCCCGAACCGCGAAATCGCATACCAAAGCGCAAACACCATGAAGACCGATAGCGCTATTTGAAGTTTGAGGAGAAAGAAACGATACCGTTGATAAGCGCGCGCAACCGCATCAACTTCGATGAGCGATAGCGGAAGCAGTAGAAGGTTTATCGCAAAGATGGGCCAACTCCCTGCATACGCTGAGGTGAACATAACGGTCAAAAACTCTCGCCCCATGACCATCAAGAACGCGAACACAGGAAGAATCGCGGCCGCGAGCTTTCGAGTGGCATTCGCAATCAACACGAGAATCTCACGCTCCATACCCTGCTCCTGCAAGTAACTGATTCGGGGCAGGATTACAGAGCTAACTGACTCGCGAACAATTCCGATGAACGGTAGTTGGGCCACCCCAATGGAATAGATTGCAAACGTTGCTGTGCTGAATCGGTTTGAGACGAAGTAGTTGTGAAGATCCGTTTGAATCGTATAGAGAAGTCCCGCAAGACCGAATGGCAGAGCGTAGGCGATCTGCTTTCTGGTTAACGACCAATCAAATTCCTGCCAGAGTCGGGGAAAACGAGATGACGCGTACCAAACTAACGCACCACTCTGGAGCACACCGTGAATCAAGGCTGCGTATACCAAAGCCTGAACCGTATTAAAGAGGACTGCAGCGGCGAGTAATAGTGCGGTCCTTGTAAGCTGACCTCCGATGATGAAAATGGTTGCTAGAGTTAACTCCTGATTCGCGACGGCGGCCGTTTCAAGAAATGATGAGAACAACCAGAGGAGGATAACGACGCCAACCAGAGGCGCATACGATGGAATCGATGGATCGTTGAAAATCGCCGCAACAAGCCCGGGACGAAATACAAAGATGAGGCATGCCGCAAGACCCAGTATTAAATTGAAAAGCAATATGTTGAGAATGACCTGAGCACGACGACCACCGTCGTTCTCACGCGGTAGGTAATAGTAGGCGCTCATACCGAAGCCGAGTGGCAGCAACGATGTAGCCGTGGTAATTATCAGGAAGACCTGCTTGAAGAGTCCGTACTCGTTTTGACTCAGACTTCTCGTCAACAGAATCGGAAGTGCAAACGCAAAGACGAAAGCGAAGGTCTTTGCAACTAACAGCCAAAAAGCTTGTACTGTTAACGAACTGCGCTGTGCATGTTGAATCATTCTCGTGAAGCTGTAACCGGGCGGGAGCGGTTGATGCTCTTGGCCAGCGCTCGTCTTCCAGACTGGAGGAAAGATCGGCCTCTACTCGGAGAATTAAAAGTGCGAATTACTGGTGGTTTCCAGCTTTAACCGGGGGATGACTTTGTCTAAGAGATTTATATGGCGGGACGCTGGGCGGACTTGGAGGAGCTACTACGACGATGATAAATGCGGCGCAGTGTTTCTGGCGCGATTCCTACAGCCAAACTCACTAATGTCAGTTTCCAGTTACGGCGATACCTTTTCGCCTCGGTGAAGGATTCTGATGCTCCTGTAAAGTCTCCTTCCAGCAGCTTTGCTTTTCCATTTTCAAGCGCAAGTTCAGCAAGCGTCCTATTCAGGTTAAGCTGAAGCGCTGACTTCTCGCTTGGCGTTAAGTCTTTGCGAGCCTTTATACGCTCAAGCACAGCAAGCGTACGTTTCAGCTGGCTTATGGTGTCTCCGGAAAGACCACTCTCGACAACGCGGTGGTGAGCCAACACCTTGGGGTGGTACGCGAATCGTGCTCCGGCTTTTGCTAATCGAAACCACAATTCGAAATCGTGACCGCGTTTTATGTTCGCATCAAAAAGACCAACGTTCAGAATTGGCGTCTTACGGGCCAGAACCGCCGAGGTGAGCACCGTAACATTTACCGCCAATAAACTCTCCGGGGTAACAGCTCCGCGTGACGGTTGCACTTGCATGAACGTGCGCCCGTTCAAAGGTGACTCGCCAACAAGTAGTGCGTCTGAATAAACAAGATCCGCGTCATTAGCTTTGAGGAAATTTATCTGGTCTTCGAGGAAATTTGGTAACCAGCGGTCGTCAGCATCAAGAAACGCAACGAACTCTCCCCGTGCAGCATTTAGTCCGGTGTTGCGGGCTGCTGCGGCACCACGATTCTCGTGTTTCAGATATCGAACGCTTTTGGCGAATGGTTCAAGCTCGCGCTCGAATTCCTTCGTGTCAGGCGAGCCGTCGTTGACGACGATTATCTCGTGCGATGTGAAAGTCTGGTCCTGAACTGATTTCAATGCATCCCCGATGTACTTCGCTGCATTGTATGCAGGGATTATCACGCTCACTGTCGGCGCAGCGTCGCGATACAGTTCCGGTCGTTCAGTCATAACTTGCTTTTGCTGAGGCCTTACTGGAGTTTCCTGGCCGTTGCCCCAAAAAACGTCTCGCTCAGTCTGTTCATCCATGTCAACGCAACTCGCGAAAAAACAAATCAAAACTTGTGCACTTACCCGTACTTCAACCAGTAGTAAATCAGTTTCACATACTCGCCAGCTACAGACCGCCAGCCCTCCAAGTACAGCCACCACAAAACCGGAGAAGGTGTTTGAGCCCCTGTCGGTGCAGGTGCAATACCGAGCGATGTTTCGCCGCCGGCAAACGTTAAGCGCAAAATACGCAGCGCTCTCCTGGAGTGGTAGGCAGAAGTGACAATCAAGATGGACTTCAGGCGTTGAGCCAGAGCATAGTCGCGTATTATCAAAGCCTCATCGCGGGTGCTTGCGGCAATACCGGGAGCAACTCTTATTTTGTCTGGAGGCACGCCTTGCTTAGTCAATTCATCATGGGCTCGCTCAACGAAATACGGATTTCTCTGCAGAGCGTTGGACCAACCTCCGCGGGTGTTGTCGTCCGTAAGCACGATCAGCGGCGCCCGGCCTTGTCTGTATAACTCCGCCGCTTTCTGTGTCCGCTCAACGTAGGTACTTGAACCACTTAGTATGACAATCGCGTCCGCAGTCGGTAGATCCTGCTGGACGATCAGGGCTCGCGCTCCAACCCATGCGAGCACAAACCAGAAAACAATGAGGACCGGCAGCCACCTCACTACTCTGCGCCAGTTCCATTTTCGATTGTTCGACGGGACCTCGGCACCGTGCATGATGGCTCAGAACCACCTTGATTTTCTGACTAAGCAGTCAATCACTGTCAGGTCGTCGGCGATGCTAATCGTATGAGTACCAACCAAATCTCTACGCCAGTTAGGCAAGACGCTTGATACTTCCTCTTCGCGAAAGCCGTCGTGATCGAGTTGAGTGATTCTGTTGATCGACATGCCGTAACCGTACCGCCCGGATGAATTCTGCGCCGGTCGATAAAGATCGGCGTTCAGGTTAAATAGCTTTCCGGCGGGGCGTGAGCCTCTCACATCTGACTTCACGGGATTCTGCCGATGCGGCACCCATGGTCCAAGCGGATTATCCGCCGTGAAGAGATACAACTCGTCTGGGATACTGTGTTCGGAGATCGAGACAAACATCCACCACGTTCCGTCGATTTGAGCCAAAGTTGCATCCTTCGCGCGTATGTCGCTCAGCAAAACTTTTTCTAATTCCCACGCAAAAGGAAACGACGTGCTGCGATACAACTCGAGAGTCTTATTTGCAGCGCTCTCCGGCACCATGTAGTAGTTGTTGTTCCATTCGAATACGAATGGATAAGACAAGTGGTAGTCCCGCTCCAGCACTGTAGTGGGACCACTAACAATTCCCTTTTTACGATCCAGCTCGATTACGGCAATGTGCCCCTTGCCAGTCTTGTTCAAATACTCCTCGATGAAGACGTAATAGGTATCGCCATGTTTGATCGCACATGGGTCAGCCCAGAAACGGTCTTTCGGTGGCTCCAAATTCTTGAAACGGTAAAACGTATTGTTGGTATCACACTGTCCGGATCTGAACCTGTAGGCCAGCCCCCACTGATCGTAGGTGAGAGCGCTGTCGAATTTACTAGCCACGTATTTCGTCACCATCCGCATCAGGCGTGGCAACATTTCGCCGTTTGGCGGCATGCGATATAGCGGATTCGAATACGGCCGATACAGCCGCGTGTCGCGCGTACAAATCGGATGACCAGCGGCGAGATCTTTCAGTTTACGCAGCACGAAGGTCGACGACTTCCAGTACAAGTTGTTCTTATTTGCTTTGACGGAGAACCTGTCGCTCGTAGGTGACCAGGATCGGTAAAGAACCGGTCCGTTGTCGAGATCTTCCGTGAGGACCTGTAGTACGGAACCCGTTACTGGTATGCCATCCATCACTTCCCAGAAGCCCGCTGGACCACCACGATTTACCAGATTGTCACCGTGGTGATACGACCAGATGCCATGCCGTGCGATGTTGAGCGCTTCGCCTTTGAGTATGCGAAATCCAAAACACAGGGCAACATCAAGATCGAACTGTCGGATCTGATCTATTTTTTCTTTTGGAAACCAGTCGGAGTAGGCCTTCATTTCCGGCACTACTTCAATGACCGGACAGTGAGCGATAAGCGGTTTAAGATCGGTGGGTGCAAACGCATCCGGACTGACTTTTACTCTGAACTCGTCTACTTTTTCATAGAGCGTGTAGAGCAGGTACTTCCGATTGCGCCAATAGCTTTTCAGGCGGCTCTGCTGCTGGTGCTGTGCCTCGTTCTTGATGACGACTACGATTTCAGCGATGCCGGAGGCCTGGATCTCCTCAACAACTCGATGGATCCATTTGCGCTGCACGAACGAATCGATAAGTAACCCGACGCGCAGTGGCAACCGTGTGCTTGAAGGATCATTATTCAAAGGCGGCGTCCGGATGAATTGATTGAAGGTGGCAATGAAGCATCACCAGCATATGCCGTGGTAGTTTTCGGTCGACGTGTGATCAAACAGACGCACGAGATCGATGAGTTGCTGATCACTTCGCAGCCGTTCTGCTACGATACGAAATTCTGCAGCTTGATTGCCGATAATCACGACATCGGAATCATTTAACACTCCGTCAACAGTGCTTCTCATCAACTTTGAGATATGGGGAATCTCACGCTCGATGTACTCTTTATTTGCCCCGACCAGTTTTGCTACCGAAACATGCCGATCATAGAGAGCGAGTTCGAATCCTTTGCCGATCAGGGTCTCAATCAAAGTTACGATCGGGGATTCGCGTAGATCATCAGTACCGGCTTTAAAGCTGAATCCGAGTACGCCAATTCGTTTCTTGCCACTACGCACTACCATCTCAACGGCACGTTCGATCTGCAGTCGATTGCTGGGCAAGATCGCGGAAAGAACAGGAACTTCCACGTCGAGCTCTTTCGCTTTGTAGTTGATAGCCCGCAGATCCTTCGGCAAGCAAGATCCACCAAACGCGAAGCCTGGCTTTAAGTAGTAAGGTGACAGGTTCAGTTTCGTGTCCTGGCAGAACACGTCCATCACCTCGTGACTGTCAATGTCGAGTGCCTTACATATGTTTCCAATCTCATTCGCAAAACTCACTTTTAGCGCGTGGAAACAATTGCAAACGTACTTCACCATTTCCGCCGTCTTCAATGACGTCTCGAAAACCGGAGCGTCGATGTTGGCATAAAGACTGCGAACTGCACTTATCGTGTCCTTGTCGTCCGCTCCGATCAATGTGAACGGCGGAGAGTGATAGTCTTTGAGCGAAGAGCCTTCGCGTAAGAACTCAGGATTAATACAAATACCAAAATCGATTACAGCTTTTTTGCCGGATGTCTGTTCGAGGATCGGAACCACTGTGTTCTGTATCGTCCCAGGTAACATTGTGCTCCGGATCACTACGATGTGTCGGTCGCGCTTGGTTTTCAGTGCCGTACCAATTTCACTACAAACTTGCTCGATGTGACGTAAGTGAAGACTGCCATTTTGATTGCTGGGAGTACCGACGCAAACCAGCGACAGTTCCGACTCGCCAATCGCATGCGCCGAATCTGTAGTGGCTGATAAACTACCCGCCTCGACCACCTTTGCTATTAGCTCATTTATCCCGGCTTCGATGATCGGACTGTTGCCACCATTGATGATTTCTACTTTCGTGGGATTCACATCCACGCCGATCACTTCATTGCCTGCCTCAGCCAGGCATGCAGCTGAGACACAACCAACGTAGCCTAAACCAAACACGCTCAGTCTCACTTAGTAGCTTCTCCCGATAGGTGTTTAATCTTCACGATGAATGGACACTACAACACCGCGTGTGCATTCTGATTGGCTGCCAGCGCCGGTACGCGCTTCAAACTAATCGCGCGATCACAAATGGCAGCAAAATTATCGGCGACCCTGTCCCAACCGAAGTTCTCTCTAACCTTTTCCGCCGCCCGCTTGCCGATCTCAGCGGCCCGACTCTCGTCTCGCAACAGATTGACTACACTGTCGGCGAATGATTCAGGCGTGTCTGCGAGCACAATCTCCTGTCCCTCGACCACAGGCAAGCCTTCAGCGCCGATCGACGTCGAAACAATAGCTTTCTCCATCGCCATTGCTTCATAGATCTTCAGTCGCGTGCCACCCCCAATTCGCAGCGGAACGACATACACCGCAGCTTCTTCCATGAACGGTCTCACATCTTCGACGCGTCCAGTAACGATGACTGCTGGGTCTCGTCTGCTTAATTCCACTAAACCTGAGTACGGATTGCGACCGACAACTGTCAGCGTCACTTCCGGCACTGATTGTCTAATACGCGGCAAAATCTGATCGGTGAAGAAACGGATAGCGTCCTCGTTCGGTAGCCAGTCCATTGAACCGGTGAACACAAGGTTTTCCGGCCGACGCGTGCCTTGTCCACTCGGGCGGAAGAACGCCGTATCAACCCCTGTCGGCACGTCATAAACATTTTTCAAGCTGTACTCTTGCTGCATCACTTCTCTATCTTCACGCGATACAGCCGCAACGCAGTCAAACTGAGGGCACATCTTCGCTTCAAACGCTCGCATTTTCTGCCACTGGCGAAACAGGTATGCCTTTTTGGCGGCGTTCGTTTGCACTTCGTAATGACGCTTCCAGATCATTGCTTCCACGTTGTGCTGAAACAATACCGACGGACACATCAGGCCGCGAGGAACGTTGACCGCCGGAGCGAGAAAATCACACACAAGAACATCGAAGCCCCCTTCAGTGGCTCGGCGCTCAACTTCGTTGCGCATCCCTGACGATTCATATTTCTTGATCGCGTATGGTAATCGTGATGCCAGGTTCTGCATTAACTCGAGATAGAAACCTGTGGTGAACTTCTGACGCACTTCGTGAGGAATACAGATGAGTTCGTGGCAATACTCACTGGCCAGCTCGCGTGCGTTGCTGTCAGCAGATCCGTCCTCGAGGGTCAGGTAGGTTATATGGCAGCTACGCTTCAACTCTTTAAGCATGTTGTAGCTGCGAATCTTTCCGCCCTTGTCGACCGGATGAAGCAATTCAGTTTTGAGCCAAACTATGCGCACTCAGAAAATCGGTGATCCCCAGTCGTAGTCAGCTACGTGGCGAGCGCCAGCTGCCGATCCAGCTCTTTCGGCGCGGACGCTTTCTCGCCATCGAAGAATTGCCGCAACCAAATCTCGAAGTTTAGAAGTGCCCATAACCGCTCTGAATGGTCTTCTCCCGATTGATGCAACGACACCAGGCGTCGCACGAAGTCGGGCTCGAATATGTCGCGCCCTAAAGCACGGTCACTTAAAACGTATTCATCGATAACTGATTTGAATGATCCACGGAACCAACGACCAATCGGCACTGGGAATCCCATCTTGCTGCGCGAGAGAATTTGATCTGGCAAAACACCTTTCATACTTTCGCGTAGTACGAACTTCGTGGTACCACCTCGCAGTTTCATCGTGTCAGGCATTCGAGCAGTGAATTCCACGAGCTTGTGATCCAGGAAAGGAACTCGACTTTCCACGGAAGTGGCCATGCTCATCTGATCCTGTTTCATCAAGAGTTCGTGGAGATACGTCTTAATATCGGCATATAAGAGCCCGTCGAGCAGGGACAGGTCCTTCCCCCGCGCTAACACCCGCCGAAGTTCGACATAAGGATCAATGCCGGGCATTCGATCGCGAGTCGTGCGGGTAAACATGTTCTGCTGCATAGGCGCAGGAAACACAGCGAAGTTATCGAAGTAAATAGTCTCCAGATCCGGCGAGAGCACCAGAAATGTACGCATCAACTTCTGACGCAAACGACCAACCGGCAGCGTTCTTTCTATCTGGTTACGAATGGTGTCTCGTGCAATAGATGGAGTCAGCTTGTTGTATTGCCGCCCCATTTCAAGGTTCCAAAGCGTGCGTCGATAGCGTCCATAACCTGCCAACAACTCGTCACTTCCCTCACCCGTAAGCACTACTTTTACGTGTTGTGACGCAAGTTGAGAAACGAAGTAAAGCGCTACGCTGGAAGGATGGGCCAACGGTTCGTCTTCGTGCCACACAAGTCGCGGCAATGCGTCAAAGAATTGTTCCGGGCTAACCACGACCTCATGGTGGTTCGTCTTGTACGCTTCAGCGACCAAGCGCGCGTACTCTAATTCGTTGGCTTCACGTTCAGCAAAAGCGACGGAGAAAGTCTTGATCGGCTCGCTTACCATTCCGCTCATTACTGCCGCAATGGCGGAAGAGTCGATGCCACCAGACAGGAACATTCCCAGTGGCACGTCAGCCATCAGGCGTAATCGCACTGATTCGCGAAACAGCTCTGACCACTGTTTGATGTACGTTTGATCGTTGCGCTCTTCGGCGTCTTTCGAGAAATCTACGTCCCAGTAACGGCGAATCGATACCTCGCCATCACGCCAGGTCATTGTATGGCCGGGCAAAAGTCGCTTGACTCCTTGAAAGAGTGTCTCTTCACCGGATGTTGCGTGGTTCGCGAGGTAATCGGACAGAACTGCGTAGTTGATCTCGGGTCGCACTGCGCCCGCTTCGAGGAGGGCTTTAATTTCAGAACCAAAGTAGAGAGTGCCGTCGTCTGCGCGAACGTAGTAAAGCGGTTTTACTCCCAATCGATCGCGCGCGAGAAACAATTCTTGTTTGTGCTGATCCCAGATGGCAAACGCAAACATACCGCGCAGGTGTTGGACACACGCCGCGCCATATTCTTCGTAGAGGTGCAGAATAGTTTCTGTATCGCAATGCGTTCGATAAACATGACCACGCGCTTCGAGCCATTCGCGAAAATCGGCGTGGTTGTAAATCTCACCGTTATAAGTAATGTGCAACGACGAGTCTTCGTTGGTCATCGGCTGATGACCCGCAGCGACGTCAACAATGCTCAAACGACGATGCCCCAACCCAATCTTGCCGTCGATGAATATTCCTTCATCGTCAGGTCCGCGGTGCTTGATGACGTCGCGCATCTTTTCAAGCACCTCCCGCGACATCACGCGGGGCGATCGACTCGATATTGCTATTCCATTAATACCGCACATCTGTTTGCGTCTTTGGTGAAACAATCTCCTTCAACTGCCCGTCTACAAATCTTTTCCAAACCCATTCACCGGGTCGAATCATAACAAGATCCCGAGTTTTTCCCCCAACAACTTCAAATGCTCGACCATCGGATGCTTCAATTTCGGTGACCCTCCAACCGATTCCAGGAGTTTGCGGCAACAAGAAACTGATCACGTCCTTGTCAACTGCCAGGTTCGCAGCAAAGCTGATGACTTTCGCCGGCTCCTTTTGACCATAACAGTGAGAAACGAAGCCTTCTTCCGCAACCAATTCGCCGTCTCCAAAACAGCGAATAACAAGATTCGACTCGATGCCTGTTGAGGAATCAAAGTGGAAAGACACGTCAGCTCGGTGTTCCGTTGACGAGTTCAGCGCGTCGCGGATGATCCAGTAGTCCCCTTTTAGAAATAGTATTTCTCGCGTCACCGTCGCAGGATTTGGAAGACGCATGAAGCCATCATGCTCGCCGGAGACAAAGTCGAAGCGATCCTCGGCAATCCATGTCTTAAGTGAACAGCGCGCGCTTGTTGTCCAGGAGAATGCTTCGTTCGGAAGCGAAGACGACTCACCATCAAGCGACATGGTGTTGTGCGCGCGTGAACTACGAAACCAGTCCCTGAGTTCCTGTGAGCCCGTGTAAGTGTAGGTGCCTGGATCAACCAGAGTGGTGCGACCGTTAGCAGCAAGGTCGAAAGACAACGCGTCGGCATGAGCATGGCCGTGATTGAGCGAGCCGTGTGGCCCGCAATCAAACAAGAGGTAATTTGACTCGCTCGTCCATCCATCGCGCATCACAAAGTAGCCGCCAGAAAAAAACGGCCTGGACGTCTCCGAAGGTTGTGTCGCTCCAATTGTGTTGAGATGATCCAACCCTTCCACGCCTGTCAACCACAGGAGAGTTTCCCTGGCCTCGCCGGCAACAAATCTGTAGTCCGCACGATCGAACAACCTGGCGCCCACGGCCAACGTCGCGCGGAAGTCATTCGCCGGGCGATCATCCAACATTGCCAGACGCCCGCCATCGTCGTCGCCGAATAATGGCGTAGTGCCGTCGGGTCGTGTGATGTACATGAGGTGATCGAGCAGACGAACAACCGACTTGTCGACGTCCGAGGGAAGAGCGAGATTGTTTGCGCGGGAAAGAAGCAGGAAGTGCAAATAAAAATCGGTCGTGTATCGATGGTAATAACTGGACTGCTCAAAGTAGACGCCGTCGGCGCGGACGTGAGTGGAAAGCTGTTCTACCAGGATACGTTTGCCGAGTTCTTGCCATCGCTTAGCTTCTCTGAACTCCGGCAGCAAAGTCCCCAGAAAGAACAACCCGAGAGCCTCTCCGGTCAGGTGTGTGTTCGGACTGAAGTATGTCGATAAGTACGACTCGAGATGGCGCGCGCTGAGGTACAAGAACTTCAATGCGCGTTGGAAAGTCGCGGTTGTCAGAGAAGGCGATGACTTGAAGAAGTAGAACGCCCACAACCAGGACATCGACCGAAAAGCAACCTCGAGGCTGCTGGCCCAGTTAATGCCGAGCTTCGGCGGATTCGCTTCCATCCACGATTTCAAATGATCTGTAAATGTGCGGGCATGTCGCTCATCACCGGTCAACCAGTAGGCTTGGCCGAGCGTCGCGAAGTATTGATGGCGATTCAATTCCCAGATGATCTTCTTGTCGCCAGCGATCGCGGAATCCAGGTAGTCAAGCTTGCTCCAGTGCACGAGCGGGATCCGCTTGCCGCGGATCGGTTCAAAGTGCCAGTCGATCGGATTTCCGAAATCGAGATCTGTGAAGCCCAACAACGTAAACTTGCCGTCGCAGATTCGATTAGCTTTTTCTACCAGACGAGTCGCGGCATCGGGCATTCGTGACTTAAACTCAGCAATCGTTTTTTCAGGAGTACGAAAGCCAGCGAAGAATTCAGGAGTAGATCTGGAGCGGAGATGTTCGAGTAGATCTTCAGCAGCGTGAGCATCGCCGGCGTTGAATAACGAAGCAAATACCTCGTCCGCCGGCAGTTTTACCAGGTCAGACCAACCTCTTCGCTCGCTGAAAGCAGTAACTTTCTGCTCCGCGCGCACTCGTAATTCGTGGAGGCTTGCCCGTTTGAGTTTGTCCAGGTTCATTTTCTTCGCGCCGCAGATCTCTTTGTCTAACTCCTGCAATATATCATCTTAATAATGGTCGACAGCTCGCGTTCTTGTTGTCCCTCGGAGACTTTGATAGTACTAATGACTTCAGTTCTTGTGGAATTGAGGAGCAGTTCCGGTTTTATAGTTTTATAGAAGAACACGTGTGTCATGAAGTTCTCGGTCATCATCGCCACGCATAACCGCGCCGACAGCCTGCGTGAGACACTGGCGAGCCAGGCTAAGCTCCAGACTAAAGAGAAGTGGGAGCTAATCGTAGTTGACAATAATTCGACCGACCATACACGCGCGGTGGTCGAAGAGGCCGCCAAGAGCTTCCCGGTGGAACTCCGGTACCTGTTCGAAGCTGAGCAGGGAAAGTTCGTCGCGCTAAATCAGGCCATTACCGCGTCTCGCGGTGAAATCATTGCGACCACCGACGACGACGCTTTTGCCGAACCGGACTGGCTGAATCGTGCTGTTGAGGGTCTGGAGCGTTTTAATTGCGATTTTGTCGGTGGCCGAGTGTTGCCGGTCTGGGGCAGCCCGCGTCCGCAATGGTTACCCGACAGACCGGGCATGCATTGGGCAGTGATTGCCCTGCTTGACCTCGGATCCGAGCCGGTAGAGTTTGGGTGTGATGGCGTGCCCTGGCCGCTGGGAGTAAATGAAGTGACGCGCCGCGAAGCATTCGATCGCGCAGGGTTGTTTGACAATCGACTCGGCAGGAAAGCCGGCACGCTGCGTAACCAGGCAAACCGCGAATGGCACTTGCGCGCGCGAGAAGCTGGTATTCGTGGTTTCTATATTCCTGAAATGATTGTGCATCATCTGGTGCCGGCAGACCGGTTAACGAAGAGTTACTTTCGACGCTGGCTCTACTGGCATGGGATCAGCCGCGCTATTCTTTACGAGAAGCTCGGGGTCGACATGGAGGCGCCTGATCATTCAGAGCTCGATTTTTCGAAGGTGCCACACATCGCGGGCGTGCCGCGTTACTTGTATCGAAGTTTTCAACGTTCATTTTCGAACATGCTGCGAGAATCAATTCGCAGGGAACCGGTAGCGTCTTTTGAACACGAGTTGCGGCTTTGGTTTTACGCCGGAATCTTCAAACAGCGATGGAAAGACCGAAACACTGGACCGCATCGGCAAACAACCGCATGAGAGCAATCATCCTGGCCGCAGGAAAAGGAAAACGACTAGACCAGATTCGGGGCGACGATCCGAAGTGTCTTCTGGAAGTCGGAGGCGTGTCGTTGATCGAGAGACAGATCCAGGCGCTGAAGATGGTTGGCGTGAACGACATCACGGCTGTCGTTGGATTTGGTAAGGAACAAGTACAAGCACAATGTGGTCCGGATATTCGTTATGTAGAAAACGAACGCCACGACGAGACCAACAGTTTGTACTCGCTCTGGTTAACACGAGACTTATTGGTGGACGGCTTTGTCGTGCTAAATGCCGACGTACTGTTCCACACGCAGTTGCTGGTGGATCTGATCACGACTCAGCATGAAGACGCGTTGCTTGTGTCGTACGAGCCGTTGGCGACGCTCGGTGACGAAGAGATGAAGGTGAAAGTGCGCAAGGGTCTGGTGGTTGATATTTCGAAACAGATGGATGCGTCCGAAGCTGACGGAGAGAACGTCGGCATCGTGAAATTCGGACCTTCAGGTGCGGCGCTGCTGATCGAACAGATGGACGCTCTGATTGCGGCCGGGAACCTGAAAGCGTGGGCCCCGCGCGCGTTTCGCGACTTTGCCGCGTCGCAGCAGTTACACGCCATCAGCACTCGGGGATATCCGTGGATCGAGATCGACTTCCCCGAGGACTACAAGTGCGCTTTGGAAAAGATTCTTCCTGAAATAAAGATGAGCGGCGATCGCGTTGGCGATTTGCGCGACCCTGTTTTGCGGTAGAGCGAGTACTCGGAAATGAGCCTGAGCCGTCTAACACGGTTCGTGCAGGACTGCGATACGAAGTTGCACCGGTGGCGTGAACCGGATGTCCGGCGTGTGCTCGCGTACGTACGTGCGCCGATGAATTACGTTGTGATGGCGCCTCTTTATAAACGGATGGCGCCGGATCCGCGCGTGCGTTTCTATTTCACCACCAGTCCTGGCGCTTCGCGTGAAGCGGAAGTCTATAACGAGGCAGGCGACGGAGTGCGCGTCATTAGCTCGAGTGACGCGAGGTTCATGAAGTTTGACGTGTTCCTCGCGGCCGACTTTATCTGGATGTCGTTGCCGCGAGGGACGCGGCGCGTGCAGATGTTTCATGGTGTCGCAGGCAAGTACACGAATGTCTACGAAACGCCTGAGCAGTCAGTTCGCGGTTGGGATCGGCTGTTTTTTATCAACCAGAGAAGGCTGCGAAACTTTGTGCGGTCGGGCGCGATCGACAGCGATAGCACGGCCGCACGGTTGGTCGGCATGCCGAAGGTGGATTGTCTTGTTGACGGTTCACTATCACGCGATGCAGTGCTGGCGGGACTCGGAATAAATCCTGCTCGAAAAGTAGTCTTGTATGCACCAACGTGGTCGGCACATTCATCGCTCGTAACGATGGGCAACGAACTCGTCGAGCGGCTCGTCTCAGCCGGGTACGCGGTGATCGTAAAACTGCACGACCGTTCGCACGATCCGCAACACGCTAATTCGGGCGGTGTCGATTGGGTTTCGCGACTTGGCCCTTTGCTGCGGGAGAGCGGCGGTCACCTAGCTATGGGCAGTGACTCATGTCCGTATTTGGCAGCCGCGGACGTGATGATTACCGATCACAGTTCGGTTGGTTTTGAATATCTGTTGCTCGACAGACCAGTAATTCGAATTGAAGTACCAAAACTGCTTCAAGAGGCGAACGTCAATCCGGAGTACGTCGAGTTACTGGCAGAAGCGTCGCAAACGGTAAGAACTGCCGGCGAAGCGCTCTGTGCAGTAGAACAGAGTTTGGCCCATCCAAAGGAAAAGTCAGAAGCGCGGCGAGCGATCGCCGCAGAGTTGTTCCACAGTCCGGGCAATGCGACGTCGCTTGCAGTGAAGGAGCTCTACGAGTTGCTGGAACTTGAGGCGCCGGAATTACGCGTGGATTAAATAGAAGACAGCTTCCAGACGTTCTGTCTGGATACGAGACAACAGGCGCGCTGAATCACTTGCGCCACGGTCACTTGTAGGATAGATTCTGGCCACAAACAAGATGTGCGGAGCAATACCTAAGTGGCACACTTCTCGCCTCCTCCAAGTCGCCGTCAGTTAGCCGCGTAAAGGACCATTGCAGACTTCAGTTCGTTCCGAGGTAATAACATCGTGGTCAAGGGTTTCGCCCAGAAGTCGTTTCTTCTGCTTTTACTTCTTCCAACCTTCACCGTCCCAGCTCTGGCTCAGGACCGTCTTTGTGATACAGCGTTCGAAGACTGTCGCACGCCGATCTGGCAACTCATCGACAATGAGACCGTAGGCATTGACATCGCTTTCTGGTTCATGGACGACACTTCGTACGTGCCGAAGATCATCGCCAAGTGGCAGGCGGGCGTACCGGTTCGAGTACTCGTCGATCCACGCGCGAGTTTAACCCATCCGGTGAACCAGCAAGTACTCGATCAGCTTGCTGCCGCCGGTATCCCGATGCGCAAGAATGTCGCAGTCGGAGGTGTACTGCACTGGAAGATGATGATGTTCGTGGGTCAGAATACGGTCGAGTTCAGCGCCGCCAACTATGGCCCGCAGAATTACGTGCCTACCGATCCCTTCAACAATTACATCGATGAGGTGATCTACTTCACGAATCGCACCTCAATCGTCAACAGCTTCAAGACGAAGTACGATGACAAATGGCTCGACACGAACCGCTTCGCCAACTATGCGAACATTAATGGTTCTCTAACGCGCAATTACCCGATTTTTACTAAGGATCCGGAACTGAATTACCCCCCGGAAGAGAGCTTCGCCAACCGTTCGGTATTTCATTACAACCAGGAAACACAGGCAATCGACGCCATCATCTTTCGCAACACGGACGACCGTCATACAGAGGCTTTCATTGCGGCTTTAGGACGCGGAGTGCCAGTCCGAATCCTGAATGAACCGGACACTTATCGCATGACAACCTATTTCCGGCATTCCTACAACATCGATCGAATGTACATGGCCGGAGCGCAGGTTAAGGATCGTGCTCACCTCGGACTGACTCATGAGAAACTTGTCTTACTTCATTCCCAGGGATTGGCGATCTTCGGGTCGTCGAATATGAGTGTGCCTTCGTCCGACGCGCAGGACGAGCATAATCTTTTCACCACGAGATCGGAGCTGTACCTTCCGCTCGTTGACCACTTCAACCATAAGTGGAATTCGCCGACAGAGTACAAACCTTTCACTCCGTTGCCGCCTGACGCTCCGACAAATCCGACGCCGGCAAATCAAGCGTTCACGACATCGACAAACGTAACACTGCAATGGGAAGGCGGCTTCTGGGCGTGGAAGTACGATGTTTATTTCGGTACCACGCCAAATCCGCCCTTGCTTACGTCAAACTTGAACACAGGTTTTCCTGGTCCCGCCACTCGGGAAACTTACCAGTTGCCACCGCTGGATCCAGGCACAACTTACTACTGGCGTATTGTCGGCAAAAC
>DATIBJ010000118.1:0-8631 GCA_035457565.1 Pyrinomonadaceae bacterium | reverse complement strand
CATCAGCGCTCAAGCTTCACTCCAATAACTCAAGATGCGTAAATTGCAGATAAGGAAGGGCGGTTTACCCCGCTCAAGATGCAAACTTTGCTCAGTGTTGTGTTGAATGGAAATGAATCTTGAGCAGGGGAAACCACCCTTCCCAAGCTGCAATCATTTCAGCTTGAGTTATTTCGGTGAGATTGAGTGTTGACCTTTGTTACGTTGAACTGTGACATTTGTAGTGGCGTCCCTCCGTGGGCGCCCCACAGTATCGAGCGACGCAGGAAGATTGGGCGGCCACAGAGGGACGCCCCTACAAAATTAGGACACTACAATCCTGTGCGCTCAACTTGACCGATGTGGTCCTCGACGTGTTAAATAGCGTGGTTGTAAAGGACCTACTAAAAAAGGAAAGTACAGACAGAATGGCAATTGTTACCGTTAATCAGGGCGAATCGATTGAAAGTGCCCTCCGCCGTTTTAAGCGGAAAGTAATGACCGAAGAGATCATTAAGGACGCAAAAAAGCACGCGTTCTTCATTCCCCCCGGACAAAAAGCCAAACTCAAATCGGCTCTGGCGCGGAAACGAAATAAGAAAAAGGGCCGCATGCGAGTCCCGCGCGATTAGTTTTCCCATCACAAACGGCGTCGCCGTTTCGTTTGTCTCACCAGCCGTCTTAATCAACTAAAAGAAAACGGACGTTCCTGAGTGAGCGGCCAGAAAAAGTTGTGGTGTGCGGTATGATAAGTCGCCCGTAGTTAGTGATTAGGTATGACGCGGATCTTGCTTACAAATGACGACGGCATTCACTCCGACGGGTTGATTAAACTCGAGGAGGCGCTGAAGACTTTGGGCGACGTCTACGTTGTTGCTCCGGCGGCCGAGATGAGCGGTGCCTCTCATAGCCTGACGCTTGCGAGGCCTTTGCGCATACGCCAGCTCGATAACCGCCATTGGGCGGTGGACGGAACACCAACTGATTGCGTCACGCTCGCCTTGAACAAAATACTGCCGGACGAAGAACGACCCCACATCTGTGTTTCGGGAATTAACCACGGCGGCAATCTCGGTGACGACGCCACTTATTCCGGCACTGTCGCCGGCGCACTTGAGGCAACGATTCTTGGAGTTCCCGGTGTCGCGTTGAGTTTGGTTGCGCGCGACAACTTTAATTTCGAAGACGCGGCGGCTTTTGCCGTCGTTGCTGCGCAAAAGGTACTCGACGAGGGATTGCCGGAGGGTACACTGCTGAACATCAATCTTCCTCCTGGTGAGGTTAAGGGCGTTAGAGTAACGCGCCAGGGAATCAAAAACGCGCGACCTGTAATCACTGAGCATATTGACCCTCGCGGCAAACCTTATTTCTGGATCGGTGAAGAGTACTTTAATAGTAACTCCGAAGAGGGAACTGACTATCACGCAGTCGAGCTTGGATACGTATCGGTTACGCCAATTAGAAGCGACATGACTGATCATCAGGCGTTGACAGCGATTGAGAGTTGGAACTATCTAAAAGACACCGAACTGATCAAAAGCTAACTGTAGGGGCGGCGCTCCGTGGCCGCCCTTCTTTGCACGTTCTCAAGGTGGGCGGCCACGGAGAGCCGCCCCTACAGCTTTCACAACCAGGTGCAGTCTGCAAACAAACATCGCTCCGATTCGCTGCACGAGTATTCCATCCCGCGCGAGCGAATGGTCGCGCGTCTAACCGAACACTACGGCATTAGAGATCCGAAAGTCTTGCAAGCGATGCTAACAATTCCTCGTCATCGCTTTGTGCCGGATGCTTTACAGAGCCGAGCTTACGGCGATCACGCTTTGCCGATCAGCGCCAATCAAACTATTTCGCAGCCGTTTATAGTCGCACGAATGACAGAGCTGCTGGAGTTGGATGCAGACAGTCGCGTTCTGGAAATCGGGGCGGGTTCTGGTTATCAAACGGCAGTGTTATCGAAGGTCGCTGCCCAGGTTTATGCCATCGAGCGAATCGCGGATCTGGCGCGTGAGGCGCAGGCGCGCATACGTGAGTTGGGTATCTACAATGCGACGGTCAAATGCTTCGATGGTACTCTCGGCTGGGCTGCGCATGCGCCATACGATGGGATTCTAGTTGCTGCGGGTGGACCGACAGTTCCGAATCCACTGATTGCGCAACTCAAGATCGGCGGACGGTTGGTTGTGCCTGTGGGCGAATCGCGCGAGTCGCAACGTTTGATTCGTGTGATAAGAACCGAGAAGGGAACGCGTCAAGAGGATCATGGAGCCTGCGCGTTCGTGCCACTAATCGGGCAGCACGGTTGGTCCAACGCATAATCGGAGATCTCAGCTAACGTATGATCGCAAAAATAATCGCCGTCCTTTCGAGCTTTATCGTCGCCACAATCTCTGCTCTCGGATACTGGGGCATCGTCCTGCTGATGGCCATCGAGTCTGCGTGCATTCCTCTTCCATCAGAGATCATCATGCCTTTTTCGGGCTATCTCGTCTCACGCGGCGAAATGAATCTTTGGTGGGTCGGCATTGCCGGAGCGTTCGGTTGCGTCGTCGGGTCTATCGTTGCGTATTACGTGGGAATGTATGGTGGGCGGCCGTTCATTGAGAAGTATGGGCGCTACGTTCTTGTGTCGCGCCACGATCTGGATCTAGCGGACCGTTGGTTTGCCAAGTATGGTGAGGCGATCGTTTTCATAAGCCGACTGCTTCCTGCTGTGAGAACATTCATTGCTTTTCCCGCGGGCGTTGCGCGAATGAACATGACTCGTTTCATCATCTACACATTCGCGGGATCATTGCCCTGGTGTTTAGCATTAGCTTACGTCGGCCAGAAACTCGGCGAACAGTGGGACAAAGACGACAGACTCAAGACCTGGTTCCACCGGTTCGACTTCGTCATCGGGATTGTCGGGGTGCTTTTCGTTGCGTGGTGGATCTGGCGACATGTAAAGCACTCACGGCCGGAAAAACCCAAGGCGGAAGTTTTGGCAGAGAATGCCGAGTGAGATTCGTCCGATCGTTGCTCAGTCATTTCCGGTAAAAACCTTCAACTCTCTGCGTAACCTCGGCGTACTCTGCGGCTCTGCGGTTTTTATTGGTCGTTCCCAGTACTCATCAAGCGAGTGAAAGCTAGGTTCCCCAATCTCAGCTTTGTTGACCGCTCGGAACGTAAATGAAAACCGCAGAGACGCATCAGAGCAGCCCAGCCGCAACCAAACGAGCATCATCAATTCGGCTTTGCCGCCTGATGTGCGGCGATGGCTCTGCCTCGCCGTAACGAGCGTGTCTAATTACGGGCTGTGCCCTTGGTTCGGTCTTAGACCTCCGCTTGCTCACTCTATCAGCATTGAGTTGTTTTGATTTGAAAGGGCGAAGCCCGAACTAACGGCACTCACACTTGGAATAGATTTCCCAGACCAACCAGGCTGTCTGATGTCGCTGCGCCCGGACCCATGAGGGCGATTATGTAAGGACCTTTCTGGAATACGAGAAAGCTCGTGCCCTCCCGACTAAGATAAATACCCGAAACGTCACGAACTGTCTTGCTGCTCGCTCCGGCGAATCCGAGCCAGATTCGAGCAATCAGCCAACTTCGCCATGCCTGAAAGCTCGAGCCGTATTCAAACGTATACGTCACCCATTCCTTCCGATTTGCATCGAGGTACTTCGCACCCGTCAAACGATTCGGAATGAACGATCGCATCTTCGATACGACCTTTTGCGCGTCTTCGCTCTTCTGGTCACCAACAATCGAGTTCTCAATCTGTGCCCGGTTAAGTGTGCTGATCTCAATCAAGGTCAAATCGGCCGGTGTTGTTGCGGGTAATGTCCATAGTGAATCTTTGATCTCGCGATAGTCGATCAGTCCCTGACCATTCCCAACATTTTGTGCGAGGCGATCGATCACCGTTGGATTCGGATCGGAGGAATAGATCAAAATCAAAATGTCAGTGCCTTGTTTCGTAAGAACGTAAACGTTTCCCTTAGACGACCGAATCTTCGACCCCACATAAACAAAGCCCGTGTTGCTCTCGACTTTTACACCAGTCTTCTCACCTCCAGTCTCTTTCAGGATCGTTGTAGCGAGACCATCAACGAACGTTTGCTGATTGGGCATCAAGGTGAGAACACAGATATAAACGTTTTCAGTCGACGATGGCACGGTGGTTGGTTGCGTCTTCTTCTTTGATTGATAAGTGGAGGAAGTCATCGAAGTCGCACCCTTGGCCAGACCGCTTCGAGTCATACCCGGAGGCAGCTTAGTTTGCGACGCGAGATCTGATTTGGCCGGCGTAGTTCCACCGAGAGCTTCTGTTTCGACGCTGGCTGGAGTGGCGGGAGCTTCAGAGTCGCTGTCGACAGGAAACTCTGTCATCGTGCCCGCAGCTCGCTCGGGGATCGCTGGTGCTGTTCGTGCCGGTGGCGTGTACATCGTACGTCGCCACGCGTAGAAGCCGCCTGCACCGGCCGCTATAACTCCAAGACCCAAGAAGACAAGACAACCGAGAAGTAGTGGACTGCGACGCCTTCGACCGACATTAATCGGTTGGCCGCTGACTACTGGCATGTCTGGCGCAGGCGAAGCAACCGCTGGAATCGTCGGAATCGATGGAGGTGATATCGGCGAGGTAGCGTAACGAGCTTCAGGCGGGTCCACAGTTCGCGCGAGCGCTCGACCACAATTGCGACAGAAGGATTCGCCAGGTGGGGAGGCCATGCCACAGTAGGTGCAGTTGGGGACTGTGATCGTCGGATCGCTCATCAAGGGGAACCTCCGCGATTATCAACTTGATGCCTCAGCGTATCGTCAGCACAACGTCACTCTCCGCGGTGGCAAAGCAGTCAGTACCACCTCGCGGTAGCGGGTGGGTGCGAAGCGAAGTTTTGCGCTGGACAAATAGCAACGAAGGCCGAGCAAAGCATATCGGATATGAATGGCGTCGACGATTCAGCTTCGCACCCACCCGCTACCGCGAGGTGGTACTGACTTCACTCAGGGGCTACTTGGCGGAAGATCTACCAGAATGAGAACTAAAGTGAAAGATTATTCATTGTATTTCACGCGTATTCCATTCAAACCCGAGTCGCCAATCCTAGAATTTAGCCGTCGCTTTCGGCAAGTCTTTCTTATATGCCTTAACCTTGAACGAAGGTAAGTGTGATGACGTATGTAAACCAGGTATGTTATGAACGGAGCGTTCTTATGTACTGCCCCAATTGCGGTAACAAAAACTCGGCGGATCAAAAATTCTGCCGCTCCTGCGGACTGAGTTTAGAAAAGGCTGCACAGTCTCTAGCGGAACAACTCCCGAGTCCTGCTGTCAAAAGCCTGCAGGAACGTAAGGAAAGACTCGAGCGGATGGGAGTAGCCTCACTGAGCGTCTTCGGACTTGGAGTTTTCGGCTTTGTCCTCTACGGCGTCTTCTATGAGGTGATGCTAAGGCAGGGTGCATTGATTGCGGGTCTTGCTGTCCTTGGCGCAGCTATCTTCATCGGATCCGCTCTTGCTGCTGTGATCTTGTTTGCTAAAGCGAACGAACTCAAAGAAGAATCAGCTAAACCACGCATCGGACGCGGTGCGCCTGCGAAACTTCCTGACGTTACGACTGCTGAGCTTCCTGACTCAGTCGAGCAACCAGTGCTCAGTGTTACCGAACGGACAACGAACCTCTTGAATAAGTGACACGGACTACTTTGGTCGGGGATCTTCAACTCGATCTCCGGGCTGTGGCAATTCACCTGACCGTTTCAACTTAACCGCTTCGATCAGAATCTTCGCTGCGTTCCGCACTTCCTCCTGAAAATCCTTTTCACCATCGAGCGCATCGTGACTGGTGGCATACGGTTCGTAGTAGCCGACGTAACGGTCGATGGTTGCGGCGTGGCCTGCCTCAATCAAGTGCATATCGAGAAGCCAGTCTGTCAGCGAGCGGCGCAAACCCTCTGCGCCCGCGGCATCTCCATGAACAACAACTGCAAAGAGCCGACCGGCTAGATGTCTTGGATAATGCCACCCTTTGAGTTCAAGTGCTTTTGCCTCTTCTGGATTCTTGCCATGTGTAGACGTTGGATCGGGATTTCCTCCGTCGGCGCACACCAAACGATCGATCATAAGTTTGAGCACACTCGGCGATTGATACCAGTAAACAGGACTGACGATCATGACTCCATGTGCTGCTACCCAGCGCGGATAGATCTCATTCATCCAATCATTCACCTGGCCCATGGCGTGATTCGGGTAGCATGAGCACGGCCAATTACAGAGTGGCATTGCGGTTGACACGCAAGCTTTGCATGGCAAGATCTGCCGGCCATATTGTGCCGTCAGCATGCTGAGGTCGAGTAAGTCACATTCAAAACCGCTGGTCTTCTCGATCTCTTCACGTGCCAGCTGAACGAGTCGAAATGTTTTGGACATCTCGCCGGGGCACGTTTGGTCATGACGTGCAGCGCCGCAAATCAGCAGGATGCGAGAAGGAGCCTGTGCGCTACGTTGCTGCTCTTCGGCCGAGCGAATTCGCTCACGCGTTTCGAGCCACTCGACCGGCAATTCATAGTCAGGGTTTTGAAACTCAGTTCCAGCTTTCCGTTTACGTGGGCTCTTGTGATATTCGTCGTAAGCTTTCCACGCTACTTCAATCACGCGATCTACTTCTGTTTTGACTCCGTCGAACAAAGGATCATAGAAACGTTCTGAGAGACGGCGAGTGAATTCTTCGCGTGAGAGTTTTACATCGCCTTGCCCGGTGCGAACTTTCGGGACTGAGTTAAGATCTGGCATCGCATTTAACCCCCCTCGGCTAGTATCTCACGGCCTCACGAGACCTCACATCGCTCGAGCCTGTTAACTCTGAGCGTGTGTTCGTGTAGTTAGAGAGTAATCAGCATTTGAAGGTGAGGTGACCACGTGCGACTGCATTTCAGTAACGAATAATCATTTTCAATACTTAGAACTGCCGACCCGCGTATTGCGTAATGCACTAACGTGCGGCGGAAAAATTTAGTACTATCACCGCCTCCCCGACATGCGTTGCCACCATTTCCTGGAAATCAATTCAATTTTTTGGAGTCGAAACTATGACTACTCATTCCACATCAGGCGCAACGCGTCTAATTACGTCAAATCTGATCCGTTTGGTTTGCGGCTTTGCTGTTCTCTTATTGATAACGTCTGTCGCAATCGCACAACCAACGACCGGTACAGTTAAGAGACTCACGATCAAGTCAGCGGTTCTTGCCGAAGACAGAATTGTCTTAGTGCGCACTCCGTCAGGTTACGAAACGAACAAATTGAGCTATCCGGTGCTCTACATGACTGACGGCGACGCTCACATGGGCCATACGGCGAGTACGATTGAATTCCTTGTGCGCAATGGCCGGATGTCAGATTTGATTGTCGTCGGCGTTACGAACACCGACCGCACGCGAGACCTCACGCCGGCGAAGTCAACCGTTAAGAACGGTGCGGGAGAATTGCAGAATCCAACGGCCGGCGGTGCAGACAACTTTCTGAAGTTCTTCGAGACTGAGCTGATTCCTGAGATTGAGAAGCAATATCGAGTTCAACCGTATCGCATCCTCGCGGGACATTCGTTTGGCGGGCTGTTCGCCATCCACGCGATGATTACAAAGACCGGTCTCTTCAATTCTTACATTGCAGTTAGCCCTTCACTGCAGTGGGAGAATGGTGAAGCGCTGAAACGCGCAGAAGACTTTTTAAAGAGTCAAAAGGAACTGAGAGTCACTCTGTTTACGTCTTTAGGTAATGAGCCGGGCGGAATCGGAGAGAGTTTCGATCGTTTCAAAGAGGTGCTCTCGAAGACGAACATTAAGGGTTTCGCGTGGCAGGCTGAGCGACTGAGTGACGAAGACCACGGATCGGTGGTGCTTCGGAGCCATTACGCTGGATTGCGAAAGGTTTATGAAGATTGGCAAGCTCCGAGAAGTACCGAGACCGGAGGGTACCTGGGAGGCTTACAAGGTGTTGACGCACATTACAAAAAGCTTAGCGAAAGATTCGGCTATTCAATTCCAACGCCGGAAAATCTCATCAATAACTTGGGTTACCAGTTGCTGGGCCAGAGTAAACCAGACGAGGCGATAGCAGCATTCAAAGCGAACGTTGAGCGCTATCCCGACTCAGCGAACGTTTACGACAGTTTAGCCGAAGCATATGAACGAGGTGGTCGAATCGATCTCGCCGAACCGCTTTATCAAAAGGCGCAGACTCTTGGTGAGCGTAACAACGATCCGAATGCGGCGGTATATAAAGCCAACTACGAACGCGCCCACGCAAAACTGAAGGAGAGTCAAGCGACGAAGAAGCAGTAAAGTAGTACAACTCGCAAGCTCCAGCGGCAGGCTTTCGGCTTGCCGCTTTTCTAGTCTCAATCTTATTTTTCACGCGCGATAAATCGCTATCGAACTTAAACCTACCCGCTAGTTCGTTTTGTGGAGGGTCGGGGTGTCTATTTTTCAGTGGCTGCTCAGAGTGTTTTCCAGTAAAGGCAAAAGCGTTCACAGTTAACTGCCACAAGAGGCCCCTCCAAGGTGTTCTTACATTGAGCAACACCACCGAAACTACTCTGCCTACATTAATGACGATTGGAGAACGACTATGACCAATGTGTCACAAGATGTGCGCTATGGCCTG
>DATIBJ010000117.1:0-11562 GCA_035457565.1 Pyrinomonadaceae bacterium | reverse complement strand
GACAATATTCGCTTCGCTCATTGCGGACGAGGACGTCCGCGCTCCCAGTAAGAACGTCCGCGCTCCGACTATGAAGATCACGCTCGTGCGCTTAGTTCATGCACAGCATCGACCAATGCAATTACGTTATCAACGGGAGTGTCGGGAAGTATTCCGTGTCCGAGATTGAAGATATGTCCCGAACGAGCACCGGCTTCATCGAGGATCTTCTTTGCTTCCGAGGTTACATAATTTCGATCCGCAAACAAAACAACCGGGTCCAGATTTCCCATCACGCTGACATCATGACCGACGCGGCGCCACGCATCATCGAGCTGCACACGCCAATCCAGACCAATCACATCGCCGCCGGCCTCGCGCATCAATTCCAGGAGTGTTCCCGTGCCGGTACCGAAATGAATAACTGGAACACCTGGAGTGATGTTTTCAATGACGCTGCGTGTGTGAGGCAAAACAAATTCTCGATAATCCGCCGGGCTTAAACAGCCGACCCACGAATCGAACAGTTGCACAGCCTGGGCGCCCGCGACAATCTGCGCGTTCATGTATCTGCTGAGCGCGCGCGATATCAACGACATCATCGAATGCCAGGCTCCGCTATCGTTGTACATCAACGTTTTGGTGATGACGTAGTTCTTCGAGCCTCCGCCTTCGCACAAATAAGACGCCAGCGTGAAAGGTGCCCCCGAAAAACCGATGAGCGGGATATTGGGCTTCAGTGCCCTTCGAGTCTCTTTTATCGCTTCAAAAACGAAATCCAGTAAACCGACATCCCCCACTTCCCGCAATCGCCCTACATCTGCGGCAGTTCGGACTGGATTATGAATGACCGGACCTTCCCCGTGAGCAAACTCCAGATCGATGCCCATCGGTTCGAGAATCAGGAGGATGTCGGCGAATATGATCGCAGCGTCGACTCCAAGTCGCTCCGCGGCGGTTACGGTTACTTCCGCGGCAAGTGAAGGGGTTTTGCAGAGTTCAAGAAATGTTGTGCGCGCGCGAACTTCCCGGTATTCGCGCATATATCTTCCCGCCTGTCGCATTAGCCAGATCGGCGTATACGGAACCGGCTGACGCCGGCAGGCGCGCATAAATGGGCTATCTTCAAGTGATTGCATCGAGGGAAGGGGATTATACGAGCTAACACTGTGAAATATGCACCCAAATCTTTGGCACCTGACCTAAGAGGGATTACAATACGCCCGCATCATCCGTCATTTCCTGAGAAAAGTTGTCACAACTCAGTAAGTTGCGGTGTTTTCACTGTTGAGAGAGCGGTGATAGATGAACGGACAAGCTAGAGTTTTGATCGAGTCCATGCCAAACGAGCTCGAGACTGGGGCGGTGTCTCCGCTCAGCTTCGATGAAGCGTTTACCCTCCATCACCGTGCGGTTTTTCGAACCGCCAGGGCGGTCGTCCGCGACACGGCCCTGGCCGAAGACGTAACGCAGGAAGTTTTTTTAAGACTCTATCGCAATCTCAACTCCACGCCGGGCGAGGAATTGTTGCGGGCGTGGCTGTTACGCGTGACTCTTAACGTGGCGCGAAATACTTTGCGCGGCCAAAGCCGCTCGATGGTTCGCGACAACGAATATCACAAGAGTAACGCAGAAAGCGGCCAAATGGCCGAGGCCCCGGAAGTTGATTACGAGCGAAAGCTCGCAATTGAAGAAACACGCCGGGCTTTGGACAAGATAAAGGAGCCAATGAGGAGCTGTCTGCTTCTAAAGCAACAGGGCCTCTCCTATCGCGAAATCGCCACGACTTTGTCTCTCAAGGAAACAAACGTCGGTAGTTTGGTGGCTCGCGGCCGCAAAGAGTTTTCGAGAGTCTACGGTAAGATCGGAGGTAGACGATGAAACGGTGTTTGGATGAAGGCACGCTGCAAAGTTATTTCGACGGCGAGCTGCCGATTGAAATGATGGAAAGCGCGACCGTGCACATCAGTTCGTGTGCGGCGTGCTCAGCGATGGCCCGCGAATTCGAAGCGGAAACCGCGCTATTAACGAGTGCGTTCGCCGCCGAATTTGATACTGCTGTACCAACCGAGCAATTGCGTCGACGGATCGATGCAGCCGTCGCCGATCTCCATGTTCCAGTCATCACCGGGAAACGCGGCTTCTTTGGTTCGTTAACCAATCTCTTTAACTTTGTTCCCCAGCAAGCATTGGGTTATGCGGCTCTAATTGTTGTTCTGGCATTTGCTGCAATCTTCGGTGTGTTGAAGATGCGAAGCGTTGAGCAGCCTCAACCGGATCGCGGTTCCCAGATAGCCTCATCATCGGGGGAGACAACTACACCGGCGCCCGCTCCGACAGCAACGAACTCCGGGGCCAATATTGCCGCGCCCGTTGTATTGCCGAGGGAAGGGAAACAAGCGCGGCCAGTTGTCTACAAACCTGCACCTGCGACGCACGTTGCGTCCGCAAAACGGGCTCCAGTGAAGCTTTTTCCGGGCGAACGTGCTTATCTACAGACCATCGCCAAACTTGATTCGGCCATTAAGGCGCAGAAGAACATGCGACCGGCTCTGCAGGTTGAATACGAGCGCAATCTTGCGGTTGTCGATCGCGCGATTGCTTCCACTCGCACGGCGGCCAAGAACAATCCGAATAACCCTGACGCCGCCGATTTCATGTTTGCTGCTTATCAAAGCAAGGTCGATCTCCTGAATACGATAGCGGATGCACGCGTTGGTGGGCGCTCGCATTGAAAGGTCCGGTTTTAACTCGACAATGAAGGCGTTTGCGTCCCTAGCCGCGTTCGGCTTGATTATTTCCCTCGCTACTGTCACTCCGGCTCTCCACGACGACAAGCAAGACGGAAGGTCATCCCAGAATCTCGAACGATCGATGCCAGTCGATCCGACAGCTACGATTACCGTCTGCGTCATGTCAGGCACAATCGAAGTTCGGGGCTGGGATAAGAATGAAGTGCGCGTCCGCTCAGCCGACGCCGGTGTGATCGATTTCCGACGCATCGACAAAGTAAAAGAAAAAGATAAAGAAAGATCGGTGCAAACGCCCGCCACTCGCGTCGACGTGATGGTGATGGACAAGTCTGACAAAACAGGCAAGAAAGGTGATTGTCAGGCTGTTGCGGATGTCGAAGTGGAAGCACCTCACGGAGCAACCGTCCAGGTGCAAACTCGTGATGGAGATATACACATTATTGGCGTGGCTGCAGCTTATGCGGGCTCCCAAAACGGAGACATCGCGATCGAACACGCGACCAAACTCGTTGAGGCAGGTAGCGTTGGCGGATCGATTTTACTCCGCGATTCGGCCGGTCGGATCAATTTGAGTACGGCCGGTGGCACAGTGGAGGCGGCTAATGTCAAAGCTACATCTGCCGACGATACTTTCGAAGTGGCTACTGTAAGTGGCGACGTCCAACTCGATCACATAAGCAATGCAAAACTTGTCGTGAAAACAGTCAGCGGCGGTGTGACAATGACCGGCGCACTGATGCGTTCAGGAGAATACGGGTTCACGACATGGTCCGGCGACGTGGTTCTAGCGCTGCCGACCGATGCGTCGTTTCAAATCGTCGCCAAGCTTTCGGATAGCCAGAACATTATTTCGGATTTCAAACTGAAGTATTTGGAGATGCCGCCTCAACCGAATCAAAGAGTGACGCGCGCGCCAGGCGCCCCAGCTCCGAGATCTCCCACGCCGAAGGTCCAACCGCCAGCAAAAACTCCACAGCCCAGTGTCGAAGCTTCTGCGAAGGCTCCGGAACCGGGTGTGGCATCTGCCGCTAACACTGCACCGCCCGCGGTGAAAGGGGCTCCCACTGGGACCGTCGTAATTAGGCCTTCTGTAGTCGTTGCCCCCTTCGCCTTGCGTCGCATCGTGGCCACGTGCGGTACTGGCGATGCAAATATTGCCGTTAACTCTTTTAGCGGCTCGCTTCGCCTCAAAAAGATCTAACTCGGCGTCATTTCCGATCAAAATCCTGGGCCCCGAATCTTCGTCAAACCATAGTTTGTCGGTGTGCGCATTTTTGTCAGAAAATCGCCTGTTTTGAGCGAAAATTGTTGTCACAACCGAGTGCGGGTTGGTGTTTTGACTATAGAGCAACGCAGAAGGGTCGGGGTTGGTTGAGAGGATATGTTAGGCGGCCAACCCCGGCCTAAAAAGGAAGCGGCAAATGAATCAGCAGAACCAAAACCCCAATACCGAGCGGAAGTCACATCTTGTCATCCTTTTCATCGTGATCGCGCTCGCCGCCGCTTCCAGCGCGTTGAAAGAATTGCGCGACGCGCATGCTTTTTTATCCGATGTCGCAGAAGTTATCTCCGGATGGTCTGATGCGGTAGTGCCGACAGCTAGTGCTCGCACGCGAACCAGAGTAGTAACGGAAACTTGCGAAGCCACTGTAGTTGTTCAGACTCCAAGTAGATCTGATGAGTTTCGTTGGAATGGTCCAGTTGGACCCGGTCAGACCGTTGAGGTGAAAGGAATTAACGGAAACATTACTGCCGAAGCGACTGGTGGAAACGAAGTTCAAGTAGTCGCCTTAAAGAGTTCGCGAAAATCAGATGTTAATTCCGTTCAAGTCAAGGTCGTGCCACACAGTGGGGGCGTCACTATCTGCGCGTTGTATCCAAATCCGTCCGGTGAATTACAAGACTGTGATACTGATTCCAATGAGTCTCGTCGATCAACTAATCACCGTGTGCAAAACAACGACGTCCAAGTTGATTTCACAGTGAAAGTTCCAGCGCGCGTTGCGTTTGTGGGGAAGACGGTCAATGGCGAGATCTCCGCAACTGCTCTGAGCGGGAATGTAGTTACCAGGACGATCAACGGAAGTATTCGGATCTCAACGACAGGATATGCGGAAGCCACAACGATCAACGGCGAAATCTCCGCGCGTCTCGGCGATCCGCAATGGCGGCAGCCTCTGAACTTTACGACAATTAATGGTGCAATCAATTTGGACCTTCCAGCAAATATCAGTACAGATGTCGAAGCTGAAACATTGAACGGGTCTATCAATTCCGATTTTCCTATTAGCCTGACTACCCTTAAAGATCGAAAACACCTCAAAGGCAGGATTGGCACTGGTGGTCGCGAGCTTTTTTTGAAAACGCTTAACGGCAGTATCAATCTTCGACTTGCAAGTTAGAACTTAACGAATCTAGTAGAGACGAACATTATGTTGAGCAAAGCCCTCATTACCGCCGCTGTCGCATTGTGCGCTTTGGTGAGCAATGGAAATGGATCCGCGTCAGCGATTGATCCTAGCCAGAGAAAACTCCCCGAGCCGAGAACGATTACCAGTCTTCCCGACTGCGAAGAACCTGCCGGAGATACAAATCAGGACCAGCGCGAAGAATTTCATCAAACATATCCACTTTCGCCGACCGGACGTGTCAGCCTCGAAAACTTGAATGGTGGCGTGCAGATCAGAGCGTGGGATCGCGCCGAAGTTCAGATAGACGCAGTCAAGCGCGCCTACCGCAGAGAGCGTTTGGCTGAAGCGAAGATTGAGATCAATGCGTCACAAGACAACATTCGTATCAAGACGGAATATCCCGATTGGAATCAGAGTTATTACAAGGATGAACGTCGTTGGGACAATCCGGCAATCGTCGACTACACCTTAACTGTTCCCCGCAAAGCAATCCTTGAATCAATCGAGTTGGTGAATGGTTCCGTCGACATCGACAGCGTCGAAGGTAGCGTCAAGGCGTCGTCGATTAATGGTCGTTTGACCGCGCGTGGACTTCAGGGCGATACCAGGCTGTCAACAATTAATGGACAATTGCAAGCAACTTTTACGCAGCTGGATGAGTCGAAGCCAATTTTTCTTCAGTCGGTAAACGGCCAGGTCACTCTCATTATACCGTCTGACTCGAATGCGTCTGTTCGCGCCAGCACGGTTCACGGATCAATCACTAACGATTTTGGGATGAATGTTCGGCATGGCGAATACGTCGGCCATGACTTGAACGGACAAATCGGTAACGGTGGCCCGCGCATTAAGTTGAGCAACGTAAACGGCGGGATTCGCGTTTTGCACGCTCAAGACGGACGCCCTTTGAGTCCAGCAACGTCTGAAATCGCGACTACTGGCGAAGTCTCGGATATTGACGCTACGGTCGCAGAACAAGTACGACAGACCACGAGAGAAGCTAACAAGATTGCGAGAGACGCGGCTCGCGAGGCAGCACGGCGCGACGTGGTATTGCGCGAAGCACAACGTGAAGTCGCCCGCGCCCAGGCCGAGATTCAGCGAGAGGCAGAGAGACAAATCCGTGAGCAGGTTCGCGAGCAGGTGCGCGTCGAAACGAGAACTAACATAAATGTGGGTATTGGCGTTGGAACTGGCTCAGGAACTGGATACGGCGGGCGGTTTATGTCCCAGGAGACAAAGACTTTCTCTGTAACCGGGACGCCGCGCGTAAACATTGGAACGTTCGATGGTTCGGTTGTGGTGCATGGCTGGGACAAGCCCGAGGTGATGTATACGGTGACCAAACGCGCTGAGGAAGATGCGTTACTGAAGCAGATCTCCGTGAAGGCTGAACAGCAGGGCTCGAGTATTTCAATCATAGCGAACTCGGAGGAGTCCGCCGGGACGGCGCACGTTGAAGTGCATGTACCACGTCTCGCATCGGTTCATGTGACGTCGGAGGACGGTAGCGTGCAGCTTGACGGCGTTTCAGGAAATCTCACTTTGCGAACGGGTGATGGTTCGATTCAAGTCAATAACGCTGGTGGTCAGCTTCAGGCGAACACCGGCGACGGTTCCATTCGTGTAGGTAACTTTGACGGACAAGTAGACGCTCGTACTGGCGACGGCTCAATTACGTTAGATGGCAACTTTAATGCGGTCACAGCCCGAACTGGCGATGGTTCGATCTCGTTAGCAGTACCACCAGGATCGAATTTTACGGTCGAAACGAACGCGGATGATACGGTTATTAATGAAGGACTGCTTTTGACGGAAGATGTTACTCCTACGCAACGCGTCAGGCGTTGGCGTGTAGGCAATGGCGGCAAGGTCTTCGTGCTCAATACAGGCGACGGCCGAATTGTTGTGCGCTCAAGATAGTTAGTTTTAATAGCGCTCGGTAAGATTCTTTGGACGCGCCCGCGTCCAAATAGAGCGGGATCCTTTCGAGCAGCTTTCGAAACAAGTAACCCCAGTTTCTAAGCGGCGACTCTGGAGAAGTAATGAAAGGCATTCTGCTCTGTATTGCTATAGCTGTGTTCGGCGCTAGTGCGGTTTACTCACAAACGACCGCCGAGACGCCTTCACCGAACGGCAACACAGCAAGAATCACCAGCAGTTCAACCACCAGTTCGTCGACTCCGGCGAAGGTTGGCAAGCTTGCTGCGACTTCGCTGCCTCCTGAAAAAACGAACCCAGTAAAAGCAGTTCGTTTCGAGAAGCCGCCTGTCATCGACGGCAAACTTGATGATGACGTGTGGAAGACGGCCGCGGTCTTCACGGATTTCTATCAGGTGCAGCCGGGCGACAATCTAATTCCGCAAAACAAAACGGTAGTACGACTCGGCTACGATCCGCGCTTCCTCTACATCGCGTTTCATTGTTTCGACGAGCCGGACAAAGTTCGCGCGAACATCGCCAAACGCGACAACATTTGGGACGACGATTACGTCGGTATATTGTTCGATACCTTCAACGATCAACGACGCGCATACGAATTTGATTTCAATCCGCTTGGCGTTCAGGCTGATGGTATCTGGACTGAAGGAATGGGAGAGGATTTCAGTCTGGATCTGGTGATGGAATCGAAAGGAATTGTGACGACTGACGGTTACACGATCGAAGTCGCAATACCGTTCAAATCGCTGCGTTACGTTGCCGGCAAAGAGAAACTTTGGGGAGTGCACTTCTGGCGTAGAACAAAACGTCTGAACAACTCTCTCGACATGTGGATTCCTCTCGATCGAGATAAAAGTAGTTGGCTGGCACAGGCAGGACACTTAACCGGGCTCGACGGATTAGCGAGTGAACGCACACTCGAGTTAATACCAAGCGTTACAGTTTCACAGACGGCGCGACGCGTACGGACGTTCGGCGTTTTCCCAAACACGCCCGCAGCCTTGACTGACACCGGTCGTCTCGTAAACGAGCCGGTTGATCTTGATATCGGACTGACAGGCAAATATACCCTCACGCCAACTGTGACGCTCGACTTCACAGTGAATCCTGATTTCGCGCAGGTGGAGTCGGATCAATTAGTCGTTACCGCCAACCAGAGGTTTCCGATCTTCTTTCCGGAGAAGCGGCCGTTCTTCCTCGAAGGAAGCGACATCTTTACAACTCAAATCGCGGCGGTGCATACGCGCGCGATCATCGATCCGGACTTTGCGGCGAAACTGACAGGAAAGACCGGCCGAACCAGTTTTGGTCTGCTCCTGGCATCAGATAATGGACCAGGAAACTTTAGTGCCGACGAAAGAACGACGATTCTTTCAGCACCGGAAGATACGCGAAATCGCTATCTTGATCAGAACGCGCCAATTGGCATTCTTCGTCTCAAGCGCGACATTGGTAAATCGGATTCGTTTGTTGGTTTACTCGCGACCTACTACAGATTTGTTGACAGGTACAACAAGCTTGGAGGTTTCGATGGACGCTTTCGTCTCAACAAGCAAACGACTTTCAGCTGGCAGGCACTTGGCACACGCACGCGTCGAGTTCACTTCTTCCCCGAAGAGGGCGTATTCAAAGATGTTCCGCAGAACGGTTTCGTCTACGCAATTAGCTACGATCAATCAGGGCGAAACTTTGGGCAGAATTTTTCGATGGTTGGTCGTACACGTTACTACCAGGCGGACGTTGGGTTCAATCGTCGCCCGAACACTAACAATCCGAACTGGTTTCTTCGCTACAACTCTGACCCGAATCCCAAAGGGAAGATTGTCGGCTGGCGGGTTTATACCGACTTCAATTCAAATTTCGATTGGCAGGGCCGTTCACAAAACTTCAACAACGAATCACAGTTTCAACTCCGTCTCCAGCGACAAACCTTTATCGGTATCGGCTCTGACAACGGCTACGACCGCGTATTCGAAAGCGAGTTTGGTCCGAAACGACAGCCGGGCACGGACTGCGTTGTAAACAACACCTGCACCTTCGCAGGGGAAGATAACGAGCGTTCGACTTACTACCACGGTATTTACGCCTACGCCGAATCGACACCGTCAAAGAAATACAGTTTCAACATGTTCGTGAATCGCATGGCGGGAGCGCTCGACTTTGATTTTGGCGCCGGCCCGAAATTCCCCCGCGTGAGTCCGACGGCGCTCGCGGCCGAACAAGCGCGTGCCGCTGGGTTGTGTGACCCGCGCGATGATGAGCAGCCTCTTCCGCCCGTATGCCGTGCACCACAGGATCCAGGACCAGGAACGTTCTGGCACTTCGATGGTGGCATCACTTATCTCCCAACCGCCGCGATCAATGCTCGTCTGAGTTACACCAAAGAGCATATGCGGAGATTCGACTCGGGTCAGGTCGCGTTTGATGTGAACATCGTTTCGTTACGCACGACCTATCAATTCACTCGCTTCCTCTTTGCACGAGGACGAATTGATTACGACTCGACTGCTGCAAACTACAAAGGACAGTTTCTACTCGGGTGGACTCCCAATCCAGGTACCGCGTTTTACGTCGGATATAACGACGATGTGAATCAGAATGGTTACAGCCCTCTCTCCGGTCGACTCGAACCAGGCTTTCGTCGAATGGGCCGCACCTTTTTCATCAAGATGTCTTATCTGTTCCGTCGAAGTTTTTGATTTGTCGGTTACGGGCCCAGGCGAACAAAACTGGTTGACCTCACTAGCCAGGAGGCAGGAGCAGGAGAAACAGGAGCAGGAGCACCACGCAGGAGCAGCAGTCACTTTCTGATCTGTTGCCGCTCCTGTTCCTGCATGGTGCTCCTGATCCTGTTTCTCCTGCGGTTCTGCTGATGTTGCTTAACAACTCTTTACAACTAATTACGAACCCGCGGCCTCTTAGTGGCGTAGAATACTGCGAGCCCTGGCCCCTCCCTTGTTGACCCCCAATGGCCTAAAGGCTCTCGAGATAAACAACGCAACTTATCGATCCCTGGGTGGGTGAACTCACACGTTCCTTCCTCGGAACATTAGACTCGGAGGCGTTGTTCTAGTGCGTTCGCTCGTCATCGTCGCATTGCTTCTTCTGCTGAGTTCGCCCCTGGCCGTGGCGCAAAACAGTAGCAGCCCACCCGTACCTTCTAACGGTAATACTTCCCCGCCAGCCAAAAAAGCTACGGTCACCGTACCCCCGGAAAAAGCTAAGCCACTTGTCATTCCGCGTCTATCGAAGCCTCCAGTCATCGATGGAAAAGTCGATCGCGACGAATGGAAGGAAGCGGTTGTACTCAAAGACTTCTACCAGATCGGTCCGGGTGACAACGTAGCTCCATCCAAACCCACCGAAGCCTTCATGGGCTACGACTCGAAGTTTTTCTATCTCGCGGTCTATTGTTACGACGAACCGGACAGGGTAAGGGCCAGCGTCGCGCGCCGCGATGAAGTGTTTGGCGAAGACAACATCCGGCTATTTCTCGACACGTTCAACGATCAGCGCAAAGCGTACGTGTTGGGTTGGAACCCACTTGGTGTTCAACAGGATGGGATCGAGACTGAGGGGCAAGGTACTGACTTCAGTGTCGACATCGTGATGGAGTCGAAGGGCATGTTGACTAGCGATGGTTGGACGCTCGAAGTTGCGATTCCATTCAAGTCGTTACGCTATGTTGCCGGAAAGGACAAGTTGTGGGGATTTCATCTTTGGCGCAACATCGACCGCTTCAATGATGAAATCGATTCGTGGGTTCCGATCAGTCGAGACATTTCCGGGACGCTCACTCAACAAGCTCATCTGACCGGTTTGGAGGGCATTTCGACTGAGCGCACTCTCGAAATCATTCCGAGCATTACCTTGTCAGAAACCGGTAGAAGAGTTAATGCGCTCACGCCTGCGGAACTCGCATCGAATCCCTTTGCGACCGATCCGGGTCGGATATTAAATGAACCAATCGACGGAGATGTGGGCGTAACGCTGAAATATGGATTGACGCCGACGATTACTCTCGATCTGGCAGTCAACCCTGACTTCGCTCAGGTTGAGGCCGACCAAACCGTCGTTACTGCAAACCAGCGCTTCCCAATTTTCTTTGAAGAGAAGCGTCCCTTCTTCCTCGAAGGCATCGACATCTTTCGCACACCGATGTCTGTTGTCCACACCCGCGCCATTGTCGATCCTGATGTAGCGATGAAGATTACAGGCAAAAGTAATCGCACGACGTTTGGTTTACTAGTGGCTTCAGACAATGCGCCTGGTAATTTCACCGCAGATGAGATTAACGATCCGTTCAACTTCCGCGTGATCGAAAGATTTGTTAATAAGAATGCTTACGTGGGAGTGCTGCGTTTAAAGAGAGACGTTGGGAAGGAATCGACGATCGGTTTCATCGGTACCAGCTACAATTTTATTGAGAAACATAATCAGCTCGGTGGTATTGATGGCCGCTTCAAGTTAGACAAGCA
>DATIBJ010000116.1:0-34995 GCA_035457565.1 Pyrinomonadaceae bacterium | reverse complement strand
CCGCGCTCCCAGTAAGACCAAAGATTACTACAGAGAGGACGCAATTATGCCCAAACTGAAAACACACAAGGGCGCGGCCAAGAGATTCAGAACCACGGCTACCGGTAAGATTAAGCGTGGTCATTCTCATGCGCGCCACATACTGACGAAAAAAACTAATAAGCGAAAACGGCACCTCGATATCGATACATTGGTTTCCAAGTCCGATCATGACCGAGTTATGGAAATGTTGCCGTACGGAAGAGATTAATTAGGGAAGCCGATTAGTGATGAGTGATTAGTAATAACGCACTTATCCTTTAGAAGAAAGGGGATAAAAGATGCCTCGAGCAAAACGTGGAAACAAGCGTCTCGAACGACGCAAGAAAATACTAAAGTTGGCGAAGGGTTACCGCGGAACGAAATCGAAACTGTATCGGTCTGCGAAAGAGTCAGTCGAACGCGGCTTGAACTTCGCCTACACCGGACGAAAGTTGAAGAAGCGCGATTTTCGCAGCCTCTGGATCGTTCGCATCGGCGCCGCCGCCCGCCTCAACGGTCTGAATTACTCGCAGCTGATGCACGGGTTAAAACTCGCCGGCATCGAACTGGATCGAAAAGTCCTTGCTGACCTCGCGGTGCACCAGCCTGACTCCTTTGCCTCAATAGCTTCGCAGGCGAAGACGGCGCTGGAGAATGAACAACGTAACAAGGCAGCAGCCTAATTTAAATGAAAGGATCCAAACCCGTGAAAAGTTCAACTGTATCCAGACTAAGCACCGTGATAGCTGTCATCGGATTGTGTGCAGGTTTCAGCTTTGCACAATCAGCTGCGGCGACTCAAACACCAGCACCGCAAACAGCGGATACGCTTTCGGGTCGATACGAGGGCATTGCTAAATTAGATGGCAATGACGTACCGGTGACACTCGAGCTTAAGCGCGACGGCAGCAAAGTCACCGGGCATGGGACGGCTGGTCAAACCACCGCTGAGATCAGCGAGGGCACATTTGTAGACGGAACGCTCACGCTTAAGTTCGCGGGTCAGGGTGGTACGCTGACCGCCAAACTGGATGGCGACAAGATCACTGGCGACGTCGTCAACGGTGCGCGCAAGGGTACGGTTGAACTTAAGAAGGTGACGCCACCAGCTCCAGTTAACCTTAACGGTGAGTGGGAAGCTGTCGCTGACGCGAACGGTCAGCCATTTCCTTTTACACTGGTGTTAAAGATCGAAGGTGAAAACGTAACTGGCAGTAGCAGTTCGCAGCTGGGCGAGTCCCAGATCAGTTCTGGCTCCTGGAAGGACGGTCAGCTGACTTTCACGCTTGAAGGACAAAATGGCGCGATTGCAATGACTGCGACAGTTATCGAAGGAAAGCTATCGGGCGTCTTTGATTACGCCGGACAACTGCAAGGTAAGTGGGTTGCAGTGAAGAAAAAATAGAGCGGCTGATGACTGAAACCGATCGGGACCCAACCAGTCAGGTTGAAACAGCACGCAAAGCGTTCGAGCAAGAGTTCGAACGCTTTGCCCGCTTTACCGACGACTCGACCTCGATTTCCGGTGTCGATCTCGAACAAGCGTTGGCTGAACAGCGTGCTTTGGCGGAGCTGCGCACGCGGCACCTGGGCAAAAAGAGCGGACTTGCTGCGAGCAAAAAGCTGATTGGTCGCGTCGCACCTGAACAGCGCGCGGCTTTCGGTCAGCTCGTGCAAGCAACTGAACTTCAGGTTGCTAACTCTCTGGATCGCGCAGAACAAAACCTGAAGAGTTACATCGAAGGAGAGCGAACGGCACGCGAAACTATCGACGTTACTTTGCCGGGACGTCGACCGCGTTTGGGTCACCGCCATCCGATCACGCTCGTGCGGGAGCGGATCGAAGATATCTTCGTGTCGCTCGGTTATGTGATTGAAGACGACCGGGAAGTTGAGACTGACTTCTATAACTTCGACGCGCTGAATATTCCGGCGAATCATCCGGCGCGCGCCTGGCAAGACACCTTCTACACGCACGAGGGCTACGCTCTGCGCTCGCAGACGTCAACTGTTCAGATCCACGCGATGCAGCGGCGCGGTGCGCCGATTCGAATGATCGCTCCTGGGCGTGTGTTCCGGCGCGATACGCCCGATCCGACGCACAATCCGATGTTTTTTCAGGTTGAGGGTCTCTGTGTTGATCGCGGCATCACAATGGCGCACTTGAAAGGAACAGTTGCGGAGTTTCTGCGGCGAATGGTTGGTCCGAACACTGTTACACGGTTTCGGCCTTCGTATTTCCCGTTCACCGAACCGAGTGCAGAGTTTGATTTCAGCTGCTTCAAATGTGGCGGAAGTGGCTGCCGGATCTGCAAGAACTCCGGTTGGATCGAACTGGGCGGCTCGGGAATGGTTCATCCAAACGTGTTGCGCGCAGTCGGCGTCGATCCACAGGAATTCTCGGGCTTCGCGTTTGGTTTCGGCATCGATCGCATGGGCGCGTTGATGTACGCGCTTGACGATATTCGGTTGCTGTTCGAGAACGATATCAGGTTTTTGGAGCAGTTTTCGTAAGGAAATGTATACCAGCTACAAATGGCTCCAGGAGCTAACCGCCACCAAGCTGTCCGCCGAAGAACTCCGTGACCGGCTGACGATGGTTGGATTAGCTATCGATGCCGTTGAAACCCAGGATTCTGATTCGGTGCTCGACGTCGAGGTGCCGTCTAACAGACCCGACTGCCTGTCGCACCTCGGAATCGCCCGTGAAATCACCGCGATCGAGTCAGGCCAACTTCATCTTCCCGACGTCGCTAAGCCAAAAACAGACGGACGTGCTGAGGAATTCACCTCGGTTGAAATCAAGGATTCAGATCTTTGTCCACGGTATGCGGCGCGACTGGTGCGGGGAGTGAAGATTGGCCCTTCCCCCGATTGGTTAGTGAAACGACTCGAGGCGATTGGTCAACGTCCTATTAATAACGTCGCAGATATAACCAACTATGTCCTTCATGAAGTGGGGCAGCCGCTGCACGCATTCGACTTCGCTAATCTTAAGGAACACAAGATTATCGTTCGTCGAGCAAAAGCCGGTGAAAAGCTCAAAACTCTCGACGGCGTTGAAAGAGAACTTCAGCCCGACATGTTAGTGATAGCCGATGCCGAACGACCCGTCGCCCTGGCCGGAATCATGGGAGGCGAAGAGTCAGAGATCTCGTCCGCGACTGGCGACGTGTTGATCGAAAGCGCCTACTTCAATCCAAGCTCGGTGCGCCTTACCGCGCGCGCGCTCGGTATGGATACCGAGGCGTCTCGTCGTTTTGAACGCGGCGCTGACTGCGAAAACATCCTGAATGCTCAGGAGCGCTGCGTTCAACTGATCTGTGAGATTGCCGGCGGCGTGGCGACGGAGAATTCCATTGACGTCTATCCAAACCCGTCCGTTCCCCGCGTGATAACCCTGCGAACAAAAAGAGTCGAGGATCTAACGTCGCTCAGAGTAGAAACACGCGACATCAATCGAATTCTCACTTCGCTCGGGTTCGATAAGAAGAACGAATCCGAGGACGCGCTTACCTTTGGTGTTCCCTCGTGGCGAGTCGACGTTGAGCAGGAAGAGGACCTTGTCGAGGAAGTCGCCCGCCATTCGGGTTATCACCACATCCGGTCCGAACTGCCCCCTTCCATGATGGCGGGTGAATATCAGCCAACGGAATTGAAGCAAAGGCTTTTGCGCCGCACACTGAACGACTTTGGCTACGACGAAGCAATTAACTACAGTTTTATTCGAAAGCACGATGAATTCGACCTAATTCCGGCGTTCTCCAGTCGTCAGAGCGAACCTGTTGAGTTGTCGAATCCGATAATCGAAGACGCCGCTTGGATGCGTCCGACACTGCTGCCGGGCTTGCTGGATTCGCTAAAACATAATCTCAATCACGGGATGCGCGACGTCAGATTATTCGAGATCGGGCGCATTTTCGGGGGATCTCACGGCGGCGACTTGCCTGAAGAGCGTCTCGCGATGGCGATGCTTGCCACGGGCGGCGCCGTTGACGAGAACGTTGCTCAGGCACCGCGTGAGTTGGATCTCTTCGATTTGAAAGGTGCGTTCGAAGCGGCTCTGGATTCGATGAATATGACTTCGCTTGTGTTCAGAAATTCTTCGGTCAGGCATCTGCGTATGGGCCAGGCCGGCGAGATACTTTTGAACGACGGCAAACCGATAGGAACATTCGGTCGCCTCGCAGAAAGCATTGCTAGTTCGTACAAGTTCCGCCAACCGGTTTACGTTCTTGAGATGGATCTTTCTGCTTTATTTGCCGCACCTGAAAAAACGATCCAGTACTCAAGACTTCCGAAGTATCCGTCTGTCGTCCGCGATTTGACTCTCCTGGTCGGGCGTGATGTTACTTTCGCAGCCCTGACGAAAGTGGTTAAGGATCAGAACGTTGCTGACTGTCGTGACGTGAATCTCGTCGGCACCTACGAGGGGCCAAACATTCCGGCAGGCAAGCGTTCAATAACACTGCGCATCGAGTATCGAGCTGACGACCGCACACTGCGAGACGAGGAAGTGGAAGAGCGACACGCGAGTCTGACGGCTTCACTCTTGGAAACTTTTGCGGCTGAGCAAAGATAAGGAAAATAAATCCGGCGAGATTGCAGAATGAGTCTTGCGCTTGTAGCGCGTAAGTCGGATAATCAGTGCCGCTTGAAATCAACACAGGTTGGGAGATAAAAGATGGTCGGTCTTTCAGGGTTAGAAAAGTTCTCACATTTGGAAGACAAGATCTACCGGACCATCGAACTAACGAAAACCCTGCGACAGGAAAAAGAGAGCATGGAGAAAGAGCTCTCGCTCATGCGGCGCGACATGGGCAGCGTCCTCAATGAGAAGGAACGTTTAGAGTCGCAGGTAGAAAAGCTTCTTGCCGAACGCGAAACGATTCGCATGAAAGTGGAGGCAATGCTCGACGCAGTCGCGGCGCTCGATCCAGAGATGGCTGAGGAGCTGAGATGAGCACACACGTCGGCCAGATGCAAAGCAGTATGGAAGCCACCAGCAGCAGTCCCACTATCAGAGTCGAAATCTATAATCAGACTTACAACATCCGCTCGGATGGTGATACGGAATACATCATTCAACTGGCGGAGTTTGTCGACAGCCGCATGCGAGAAATTTCGTCTGGCACACTCACGGTCGACTCTCTAAAGGTTGCCATTCTCGCCGCCTTGCACATAGCTGACGAACTTCACCGCCTCAAGCACATGCACGAACAGGCCGATTCACAACTCGCGGCCCGCAGTTCCGAATGCGCCGAAATGCTCGATCGACTATTGAAAGTGAGAAGCACTGTCGATCCGGGCGGTGCAGGGAAACTTTCGCTGGGTTGATCAAGGGACTCTCGAACCGTCTAATCAAAAAACTAGCCGCAGATTTTCACAGGTAAACACAAATCTTCGTGTAACGAAGAGAAGCAAGGCTCAATATCTTTGTCTCTTCTAATCCGTGTCTATCCGTGAGAATCTGCAGCTCAGATTTGTTCGCAATCTATTTTTGTAAATCGAGTTCACGCCAAAAAAGAACCCTGTTTCTTGCGCCTGCGCGTCTGTGTTACTATCCGTCGCGGCGGAAGGAAACATTCTGCGGTTATCGCCACCGACGTTACGATGATTGAGCCAACGCCGTTGATTAGGGAGACTGAGGTCGCTTAGCCAGTGCATTTCTTCATCGTTAAGAAATGCCAGAGGCGGCGGCATTAAGAGGTCACCCACCTGTCTATGCAGGTTCAATTACGGCTTCGGAGCGACATTGCGGATCTCCCTTCCGCCAGAAACTCGTGAATCGGCTTTTTGCTTCGCCCCTCCAATAATCTGTAGAGCTCTGTGTTACCTCTGTGTCCTCCGTGACTCTGTGGTTTGGAATTGGCAACAGCATTCAACCACTGAGACACAGAGCACGCAGAGATTGCACAGAGCTTTTTTAGCGTCCAACAATGAAAGTCCTGATGATTGGTGATGTCGTTGCTAAACCCGGTCGACTGGCCGTGCTGGAACGTATTCAGGATCTGAGAGAACAACATCGAATCGATCTCGCCATTATGAATGCCGAGAATCTTGCCGGAGGTTTCTCAGTTACGCCTTCGCTGTGTGACCAGTTGTTTTCTGCCGGTATCGATGTGATGACTTCCGGCAATCACATCTTCGATAAGAAAGAAGCTATCGAATACATCGCAAAACAACCAAGACTCTTGCGTCCGGCAAATTATCCCCCTAACACTCCAGGAAAAGGCGTCTGGTTTAGCGAGAAGAACGGAGTTGGAGTCGCGGTTATGAATCTGATGGGGCGCGTCTTCATGCCGCCGTCCGACGATCCTTTTCGCACGGTCGATGCAATGCTTGAATCGCTGCCCGCGACAACCACCGTGAAGATTGTTGATATGCACGCGGAGGCGACTTCCGAAAAAGTCGCGATGGGCTGGTACCTCGACGGTCGTGTGTCGGCGGTTTTAGGTACGCATACTCACGTGCAGACGGCCGATGAAAGAATTTTGCCGCAGGGAACGGCGTATCTCTCCGATATCGGCATGACTGGAAGTTACGCTGGTGTGATCGGTATGAGCAAGGCTGACGTTATTGCGCGGTTCACTACGGTAATCGCACGTCGAGCTGAGCACAGCCATGGTGACATCAGAATATGCGCGGTGGTAATCGAAATTGATGAAGCGACCGGCAAGGCAAGGGAAGTCCAACGTCTGAACCTTCCTCACGAACGCTGATTATTTCTTCAACAGCGCGTCGCGGATGTTCTTCGCAATCGCGACTCTCTGTTCCAAATCTGTTTTTAATTCAGGTTCCAGCTCGAGGCACTTGTCGAAATCCTTTTTTGCTTCGGCGTCGCGACCCCGCACTGTTAGAGACAGGCCACGGTTCATGTAACTGATCGCGGCTGCGGGATTGAGTTCGATTGTCTTTGTGAAATCGGCAATTGCCTCATCGTACTTTCCTTTCTTCATCCATGCGGCGCCACGACCTTGATATGGCTGCGGACGTTCCGGACTGAGGTTTATTGCCTGATTGAAGTCCTCTATTGCTTTATCAAATTCCCTTCGCGCGATGCGAACATAGCCACGGTTATAAAAGTGTTCAGCGATCTTCGGGTTCAATTCGATGGCGCGATTAAGATCGTTGAAAGCACCCTCGAGGTCACCGAGTTCATAACGGATGCTCGCACGGTTGTTGTAAGCCTGATAGTTATTTTCTTCGAGTGACAAGGCCTTCTCAGTGTCAGCTAATGCGCCGGTTTGATCGCCGAGTGCGCGTTTCGCAGCCGCGCGGTTCACATAGGCTGCGACGAGGTTGGGTCGAATGCGTAATGCGCGCGTGAAATCCTGGATAGCGGCTTCGTAATCACGTTTACGCAGCTGCGCAACCCCTCGATTGCTGTACGCGTTCGCTGTAAACGGATCGACAACTCTCACGGTGTCCGCTTCGGAGTTGGTTGAGAAGTCGTTTCTCAAATTCGATCCTTTTGCCGGACCAAGGCGCGAACTGAGCTCGATGGCTTTGGTGAAATCATCTATCGCGCCATCGAGATCATTCTTGTCCAGTTTGGAAGTACCGTGCTTATAAAGGCTAATGGCGTTGGAGGGAGTTTGGGCAGCCGTTGCCGCGGCCAGACAAAAAAGAAGCGCAGCGACAAATAGTGCGATGACGAACGAGCGCATGACGATCTCCTTGTCGATTGACGAGATCCGTTGCTCTCGCAAACTGCGCTGCTTGTCTGGGGATACCTGCGGACGCGCAGCTCCGCTGAATTAAATCTCGTCGAGGTTTGAAGCTCGACGCCGGCTGCGCTAAGATGCGGTTGTACGACGATACATCTTCAGGCCGGAAGGCGTCGAACTTGTGTTGTCATTGAGCCTCGTTGCTATTGCAAGTAGCGGCGAGGCTCTTAACTTTAAGTCGACTATCTCGATTTCAACGTAGCCCGGGGCCAGGCGGTTTTGCTTTCTCACCAACTTATCTTTAAACGCTCAACTTCAAGAAAAGTTACATCAAAATAGGGCTGGGCTCTACTGATTGAACACCGCGGTTTGTTGAGTTGTGACAAGAAGAAATGGCGTCCGAAGTCTCGGAGTTTCGTACGGAATTTGGCATTGATCACGGCCGCAGGACCGTCAGAACAGGAGCGAAGCGACTGCTCTACGCTTTGATAGAGACCTTCCTTGAAAGCAGTCGCTCGCTCCTGTTCTGAATTATGCTGATAGTTGAGTAGGGATCTACTCAGGAGCCATTTGCGTGGGCACTACTTCACCTGAAGACGTCGACTTGAGAACAGGCGGTGACAACAGCCTTTGAATATAACCGTCCGGAAATGATCTTACCCGCCCGCTGGAATCTGTGACAACGTGGCCAGTTTCGCCTTCAGCTACGATCGTGTCGTCCGAAGGTCGAATGATTTCATAGCCAAACCGAAGCGACCGCTTCCGCAATTCTGTAATATGCGTACGAATAATCAGTTCGTCGTCGTAGTATGCAGGGGCTTTGTAGCGGCAATACGACTCAGCGACGACCAGAAATGAGTTGTCGTTTTCTTCCATATCTCGATATGAAAATCCTCTGGCGCGACAATAATCCGTTCTTCCTATTTCGAACCAGACCAGGTAATTGGCATAATAGACGATGCCCATCTTGTCCGTTTCGGAGTAACGGACACGGATCATCGTTTCGTGCCAAGCACCAAAAGCATCGTCGGGAGCAGGGCTGGTCATCTGAAACAATTACTCCAAACTCTTTGGAAAAGAGACAAGAATGAAACAAACCGCGCAATTCGACTGTAAACGTTTAGCGGACTATAAGAGCGATCACCTGGGGATGTCAAAGAAAATCATCAAACCTTTAGCGCTGCTTTTGGTGGCATCTGTACTCGCCATGGGCCTGTTTCTTGGGCCGCAGGTCGACACCTCGCACGCGCAGGGGGCAGGGACCGCGAGGGGGAATTCGCGGAATTCTGCAATTATTGCGACGACGGCAGCAGTTCTGAAGGAAACGAGCGATCTCAGAAAGCTATCGATTCTGCGAAGCGTCAAAAGTGGTGCCCAGTCGCGCTCAGATATCGAGAAGATGATTCTCAAGAATCTCGACGAGGAAACAACTCCCGCTGAAATGCACGCCACCGAAGTCCTCCTACGGGTGTTCGGTCTGGCGCCGGCTGAGTTTCAATACCGGTCATCGCTGGTGAAGTTACTCACAGAGCAAGTGGCCGGGTACTACGACCCTAAAGCGCAACAGTTTTACTTAGCAGACTGGATTGATCTCGATGGGCAGAAACCGGTCATGGCCCATGAACTGACGCACGCCTTGCAAGATCAACACTTCAACCTACGGCGTTTTGAGAAATGGCCAAAAGGTGACTCGGACGCAGAGATGGCTGCCCACGCGCTCATTGAAGGCGACGCGACACTCGCCATGATGCTCTACATGGCGCAGAACCCGCTGGTCGCATTAGCGTTTGCAAAGAGCCTGGGCGGTGAAGGTACTTCTTCCGAACAGTTCAAACAGGCGCCGCGAGCTATTCGTGAGTCGCTACTGTTTCCCTACGAACAAGGTTCTGTGTGGGCGACTCAAGTCTACCGACGCGGCGGTTGGGAAATGGTGTCGGAAGCGTTCAAGAAGCTGCCACAATCGAGTGAGCAGATTATGCACCCGGAGAAGTATTTCAGTTATGAAGCGCCCGTGAAAGTCACTCTGCCAGATGTGAATAAGCTTCTCGGCACGGGTTGGACCCGCGTTGATGAGGACGTCAACGGAGAATGGGGCTTCTACCTGATTCTCGATCAGTTTCTGAACGACAGTCCGTACTCGAAGACTGCAGCGGAAGGTTGGGCCGGCGATCGATTTACGCTATATGAACAACCGGGGACGAACAATTTGGTTGTAGCTCAAATGACAGTGTGGGATAGTCCGCGCGACGCGCAGGAGTTCTTCGACGCGTATGCGGCACGAACTGTGCGTCGCTATCCGAATGCCAACATGTTAGATTCGGGGTCGAATACCCAACTCGCAGAATGGCGTACGTCTCAAGGCGACGTGGTGATGGAACTGCGCCAATCCCGTGTATTGATTATTGAAGGCGTTCCATCAACTGCGAATAAGAAAGGGCTCATGACAACCCTGTGGCAATGACAACAAGTCGCCTTCGCGATCTCACCGACGATCTTCACAAGCTTGAATTCAAACTCCGTCTTGGCGGTGGTCCGGAAAAGATCACCCGCCAGCACGAGCAAGGAAAACTGACTGCTCGCGAACGTATCGAGATGCTCCTTGACGAGAACAGTTTTTCGCAAGAGATAGGTCTGCTCGTCGCCTACGATCAATATGAAGGTGGCGCGCCAGCAGCAGGTGTCGTGACCGTCGTAGGCCGAGTTCAGGGCCGTGAAGTTGTAGTTGTCGCGAACGACGCAACGGTGAAGGCGGGATCATGGTGGCCTGAAACAATCAAGAAGATTCTGCGCGCGCAGGAGATCGCGATGCGATCGCATGTGCCTATTATCTACCTGGTGGATTCGGCCGGTGTGAATTTGCCTTACCAGGGTGGCGTGTTTCCGGGTCAGTACGGCGCGTCACGAATTTTCTACTACAACTCGATCATGCGTCGGTATTTGAAAGTTCCTCAGATCGCTGCCGTGATGGGGCCGTGCATCGCCGGTGGCGCTTATCTTCCTGCGTTGTCAGACATGATCATCATGGTTGAGGGAACGTCGTTTATGGGATTGGGCGGCGCCAATCTCGTAAAAGGAGCGACAGGCCAAACGATCGATAACGAAACGCTCGGTGGTGCACGGGCTCATAACGAGATATCCGGAGTTGCTCACTATCGAGTGAAAGACGATGCGACGTGTATAGCCAAGATCAGAGAGATCGTTTCTGAGTTACCACGGAAAGCCGGTGGTCGCGAGGGCGATCCGTCTGCCGAAAGCGGACGACCGCAGGAGGAACTCTACGAGATTCTTCCACAAGATCACCGGCAACCATACGACGTTCGACGTGTGCTTCAATGCCTATTGGACGATGGGCACATTGATGAGTTTCAAGCTGACTACGCGAAGGAGATGCTCACGGGACATGCGCGTATCTGCGGCATTCAGGTCGGCGTAATCGCAAACCACCGCGGAATGGTTCGCGTTCAGGGCGCGCCGCCGCGATTTGGCGGGATTATCTACACAGAGTCGGCGGAAAAAGTGGCGTACTTTATTGAGACCTGTAATCGACATGAGACGCCATTGTTGTTTATCCAAGACGTGTCGGGATTCATGGTCGGGTCTGAAGCTGAGCATTCAGGAATCATTCGTGCAGGCGCACAGTTCGTTGAAGCGATGGCGACCGCTGCCGTGCCGAAGATTGTCTTGACAGTAAATCACGCGTCCGGTGCTGGTTATTACGCGATGGCCGGCCAGGGATTCGATCCGGATTTCATTTTCAGTTGGCCAACGGGACGCATGGGAGTGATGGAAGGGGATTCGGCCGTGCAAGCGGTTTTCGGCAGCCAATTGGAAAAACTTAAGAAACAAGGTCAATCGGCGGACGAAGCATTGAACGCCGAGATGGACAAAGTTAGAGAGACGTACGACCGCGAGCTTGACGCCAAATATGCCGCAGCGCGTGGCTTCGTCGACGCTGTGATTGCGCCGGAAGACACGCGCGATGTACTTGAACTTGCACTGCGCACGAGTCTTAACTACACGGGGCCGCATCTTGGGCAGTTCGTCCTCCCTCAAAACCTCTAATTACAGAACCGAATCCAATTCCGACTCAAACTCGAATGCCGAGCCCAATTCGCCGAACTCCGACAGAGAGTCCGATTCTGACTGCCCACTCCCAGACCATTCCTGGTACAAAACAACGTCACCCTTATCAACGTCGAGTTGGAGCGTTGCAGCTCTTGAGCTCACCGCCCGATTTGCATGTTCGAATGCAAACAGATTAGATTTCGTTCAATGAAAGAAACAGTGCGTGTTGCCGCCGGTCAGGGGTTTTGGGGCGATCTGCCAGATGCTCCTGTTCGACAGGTCGAAGAGGGTCCAATCGACTATCTGATGCTCGACTATCTTGCCGAGGTCACAATGTCGATCATGCAAAAACAGAAGGCTCGTGACCCGAACGCCGGGTATGCCAGAGATTTTGTGCCGTTAATGCGCCAGGTCATTCCGGCTTTGATCAAGCGAAATATCAGGGTGACTGCAAACGCCGGCGGCGTAAACGTCAAAGGCTGCGCAAACGGAGTGCTCGACGCCGCACGCGAGCTCGGCTTTGCTGGAAAGCTCAGCGTCGGGATTGTCACCGGCGACGACATCCTCCCGCGCATCGATGAACTCCTGGCGCGTGGTATCGAGCTGCGGAACATGGATACCGGCGAACCGCTGGCCACTGTCCGCGATCGGATCCAGAGTGCGAACGCTTACTTAGGAGCTGGACCGATTGTCGAGGCCCTTAATCAAAACGTCCAAATTGTAATTACTGGTCGCGCAACAGACACGGGATTGACGTTGGCGCCGTTGATGCACGAGTTTGGTTGGAGGTTCGACGATTGGGACAAACTGTCGGCAGGCACCATCGCCGGGCACATTATTGAATGTGGTGCGCAGGCGTCAGGCGGGAACTGTCAATACGACTGGCAGAACATTCCCGATCTCGCGCACGTCGGATTCCCGATTGCTGAGGCGAGTCCCGATGGCACTTTCATAATCACCAAGCACGAGAACACCGGCGGCTGCATAAATGTTCCTTCTATAAAGGAGCAGCTCGTATATGAAATGGGCGACCCTCACGAATACATCACGCCAGACTGCGTTGCCGATTTCACAACGATCCGGCTCGAAGACGCTGGCAAGGATCGTGTTCGCGTCTTTGGAATTCAGGGACGGCCTGCGACTGAGTTTCTCAAGGTCTCGATTAGCTATTCAGCGGGATTCAAAGCGGTCGGAACTCTTGTATATTCCTGGCCTGACGCTTACGCGAAAGCGCAGGCAGCTGATCGCATTCTCCGGGCGCGTTTGGATCGTTTGGGCTTGACGTTTGATCAGATCCTCACCGAATTTGTTGGCGTGAATGCCACGCACGGTTCATTGGCGGGCGATCCAATAGAGCCCGCTGAGGTGCAATTGCGTGTCGGCGTCCGCGGTCCGAACAAAGCGCCGGTAGAACGATTCACGAAAGAGATTGCGCCATTGATTCTGACAGGGCCACCGGCAGTTACGGGATTCGCAGGTGGCCGTCCTAAGGTCGAAGAGATCGTTGCTTACTGGCCGGCGCTGATTCCCAAGAAAGAGATCACACCGATCGTTGAGGTGCTGAAAGCGTGAAGGTTCAATTGGTAAAGCTTGCACACGCTCGCTCAGGCGACAAGGGAGACACAGCCAACGTTGGCTTAATAGCGCTGCGCGATCAGTTCTATCCGATCCTCGTGCGTGAGGTAACTGAAGCCCGCGTCAAACAACACTTCAAAGGGATCTGTCACGGCGATGTAGAACGATTTGAATTGCCGAACCTGGGAGCTTTGAACTTCCTCTTACATCACAGTCTTGGTGGCGGCGGAACGCTTTCGTTGATGACCGACGCGCAAGGAAAAACATTCTCGACTGCACTTCTGCGAATGTATATCGACATACCTGATGAAGAGGCGCGTAGTTTGGGGTTGTGAACCCGTCGTTGCAGTAAAGATTTCAAGTTTCATTCACCCCAAGCTTCAGCCTGGGGGTAACTCGATTTTTTGGGTGGTAACGAGTTTCGTGTTGGTTCGTGTGACTTCATGGATCGTCCCTCTTTTTCTGGACAAACGGAACGATCGACGAAGTCACACGAATTAAACACGAACCAGAATACTTTCGACTCACGCTGGGTGCAACGTTTGAGGCAAAGCCGTTTACCTCTATGAACACATACAAAGTGGTTCTTTCCTCGATTGACGGGCCCATCGCCCGCATTACGCTCAACCGTCCTGAAAAGAAGAATGCACTCAACGATGAACTGATCGCTGAATTACAAGAGGCATTGCGTACTGCTGCGACAAACGAGTCGGTGCGCGTTGTTCTCATTGCCGCGAATGGCAGCGATTTCTGTTCGGGTGCAGACCTATCGGCTCTTGAGAAGATCTCCAAGGCTTCAGCTGCCGATAACGCCGCGGACGCCCGTGCGTTACTCGAATTGTTCGTGCTTATTCGCCAGCTGCCGGTTCCCGTCGTAGCCGCCGTCCATGGTCGTGCGCTGGCGGGAGGGTGTGGACTTGCAACAGCGTGCGACATTGCACTGGCCAGTGAGAACGCTCAATTCGGATATCCGGAAGTGAAGCTTGGTTTTGTTCCCGCAATGGTGACAGCTATCCTAAGACGAAATGTGTCAGAGAAACTCGCCTTCGAACTCTTGACTCGCGGCAACACGATTGGTTCAAGAGAGGCGCTGCGTATTGGCCTAATCAATCGCGTTTTCACCGACGAAACGTTCGAGAACGAAGTCGACGAGTATCTAAAAACGTTTTCGTCGACGAGTAGATCCGCAGTCTCGCTTACAAAAACGTTGCTTTATCAAGTTGATGGAATGCCATTCCTTGAGGCAATTGAAACTGGTGCTGATGTGAATGTTATTGCGCGAATGACTGAGGACTGCCAGAAGGGAATTGCCCGGTTTTTGTCACGCCAGAAACGGACCGACACCTAGCTTCAGCGCAGCTTCGACCGGCGATGGATCGACGACATGAACCAGCCCAAGTTTCACCGCCTCCATAGCATTTAAGCGACGCGCCGTGGCGAAGAACTCTATTGCTTGATTCCTCCCAATAACTCTCGGAAGTCGCTGAGTTCCTCCCCAACCCGTAATGATTCCAAGTTGAGATCCTGGATGGGCAAATTCGGCGGCCGGTGTGGCAATGCGATAGTCACAGGCAAGCGCCAAATCTAACCCACCGCCCATGCAGAAGCCGTTGATAGCGGCGATTGACCTCTGTGAAGAGGCAGCGATTCGTTGGCATAAACCTTGACCGCGTTCCGAGAATGCCAACGCTGACTGCTCGTCTAACAGGGTCAACTCGCGAATGTTCGCTCCGGACAAGAATGCGTTGTCACTTCCCGTGAAGATTAGTGTTCCAATATCCCTTCGAGAGTTTAAATCGGCGACGACCTGCTCGAGGCGGCCTTGCATCTCTGCAGATAAGGCGTTCCGTGTAGCCGGTCGATTGAAAGTGATGATGGCGGCGGGCGGGCGAAGTTCAGTGAGGATTAAGTCAGAGTTTTGTAGGTCATTCATTCGCGGGGTTTCACATTAGTTCTGAGAAACTGCACGATGTCTTCCGTCGATGTTCCGGGAAGGAAGACCTCTGCAACACCCGCTTCCTTCAGTTTTGGTAAGTCCTCTTTTGGCACTATGCCACCAACGAGTACCAGGCAGTTGTTCATTCCTTTTTCCCGCAGGAGCTGGACTATACGTGGACAGAGTGTGTTATGGGCGCCACTGAGAATCGAAACGCCAACAGCGTCGACGTCTTCCTGTAACGCGGCAGCCGCAATCATTTCCGGAGTTTGCCGAAGTCCTGTGTAAATGACTTCCATACCGGCATCTCTCAACGCACGAGCGATGACTTTTGCGCCGCGGTCATGACCGTCAAGACCAGGCTTCGCAACAAGCACTCGAATCTTTTGTCCGGAAGTTGTCATGCAGGTTTGTATTATGAATTGACGATTCTAGAACGCGGGTTCTTCGTACACTCCGTATACATCACGAAGCGCAGAGCAAATCTCTCCAAGGGTGGCATAAGCACTTACCGCTTCGATTGTGGCGGGCATTGTGTTCTCGTGTTTCTGGGCAGCCTGTTTGAGTTTATCTAGCGCGTTTTTCACTGCTCCGTTGTCACGTTGTGCTTTTGTTTGTTCCAATCGCTCGACCTGATGCGCACGGACTGACTCATCTATGACGAGGATCGGCACTTCTCCCGGTTCGTCAGTCATCTCATACTTGTTGACCCCGACAATCACCTGCTCGCCGCGCTCGACAGCTTTTTGATATTGATAGGCGGAATCCTGAATCTCTCTTTGTGGAAAACCTTTTTCAATTGCCGCGACCATTCCTCCCATTCCATCTATCTTTTGGAAATACTCGAGCGCCTCCTCTTCCATCTTGTGTGTCAGAGATTCTAGATAGTAAGAACCACCAAGAGGATCGACAGTGTTCACCACCCCGGTTTCTTCCGCGATGATCTGTTGTGTGCGCAGTGCGATCAGAGCGGCACGATCCGTGGGAAGTGCGAGCGCTTCATCGTATGCATCGGTGTGAAGGCTCTGGGTTCCACCCAGCACTCCAGCCAGAGCTTGAATTGCAACACGAACAATATTGTTCAGTGGCTGCTGGACAGTTAGGGATACGCCGGCTGTTTGCGTATGGAAACGCATTTGCAGCGTTCGTTCGTGATTGCTGCCGAAGCGTCGTTTCATCTCGCGCGCCCAGATGCGGCGAGCGGCCCGGTACTTTGCTATCTCCTCGAAGAAGTCGTTGTGTGCGTTAAAGAAGAACGACATTCGTGGAACAAACGCATCGACGTCCAACCCGGCGTCGACACCCCACGATACGTACTCGATGCCATCGCGAAGTGTGAAGGCGAGTTCCTGCACAGCCGTAGCACCTGCTTCACGAATGTGGTAGCCGCTAACTGAAACGGGGTTGTAGCGAGGCACATGCTGAGTGCAAAACTCGAACGTGTCGACGACCAGCTTCATCGCCGGTTTGATCGGGTATATCCATTCTTTTTGTGCGATGTATTCCTTAAGGATGTCGTTCTGCAGCGTGCCCGAGATCTTATTCCACCTTGCACCCTGCTTCTGAGCAACGACGAGGTACATCGCCAAGAGAACTGATGCAGGAGCATTAATGGTCTGCGAGACGGTTACCTGTTCTAGCGGAATGCCATCAAACAAAACTTCCATATCTGCGAGTGACGAAACCGCCACGCCGCACTTACCAACCTCCCCTTCAGACAACGAGGAGTCGGCATCGTAGCCCATCAATGTCGGGAGATCGTAGGCTACGGATAGTCCCGTCTGGCCTTGTTCAAGCAGATATTTGAACCGTGCGTTGGTTTCTTCGGGGGTGCTGAAGCCGGCAAACTGCCGCATCGTCCAAAGTTTGCCGCGGTAACCAGTAGCATGAATGCCGCGCGTGTAAGGAAACTCGCCGGGAAACGATATGTCGCTCTCAAAGTTTAGATCAGCGACATCTGCCGGTGTGTAGAGTCGATCGACTTCTTCTAGCGAGACTGTTTGAAAGCTCTTTTTGCGTTCAGGAGTTTTGGCGAGGACAGGTTTCAGTGTCTCTTCTCCCCATCGTTCCTTTTCTGCCTCGGCGGGTGAGGAAATCTGCTTGGTTTCAGCCATCGAACCTCTCTTTTTTGCAGCAGTTGATCGGAGATTTCGATATTAGTTTACGGTCCTAGAGGTGTCAACCAAGTCACTCTTGAAGTTAACTTTAGAGGGGAGCGCGGCTGTGATGGCAGTCACAGCCGCGCAGGCTCGGAAGGAACCCGGTTAGCGCGGAAAAAGAGCAGGGGAAAACAGCTGGCAGGCATTGGCAGGCATAGATATTGATCTCGTCATCGAACTTGTCATTCGACTGGTACGATAAACTCGTTGCTGCGAAGCATATTCAGATTTGCGCGAGCAGCAGCTTCAATCGTCCGTGGATCACTTCGAAGTCGCTGCACTTCAGTTTGCAAGGAATGGTTCACATTCCGCAGTGATTCCACGTCCTGCTGCATCGCAGCAAATTGCTGTGATGCGATGTTGAATTTGGCCCGCGTGCGCATATTCACTGTCACACACACAGCGAACGTGGCGAGGAGAATCATTCCGAATACAACCCAGGAGGGAATCACCCCACCACGCCGCCGCACTTCACTGCGGGTACCGATGATGTCCAGTGAGATCTGCTGAACTGTCGCCACTGAAGGACTCACCCTCGGCGCAACCCGTTGCGATCTGATTCGTTCGTCAACCCAATAAGTATTTGCGACCCTGCTCAAGCAACACCTCCAAGTCCTTCGGCGATTCTGATTCCGCATAAATGCGTACCAGGGGTTCCGTGCCCGACGGACGCACTAACAACCATGAATCGTCTTCGAAAATGATTTTTAGGCCATCAAGCCTGTTGATTTGTTTTACCGGCCGTCCCGCAATAGCAGTGGGCTCTTGCGCGATCCGATCCTTCAATTTAGGCATCAGGTCGGGTGTTAGACGAACGCCTGTTCTGCCGGACTCGAGTCGGCCGATCTCGGAGAACAAAGATTCAAGTTGTTCGGTTAGAGACGCCCCGCGCGCCGCAACCGCCTCCGCTGCGAGCAGACACGCAAGGATGCCATCTTTCTCCGGATAGTGACCCTTGATCGATAATCCCGCCGACTCCTCACCGCCGAGGATAATCTTGTCTTCATTGATCAATTCTCCGATGAATTTGAAACCGACGGGCGTCTCATATATTGGACGCCCGCGTTTTTGGGCCACGCGATCGACGAGGTGCGATGTCGCCACCGAACGAGCCACTCCACCCGACCAATCCCGGGACTCAACCAGGTAATCAAAGAGAATTGCGATCAATTGATTGGGGGTGATGAAACGTCCATTCGAATCTACGACGCCAAAACGATCTCCGTCGCCGTCCGTCGCAAGCCCAAGCACACACTTTTGTTCCAGGACAACCTCTGTCAATTCGGAAAGATGGCTGGCTTCCGGTTCTGGCGAACGACCACCAAAGAGAACATCGCGCCAATCATGAATTGTATGAACCGAGAGGCCGTGACGACGAAGTATCTCGTCGAGATATCCACGGCCCGTTCCCCAAAGCGGGTCATACGCATAATGACCTGCAGCTTGAGAAATAAGGTCAAACCGTATCTTTGTTTCCAAGTCCAATAGATAAGCGGAGCGCGGATCAAAGCTTAGTGGCCTCGAAGTACGCGTCGTGGTGATTAGGTTAGCTTGTTCGTCGTTCAGTAGGCGCTGCTCGATCTTCTTTGTCACTGTCGGAAGAGCAGGCGCCCCATCCGCCGTAGAGAGCTTCATACCGTTATACTCAGGCGGATTATGCGATGCCGTGAAATTGATCCCGCAAACGCAGCCCTGCGATCTGATTGCGTGCGAAACAGCAGGTGTCGGCGTGGGGGCGTTGCATATCAGCGCTTCAAATCCGTGAGCCGCCATCGCTTCGGCACATTCCAGCGCAAACTCTTCGCCCAGGAACCGGGTGTCGTGAGCGACAAATACCTTTGCGTTCGCAGTTTGGCGGAACTCCGCGCAGATAGCTGCCGTTACGCGGCCAACCGCGGAGAACGTGAACTCATCCGCTACAACGGCTCGCCATCCCGATGTTCCAAAGTGAATTGCCATTGGTTCCCAGTTAAGAGACTGCTTAACGAAGTCTGTTGATTCCTCCACAAGATAGTTGGTAGTCCCGTCTTCCGAACCCCAACTAAATGTGCTTTTTAGTCTTTCAACGTATTGCCAATCAACAACTTAGCTAGCAGGTTGGCGGAATGTAGCATCCGTGCTTAAGTGAGTAAAGACATTTCTCTGCAATGCTTTGACCACGTAAGTTCAACATTTACTTGAACTAAGCCCCGCTTAATGGCCCAAATCGGCGAACGCTGGGCGAACGGAAATCCCCTCCCAGTAGGTCGCTGTGTGGCTGAGGGTTAAAACTTGTTGACAGGCTTGTAGCTAGCCCATTAGACTGCAAATCGTCTAGGCCGGTTGATACTCCTTCCTGAGCTGCGGCCTTCGAAAAACAACTAACACTGCTTGTCCCCGACCTCAGTGATCTGGGGGCCTTCCTCATGTTGGTCCCATTAAAGCGAACTAAAACAAGGAACGGCGTAGATGTCTGACTTTTCGGAATCTTATCCGGGCCAATCAGTCTTGAACCCCATCACCCTACCTATCAGTTCTATCGTTCGGGCTGTATGCGAAGCCGCAGCCCAAGGACCCGATCAGCTTTACGAAGTGATGATGAAGATGAGCCTTATGGTTGAGGCCACGGCCCCGACCTATGGTTTGTCGATTTGGGCTGCCCCACTTTCAGGCAAACCAAGTTTGCGTTGGGCAGAGGGCTTGGAAGGGGACGAGATCGCTTTAGCCGAGGCGATACTAACGGAGGCGTTTCAAACCCGCGGACGGTCAGTGCAGCCGAACGAAGGGGACACGGCGATCTGTTTAATCCTCACATTGCCTTCTGGTGCGCGAGAAGGAGCAGCTCTCTATGGCAAGTGCGTTCGTCCGTTAACGCCCGAGCAGGTCAAAGAACTGAAGGCGCTTAGTGAAGTTGCGCTGTTGGCCCACTCGCATCAAGCCATGGGTCCGACGCCAAGTCCCATATCATCGTCAGCATTAGCTTCGGCTGGCTCGCTGCCTGGCATGGTTTTCAGTAGCAAGGCGATGGTGGATGTCGCTCGACAAGTTGAGCGCATCAAAGATTCCGACTCAACAATCTTAGTTACTGGGGAATCCGGCACGGGTAAGGAACTCGTGGCGCGTGCAATTCACCGCGTCAGCAGACGTTCGGAAAGCCAGTTCATTCCTTTCAACTGCTCGGCAATCCCGGCTGAGCTTATTGAAAGTATGTTGTTTGGACACCGCAAGGGAACTTTCACCGGCGCGTTAGCTGATCACGTCGGACTCATCCGGTCTGCTGAGAATGGAACTCTCTTCCTGGATGAAATTGGAGACTTGCCGCTCACCCTGCAGCCAAAGCTTTTGAGGTTTTTACAGGAAAGTGAAGTTCACACATTGGGTGAGAGCGCTCCGCGTAAAGTCAACGTGAGAGTGATTGCCGCCACCCATAAGGATCTTGAACAGCTGGTGCGCGAGAAATTATTCCGCGAGGATCTGTACTATCGAATAGCCACACTGACGCTGAAGGTTCCGCCACTTCGGGAACGTCCGGAAGACATTTCCGCTCTCATCTCGCATTTCATAAGTCATTATGCACGTAAGAATGAGCGATCGATTTCTGGAATCACATTCGAGGCCATCCAGATTCTTGAAGGTTATTCGTGGCCAGGAAACATTCGTGAGTTAGCCGCAGAAATCGAGCGTCTCGTTTTGTACGCGGATGACGACGGTTACATCAGGCCCGGAAATATCAGCGCACGTATTTACCCTGAGGCTGGAACTGACAAGGTGGCGCCGGCGGCCGAACGTCTAGACGATCTGCTGGAGAGCTACGAGCGACGCGTTATCACGGAAGCTCTAAAGCGACACGATTGCAACGTCGCGCGCGCGAGTGAAGCCCTTGGGCTCGGATCAAGGCAGACGCTCTATAAGAAACTAAAACGCCTGGCAATCGATGTAGGAGATTTCTTACAAGAAGATACTGAGCCCGGAATGCAGTACCGCGCCTAACGTACAACCAAAGTCGATCGAAGACATTGAGAGCACTCGAGACTAAACCTCGAGTGCTCTTTGTTTTAACGAGCGTTGTCAACGCGCCCGCCGTGCGCCGGTAATGTTTGTCAACTGCGGGCGACAACGAGCAAACGCCAAGAACGCAGGGGTTCCAGTGCGCGGAGATGGTCCAACACTTCTTCACGAAGCCCGCTGTTGTCAACCACAGGCTACAAAAACATCAAGCAAACGTTGAATCTGTTGGGCTTTTCAAATCAAAGACCCGTTGGCACGGTCCTTGAAGAAGGGGTGCTTGCCGTAAGGCATAAGGAAGTCGAGTTAACCAAGTACTCATGAAGGCTAACACAAAAAAAAACGTAACGTCGGTCGTCATGATTGCCATCGTTTCCCTGCTGATGACGCAAACAATGCTTGTTGGTGTTCAGACCGCAGAGATAAACGAAAACGGTGTACTACTGCTATTGCTAACGCTTTCAAGCGCTGTCTTGAGTGGCATCAACGGCTTTGGTCGTCGCACGACCAAGGCTGTTTCACTTTCGGCGGCTCGTGGATCCGTTAGCGAGAAGTCACAACGTTCATTGGTCAGCTCGTTCGAACAGTGACGCCTAATCCAAAAAGGAGCAAACAAATGATTAAGAGATTTATGCGGGATGAAACAGGTCTTGAACTTTCAGAATACGCCGTAGCCGCAGCGCTCGTCGCGCTTGCAGCCGTAGCAGCTTTCACGGCGTTGGGTGGCAAGATTGCCGGTGCCATCGACACACTGACAGGCAAGATCACATATTAGGGATCATGTTGGGTAGCGCCGCAACGGCGTTGCGGCGCGTACCAACTTCTAAACTCCATCGAAACGTAATTTGGAGGGATAGTGGCATGACTAGGAATTTCTTGAATGACGAAACGGGACTAGAGCTATCCGAGTACGCAGTTGCCGCAGCGCTTGTTGCACTCGCGGCTGTCACCGCCTTCACGGCGTTGGGTGGCAAGATTGCCGGTGCCATCGACAATCTCGCCAGCAAGATCCAGTAGGTCAAAAAATCTGAAGTATTACTGTGGCGTGGTTGCAAACGCCGGTCAGTGCTAGCAGCGCAATCTGGATCTCGCAAAGTTTGTTCATGCGGAGAAGAGTTTCGATGATTTTAAAATTCCTCAAGGATGAACGCGGACTAGAGCTTTCGGAGTACGCGGTTGCCGCAGCCCTGGTGGCGGTTGCAACGATAGCGGCATTTCAAATCTTGAGTACAAACATCGCCACGAGAATCGACATGTTGGCAGGTTACATTCCGTAATTGCCAAAGCAGAACTGTTCGTGCATTGCGTGGCGCGTCCGGTTAGGACGCGCCACCGATTTCAGAGTTAACTCTTTTCAAATCGTCGTTGTCCGGGGGCCTCTCTCAATGCTTAGTCCAGCCTCGATAGTTTATGAAATCTTTTTGATCCCGCTCGCCGCCCTAATCATTTACTACGACGTGCGGTATCGCCGTATTCCCAACGCTTTTGTAGCTGGAACTCTGATCGTTGGGCTGAGTTTGGGCATTGCATTCGCCGGACTGAATGGTCTTTTGAACAGTCTTGGTGGCTGCGTACTCGCTTTCATTTTGATGTTCATGTTGCACGTTTTTGGGGCGATGGGCGCGGGTGACGTAAAACTTTTCGCCGCTGTTGGCTCGCTTATGGGAGCCAACCTGGTGTTGCCGACTTTTGTAGTTGTGATTCTAACAGGCGGCGTGCTGGCACTTATTTCAATTCTGCGTTCGGGCCTTTTGAAAACGACGATGTTCAGGGTGATGCAGATTTTTATCGGACTGTTACCGGGTTGGCCGATGCCGAAGTTTGCAGTACCCACGGATCGGAGACACACGATCCCTTACGGTGTGGCGATCACTATTGGCGCCATTATCTCAACCGCCATGTTTCGCGCTTAGTAAGCGTGAATTCAGACTCGGTCCCCTGACCGATGCAAACGGAGAGTTAAGAACATGCGAAACAAACGTTTCTTTATCGTGCTGGTCGGAGCGCTGATTTTCGGCGTTCTCGCCGCTGTATCGGTCAGCAGATATCTATCAAGCGCGCAAGCTTACACGAAGAATATGACTCGTGTTGCTGTCGCGAAAGTGGCAATTCCTGTAGGCACCAAAATCGTTGCTGAACAACTGACAGTGGTCCAACTGCCGAAGGAGTCAACTCCTGACGGCACATTCGATACAGCTGAAAAGCTCACCGGTCGTGTGGTTGTGGCCAACATTGCTCCACGTGAACCCAAAACAGAATCGCGCCTCGCTCCAGAGGGAACGGCTGCCGGTTTATCGGCTGTTATTCCGGAAGGATATCGAGCGATGACTGTTAAGGTCGACGACGCTGCAGGAATCTCGGGATTCATCATGCCCGGCGCAATAGTTGACGTCGTCGTGGTGATCGATCCGAGAGAGGGTTCTGGCTTCCAGGATCCGATTTCGAAGATCGTTCTTCAGAACATCAAGGTACTGGCTAATGGTCAGAACATCGACAAACCCGAAAATCAGCGCGAAGCAAATTCTGTCAAAGCCGTAACACTTCAGGTTACGCCAGAAGAGGCAGAGAAGCTGGCGCTTGCTTCGAACGAAGGCAAGTTACAGCTCGTGATGCGCAATCAGATTGACCAGGGTGATGAGCAAACCAAGGGCGTAAACAAGCGCGAGCTTATTACGGGTGACCGGGCTAACCCGCTTCCCGAACCAGGTTCGATGAAGAGTGAGCAACCGAAGTCAGATTCACGACCCGTAAGGCGTGTACGCGTTCAGGCTGAACCGAAGGCAGCACCAGCACCCGAGGTTAAGCCACGGACACAGGTGGAAATGATTGAAGGCGCAAAGAAGCGCAGTGTTGAGTTTCCGTAAGACGGAAACCCGTGCGGACATTTACAAGATCGCCTGGTCGATCGAAAACAAAGGAGCAAAAGATCATGCAGAGCAGTTCCCCTTTGGCACGCCGAGTGAGTTTAGTACTCGCGTCCTTAATAATTGCCGTGGCTAACACGGTCGTCAGCGCCCAGGAAAACTCCTACAAGGCGTCTTTCACAGAGAATAAAGAGTCGATCGCGGTGAACGTTCTCGTCGGACAATCGCGCGTGATCAACTTCGATCGACCAGTTGGCCGTTTCTCAGTTTCAAATCCTGAAATCGCTGAGGCAATACTTGTCACTCCGGATCAGGTTTTGGTCAACGGAAAAACGTTCGGCCAGGTTAACTTCATCGCCTGGGAACAGAGCGGTGCAGCATTCCTGGTGTTCGACGTTTATGTCCGCGCCAACCTTTCGCTGATCGATTCACAGATTCGTGCGCTGTTTCCGAAGGATGACATTCGGCTGAGCCAGGCGAATGGCTCCGTTGTTATCTCAGGTAGCGTTTCGAATGCGGCGACTTCAACTCAAGTACAAAGTGTTGTCGAAGCTGCCGGCTTCAAGACTGTCAACATGCTGAGCTCGCCGGTTAAAGGTGCGACTCAGGTGATGCTTCAGGTGAGAGTTGCCGAAGTTTCGCGCAACCGCATGAAGGATATTGGTACGTCGTTCACGTATCAGGGCGCCCCAGGCCAGGGCGGTTACTTGAATAGCGGCTCCGGTCCGAGCGGTGCAACAAGTCCACCGGCTCAACCGCAACCACTTTGCGCAGGCTGCGGAATCGTATCCGGTCCACTTACTACCCCATTGAACTTGTTGTTGATGGGTGGCAATTCGCTGGCGATGTTGCGAATGCTGAAAACCCAGGGTGCGGTGCGTGAGCTGGCAGAACCAAACATCATTGCGATGGACGGACAACAAGCTAGTTTTCTCGCAGGGGGCGAATTCCCCATTCCAGTTGTTCAGTCGGATAACCAACGCGTCGGCGTCAGCATCGTCTTCAAGGAATACGGTGTTCGTCTGAACTTCAAACCAACGATCATCGACGAAGATCACATTCGGCTCGAACTCGAACCAGAGGTCTCAACGATCGATTTCAACACGGGTGTCAAGTTTGACGGTTTTCTGATTCCCGGGTTGTTGACGCGACGCGCTAAGACGGGTGTTGAGTTGCGTGACGGTCAGAGCTTCGCGCTTGCCGGTCTGTTGGACAATCGCGAAATCAAGACGATGTCGGAAGTACCGCTTCTGAGTCAGATTCCTATCCTCGGCAACCTCTTCAAATCGAAGTCGTTCCAGAAAAACGAAACTGAATTGATGTTCTTCGTTACGGCGCAGATTGTTAAGCCCGTCAGTCCCGACGACTTACCGCAAATGCGCGGCATCGACGGTTTGAAGAATGGTTCGCCGCTTGGCGTTGAACCACGCGGCGAAGGAATCCAGGGTCAAACCGGGTACAAGGTTTCAGGACAAAACGGCGAAGCACCGAAGACCGCTGAGCCGAGCAAGTCGACAGAGACCAAAACCAAAACAGCGGCTGAATCAGGAACAACTTCAAGTGGTACAGGTTCAGGCGCCGTCTCAGAAACGCGGAATCCTCACACTCCGCTTCCTGTTGCGACGAACGTTCGCAAAGTTTTTATTCCTGACTCCATCAAGCCCTAGGTGAGTCCCAGACAACTGTTTTGTTGTAAGGGGGCACAATGAAAACGAAGAAATTCGCAAACAGAAAGAACGAGCGGGGATCAATTTTGGCGACTTCAGCAGTAGGGATGCTTTCCCTACTGCTTGCCGTAGGACTCGGTGTTGATATCAGCCGGTTCTATCTCGTCAAAACCGAACTTCAAAACGCAGCTGACGCAGCAGCCCTTGCGGCCTGCGCACAACTTAATGGCAACGAATCAGGTATTGGAAGAGCCATTATAGCGGCAACACAAACAATCAAGAACAACTACGACTTCAACAAAACCGGAGTGACGATCGCAACAATCGAGTTTTCACAGACGCTCGACGGTGGTTACGTTGGCGCAACTCCGGCCGAGGCACAAGCGGACAAGATTCGCTTTGTGAAAGTCACAACGGCCCCGTCGCCTGTTAACGTTACTTTCGCATCAGTCGTGCTAGGCCCAACAAAGAACATCGCGGCTGAAGCGACTGCAGGCTATTCCGTTCCTTTAAATGAGATCTGTAATTTCTTGCCTATTTCGGTGATTGACTACGGCACTCCGATTACTCCAGGCAATGTTTACACGTTTAGAGCGCAATCGGGAACAGCGCCCTCGCCAGGCAACTATCAGATTCTGGCTATTGCTGGGGCGGGCGCTGACGATGTTCGCATTGGTCTCGGTAGGGGTGTTGATGCGTGTGCTGCACCAGGCGCGACCTACTCGGTTGACACGAAACCTGGTGTCTCGGCAGGCGCCGTCAGGCAAGGGCTAAACACTCGATTCGACGAGTATCAAACATCCGCCTTGGATCCTCTGGACATGCCTCCCGATGCCAACATTTATGAAAAAATCGACTACGACACTTACAAGACTTCCCTTAAGACTGGAAGTCCCTGGAAGGACCCAGGGCATACAGGTTTCGTGAACCGTCGTGTCGTCTTTATTCCAATCGTGAAATACGAAGAATATGACCAGGGTCGAAACGTTGTTAAGTTCGATCGATTTGGTCAGTTCTTTCTGAAGGAGAAGGTTGGTAGCGGCAGCGGTGGCGAACTTCAGGCCGAATACATCGATGACATCGTGCTCGGTACTGGTCGCTACAATCCGAGCGCCGGACCCGCCGACGCGCTCATGGCGACTCCTGTTTTGTACAAGTAGGAGGTGAAGCAATCATGCACTATCGCATACGCAAAATCCGACACGATCGACGAATGCGAAGACTCGGCTGGTTGACTCGTTTCCGTCGCAATGAGCGAGGCGTGCAGCTCGCAGAATGCGCCATCGTCCTGCCAATCATGTTGATGATGTTTGGCGCGGTAGCTGAGTTTGGTCGCTACTTTTATGAATATTCGACCGCAGCAAAAGCCGCGCGTCTTGGTGCGCGATTCATGATTTCGAGGTCACTGGATGGCGGCAACAATTGGGAGGCACAAGCCAAGAATCTCGTGGTTTACGGTAACACGACTGGGTCAGGGACTCCCGTGTTACCTGGACTGTCGACCGGCAACGTGGATTTTGCCTACTCAGGCGGCTCGTATGTTGGCGGCAATGGCAATCCGGCACGCGTGACAGTGACCATTGTCAATTACAAACACCAGCCAATTTTCGATTTGGCGAAATTTACGAAGTCGACGTTCTCACTTGCGGTGGACGTTAAGCCAAGTGTGACGATGGGCTATTTGCTTAACGCACAATCGAATTAAGAGAGGCTAAACCAATGCTTCGGATCAAAGCTTTCAGTCGAGACGAGCAAGGTGCAACGTTGGTTGAGTATTCAATTGCGGCTACGGTTTTTGTCATGTCGTTGTTTGCAGTGCTCGAATTCGGGCGGGCGCTCTGGGCCCACAATGCATTAACCGATGCTGCTCGTCGCGGAGCCCGTTACGCAGTACTTCATTGTTCTAGTAGTTCTTCGAGTGTCAAGAACGTGGTTGTTTACGGAGATGAGGCCGGCGGTACCCAGCCTATCCTGCCTGACTTAACTACAGGAAACGTCGATGTGAGCTATTCAGGCAATTTTGTAGTTAATGATGGTACGGCGACCGTCAAGATCACCAATTACAAATTCAATTTCGTCCTTCCGCTACTTCCCAAATCCATTACCATGCCGGCCTACTCCACTACCCTAACTGCCGAGTCTACAGGATTGGTTCCGGGACAAGGCCCCTGCTCCTAGTTGGTCAAACTAAAAACCTATGACTCAGCCAATCACGATTGTCGTCCTAAGTACTGGACTCGATAACTTCAACGAAATCCGCCGAGCCCTTTCAGCAGAGCCTCGAGTGAAGCTCCTGGCCGGCGGTAATGACCCCGATCAGCTTTATGAAGAGATCGTCCGGTTGAAACCAAATGCGGCAATTATTGCTCTCGGATCGACAACAGAACAGGCATTTAATTTTATCGAACGTCTCAGTTCCGAATGTCCATCAACTGCAATCATCTCAGCCGGCGCAGCAACTTCACCAGACCTAATACTTCGAAGTTTGAGAGCGGGTGCGCGCGAGTTCTTGCGTCTACCGGTTAGTGGCGAGGAATTGAAAACTGTGCTGAGCCGGGTCGCTGATTTATCCAGCAAGCAGTCTGGACCACAAAAGAAAAAGGGGCGCATGATTGCTGTCTTCTCCAGCAAGGGCGGGTGCGGAACTTCCTTCATCGCGACCAATCTGGCTAGCTCGATCTCGGCGCGAACCATACTTGTAGATTTGAATCTGCAGGCGGGTGATCTGCCGCTTTTTCTCGGCGTGGATGCGAAGTATTCCATTGCCGACATGTGTGAAAAGCGAGCCCGCTTAGACGACGACCTGATCAACACACTCGTAACTCCCTACAATTCGAAGCTCCACTTAGTCGCGGCTCCTAAAGAAGCGGATTCAGCAGATGAAATCGAACCACAGCACATCTTCGACGTCTTAGAGAAATTGCGCGAGTCATATGACTACGTCGTGCTGGATCCACAACACACGTTCGACTCGATCACGCTGGCCGCCCTCGATCAGTCCGATGAAATCATTCTCGTTCTGACCCTCGATATCCCTGCAATACGCAGCACCCAACGAGCGCTCGCCATTTTCGATCGTCTCGGTTACCCGAGAAAGAAGGTTCGTGTCGTCGTCAATCGGTGGAGTAAGCAGATCGAACTCGATCTGAGAGAGGTAGAGAAGTTTCTGGGCGAGCCGGTCATCGGATATGTGCCCAGTGATTATCAGACAACCGTGAACTCCATCAATCTCGGAACACCTCTGGTGCAGTCGGATTCGAACTCGAAGATCGCACTGGAGATCCGACGAATTGCCGGACAGATTGCGACCGCTACTGGACCAATCGAACCAACAAAACAAAGGCGGCCTTTCTGGAGTTCGTTCTTGAAGCGCGAACCGTCGGAAGCAGGTGTTCAACTACCGCAGATGCAAAAAGTCAAAGTCTAACAGGCAGGACCGATAAACAATCATGGCACTTCGAGAAAGATTAATTAAAGATACCGCGACCGGGGTGACACCCACGACGTTTACTGGCACTGGCCAGAATTCATTCCAGGAGATGAAGGCGCGTCTGCACCGGACGCTCATCAATCGAATGGACCTCACCAAGCTGTCATCCCTGACGCAGGAACAGGTCCATGATGAGGTTGCGCGTTTGGCTGAAAGCGTTCTAGCTCAGGAGGCGGCGCCTCTTTCCGCCAGTGAACGAGAAAAGCTCGTCAATGACGTGCAACACGAGCTCTTCGGTCTGGGACCTCTGGAGCCGTTGCTCGCTGACCCTACCATTTCCGACATACTTGTAAACCGTCATAACACAATTTACATCGAGCGTCGCGGCAAGATTGAAGCAACTAACGTGACGTTCAAAGACGACGAGCACTTGATGCGCGTTATCGAGCGCATCGTGTCGTCGGTTGGTCGTCGTATTGATGAATCATCTCCCATGGTCGACGCCAGATTGCAGGACGGTTCCCGCGTCAACGCAATCATTCCCCCACTCGCAATAGATGGTCCGGTTCTTTCGATCAGACGATTTGGATCCGAGCCGCTGCGCATGACAGCGTTGATTGAAAACAACGCTTTGACGAAAGACATTTCTGAAATGCTGCAGATGTGTGTGACCGCTCGTTTAAATCTTCTGATATCGGGTGGAACCGGCGCCGGAAAAACGACACTGCTTAATGCGCTATCGGCCTATATTCCAGAGGATGAACGCATTGTAACCATTGAAGACTCGGCCGAACTTCAACTCCAACAGCCGCACGTCGTTCGACTTGAAACGCGACCACCAAATATTGAGGGTCGAGGCGAAGTCACTCAAAGGGACTTAGTAAAGAATGCTTTACGTATGCGTCCTGACCGCATCGTGATCGGTGAGGTTCGTGGCGGCGAAGCGATCGACATGCTTCAAGCTATGAATACGGGTCACGACGGCAGTTTGACGACAATTCACGCTAACACCCCTCGTGATGCACTGGCCCGTCTTGAAACGATGATCCAAATGACGGGAATGCGTCTATCGGATCGAGCAATGCGGCAGCAGGTCGCCTCTGCAATAAACCTGGTATTACAAGTCGCACGACTATCCGATGGTTCACGCCGCGTTACGTCGATTTCCGAAATCACCGGCATGGAAGGCGAAACGATCACCATGCAGGAGATCTTTATGTACGAGCGCAGCGGTGTTGACGCTCAAGGCAAGGTGATCGGCAAATTCAGACCCACAGGTATCCGTCCGCGCTTTGCGGAGCGGCTCAAGGCGTGCGGTCTCCAATTACCACGCGTTTTCTTCGAGGAGATGTAGAGCCAATGATCGTCTCGTTCCTAGTTTTCCTCTTCGCGCTCTTTCTCGTTCTTGGTGCGTATTTGGCAGCGACGCACGGCAGTGACGCGAAGCGCGCCCGTTTGCAGAAGCGCTTGTCTGAAGCCTTATTGCACTCGTCACACACCGAAGATGTCGAAGTCGTACTCGCTCGCAATGAATTAATGAGCGAAATCCCGATGCTGAATCGGACCTTGGTCCAACTTCAGTCAGCCATGCGCCTGAAGCGCATGTTGGACCAGGCAGACCTGCACATCACACCTTCCCGCCTGATGATGTTTTCGTTTATGGCCGGAGTGTTGGGTGCTCTCGCAGCGTCAGTCCTGACGCCGTACCTGATAATCATGGTCTTTGTCGGCCTGGTTACCGCGTCGATCCCCTTTGTTCACGTCTGGTGGAAACGCAATAAGCGCTTCAACACGTTTCTGGAACTGTTGCCGGATACGCTTGATCTGATTAGTCGTGCATTAAGTGCTGGTCACGCCTTTCCCGAGGCACTGCACATGGTCGCTACCGAGATGCCTGAGCCAATAGCGACGGAGTTTCGCAAGACTTACGAAGAACAGAACCTCGGTCTGTCAATGAAACTGGCACTAGAAAACCTCGCGGAGCGAGTTCCATTGCTGGATCTAAAATTGTGCGTCACGGCCGTGCTGATTCAACGTGAAACGGGCGGAAATCTGGCAGAGATATTAGAAAAGGTTGCGTACACGATTCGCGAACGTTTCCGGATTCTCGGAGATCTAAAGACGCTGACAACGAGTTCGAGAATGTCTGCTTGGTTGCTGTGTGGTTTGCCGATTTTTGTGGCGGTTGCAGTAACGGTACTTAATCCGGACTACATGAGCGTGTTGTGGAAAGACCAGCGTGGCCATTATCTGATTGCGCTGGCCCTGTTTCTGCAGTTAACGGGCATGCTCATTGTACGCAAGATTCTGAAGATACAGATCTAGAGTGGCGCTTCGTACGAGTTCGCACTTGGAACCGCATCGGGACACGTACTGACGAAGTAGGAAACAGGAACAAAAAAAGAAGCAGCAAAGAACCCTATGCTACTGATCATATTCATTTCCACGTTTGTATGTATCACCCTTGGAGCGATGGGTGTTTACTGGCTATTGAACCGTCCGCAAAGCGCCGCGACTGAACGACTGAAGAGATTGGATAGTAAAGGTGGCGCAGCGCAAGGCATTATCTCCGTCACGATACCCGATGAAAGTCCGGCAACCGAACTGGCTGAACGTCTGGCATCGCCGTTGAATAAGATGTTGCCGCCATCGGCAATCGAAGCCAAAAAGCTGCAGAAGCAACTGATGCACGCGGGCTTTCGATCGGCGTCTGCTCCCGTTATCTATCGTGCAATACAGTTGATGTCGATGGGATCGTTTCCGCTGGTGGTGGCTCTCGCATGTGCGATTCTGGGCCGCCCAATAACCAGTGCGTTGATCTGGATCATCCTGGCATTCGTCGCCGGTTTCTTTCTACCGCGTTGGGCTCTCCGAAAGTTTACGAAGACGCGCCAAAGAAACCTCCGCTGGGGTTTGGCTGACGCTTTAGACCTGATGGTTGTTTCCGTTGAGGCCGGACTTGGTCTCAACGCAGCAATGGTAAAGGTGAGTAGTGAACTCAGAGATGTCCATGAAGAGATTGCCCTCGAGTTCGAACTCACAAATCTCGAAATTCGGGTAGGTCGAGAGCGCGACGAGGCACTGCGGAACTTGGCAGAGCGCGCCGGTATCGACGATCTGCATAGCCTCGTTGCGATGCTGATTCAAACCGACAAGTTCGGTACTTCAGTCGCCAAGGGGCTCCGAGTGTTTTCAGATTCGTTACGTACAAAACGTCGGCAACGAGCAGAACAGGCTGCCCAGAAGGCGGCAGTCAAACTGCTTCTCCCACTCGCTTGTTTCTTATTTCCGACGCTGTTCATTGCCATTCTTGGCCCCGCGGCAATCAATCTCTATGACACGTTAGGCAACATGTAAGGAGTTGGGACCATGAATAAACGCAGAATCATCGCAGTTGTCATCGCTTTCTTACTAACCATCGCCGCCACAGCTGTGTGGAGCGCTTCATCGATTGAGCGCGAGGGTGATCCCGATGCAAACGTGCTTGAAGACTCCGGGTCAGAAGCTGGCGTTGCGCCCGAAGGAAGCGAAGCAATCAAGAGTGGTGGTGGAAACAAAGTCGTCAAAGTTTTGAAAGCGCCATTCAAGATGTTCGGTCGACTGTTTGGCCGCGGTGGCGATCACAAATTCAAGAGGATGACTGAAGAGGATGCGGAGAAATTTGCCAGCGTGGGTGTTGCGCGCGTGGAAGTCGGCGACAACAAAAAGTACGCGTCAATCACCGGATCAGCACGAGAGCATCTCGAAGCTGGCAGGCAGCATTTGATCGCTGGCCGCTACAACGAAGCGATTGCTGAGCTTTCCACGGCAGCCTCTCTCGATCCGAAGTTAAGCGAAGCTCACAATCTGTTGGGCGTGGCTTATAACCAAAAAGGTTTTGGCGATCGGGCGAAGGAATCGTTTGAGCGCGCTGTGAAGAATGATCCGGACGACGTCGAAACTCTCAATAACCTCGGATTTGCTTTATACCAGAATGGTAACTATCGCGCAGCGGTTGATCGTTTGAAGCGTGCTCTGAAACTGGCTCCAACCGATGAACGCGTTCTCAATAATCTCGGTTTGGCGCTCTGCCGTCTTGGTAAGTGGGACGAGGCGTACATTCACTTTGAGCGCGCCGGTGGTCCACTCGTCGGAAGCTTGAACACGGCCAAGATGTTCGAACGGTTCGCTCGCGAAGACGACGCGATCAGATACTACGAGAAGGCTCGACAGATCGATCCAAACAACTCGATAGCGCTTCGCCGACTGGCTGACCTATATCAACGCGTGGGTAGAACAGCGGAATCCGAAGCGGTTCGAGCTGTGATTGCTTCCAGCCAAAACGCAAACGCAGCAAGCCCTGGAAGATAAAGTAGAAAGGTAACTCACATGTCGCAAACGACAATTCTGACGCGCGCTGAAATTGAGAGCATGGGACCGCCGCTTCCAGAGGAGCTGGCCGACACGGGCATTGCTGAAGGATTTCTTTGCGACTTAGTCTTAAAACACGTGGCTATGTTGCCCGAGCCGACAACTAGTTTGGTTGCCGAGCGCATGCATCTTCCGCGCACTCTAACCGAAGACCTGCTGCAAAAGCTGTATCGAGAGAAACTGATCGAAGTAAAGATGCAGAGTTCGGTCGGCTCAACGCGTTACGCGATGCTCGATCATGGTTGGGATAGACTCACGCGTTTATTGATGGTTTGCGGATATACGGGAGCTGCACCGGTTTCGCTCAACGATTACGCGCACATGATGCGTTTGCAGTCGATCCCGAGCGATCCGGCGTCGATGGAAGTCGTACGCAACTCCTTTCACGATTTGGTATTGCCCGACTCGCTGTTGCAAACGTTGGGCTGCGTCATCAATTCGCGCCGGTCATTATTCCTGACAGGTTTGCCTGGTACAGGAAAGACAGCAGTCGCTGAGCGAATCAATGGAGCCCTCGCTGGTGGTATCTGGATTCCGTACGCCGTTGAGATCGACGGACAGATCATTCGCGTATTTGATTCACACTGTCACCGTATAGCTTCTGATGACGTGACTCCGGTTGAGTACGACCGTCGTTGGGTGTTTATTGAAAGACCCCTGGTGGTGGTCGGTGGTGAGTTAACGCTGGAGAATGCTGACCTGACCTGGAGTGAGGCCGCCAAGTTTTATGAAGCGCCGTTTCAGATGAAATCCAACGGCGGAACGCTGGTGATCGACGACTTCGGCCGGCAGCGTGTTGCACCCCAGGATCTACTCAACCGCTGGATCGTTCCGCTGGAACGGCGTGTCGATTATCTCGCATTACACACCGGTAAGAAGATCGAAGTGCCGTTCGAGCAGTTGGTAGTGTTCTCGACGAACCTTGAAGAGAAAGATCTGGCTGACCAGGCTTTTCTGCGACGAATGGGATACCGCGCCCGGGTTGAGCCGCCAACACCGGAAGCATATTGCGAAATCTTCAAACAGCAGGCGTACAGGCGCGGCATCCGCGTTGATAAGGCCGTGTTAGATCACATTTTGACGAAGTATCGAGTTGAGCATCGTCAGATGAAAGGCTGCGAACCGCGAGACATTCTCGATCGCGCCACCGACATCTGTTTATTCGAAGGACAGAAACTGGAATTGACTTCGAACGTGGTCGATATCGCATGGCG
>DATIBJ010000115.1:0-29208 GCA_035457565.1 Pyrinomonadaceae bacterium | reverse complement strand
ACGATCCACGAAGTCACACGAACCAGACACGAAACTCCTTACCACGGAAATCGACTTTTGAGGCAAAGCTAACGACACAAAGAAATGAAGGTTGAATGTTGTGGATCTCAGCGGGGGCAAGCCACCCTTCCTTACTGCCTTTATTGGATCTTGAGCTGTTTCAATGAAGATGAGCGCTCATCCTCTCGACGTTGCACCCTGCGATGAGACTTGATTGTTGTACAACTTGAGCGGGGGCAAGCCACCCTTCTGTATCTCAGCTTGAGTAGCTAACTTGAGCCTTGACCGCCTAGGTTTTGTACCTCGAATACCAACAAGGCTCCACTTCTTAATTCCATCGCTTGCGTGTAATCTTTCCGAAAATAATCCGACAGCCACATTCCAAAGTCTTACATCATGAGCACAGAGCCAAACAAAGTCATCTATTCGATGGTCGGTGTTAGTAAGTATTACGACAAGAAGCCGGTCCTCAAAGACATCTATCTCTCCTATTTCTATGGCGCTAAGATCGGCGTCATCGGTCTCAACGGCTCAGGCAAATCGTCGCTGCTGCGAATACTCGGGGGCGTAGACAAGGACTTCAATGGTGAAACCGTGATTTCTCCCGGTTTCACAGTGGGCTATCTGGAACAGGAACCATTGCTCGATGACACGCGCACCGTGCGCTCGGTTGTTGAAGAGGCGGTCCAGGAGACTGTCGATCTGCTGAAAGAATTCGAGGAGATCAACACGAAGTTCGGCGAAGAGATGTCAGACGACGAAATGAGCGGTCTCCTGGAGCGACAGGGCGAAGTGCAGGAGAAGCTCGATGCGCTCGATGCCTGGGATCTCGACTCGCGACTCGAAATGGCAATGGACGCACTCCGCTGTCCGCCGCCGGAAACGCCCGTTAAGATCTTATCGGGTGGCGAAAAACGACGAGTCGCTCTATGCCGGTTGCTTCTGCAAAAACCGGACATTCTCCTGCTAGATGAACCGACAAATCACCTCGACGCCGAGTCTGTTGCCTGGCTCGAGCATCACCTGCAGAGCTACCCGGGAACGGTCATCGCAGTTACTCACGATCGCTATTTTCTGGACAACGTCGCTGGATGGATTCTCGAATTGGATCGCGGAGAAGGCATCCCGTGGAAGGGCAACTACTCTTCATGGCTGGAACAAAAGCAGGAGCGTTTGCGACGCGAAGAGAAATCTGAAAGCGAACGCCAGAAGACACTGCAACGTGAGTTGGAATGGATTCGGATGTCGCCGAAGGCGCGTCACGCCAAAGGCAGGGCGAGAATCAATTCTTATGAGACGTTGCTGCTGCAGGACGCCGAAAAGCGCCGCGAGGACCTGGAGATTCATATTCCGCGTGGTCCGCGTCTGGGCAACGTCGTGATCGACGCTGACAATGTGTCGAAAGCTTATGGCGATCGATTGCTCGTTGAAGACATGACTTTCAAGCTTCCACCGGGCGGCATCGTCGGAGTTATCGGTCCAAACGGGGCCGGCAAGACCACTCTTTTTCGCATGATCACGAAACAAGAGGATCCGGATAAAGGCTCAATAACGATCGGCGAGACTGTGCATTTGGCTTACGTCGATCAAAGCCGCGAATTGGATCCAAACAAAACGATTTGGCAGGAGATTAGCGGGGGCGAAGATGCGTTGAAGCTTGGCCCGCGCGAAGTGAACTCGCGCGCTTATGTTGCGCGATTCAATTTTTCCGGATCAGACCAGCAGAAAAAGGTCGGCATGCTGTCGGGCGGCGAAAGAAATCGCGTGCATCTGGCGAAGATGCTCAAGGAGGGAGCCAACGTGCTGCTGCTCGACGAGCCAACAAACGATCTCGACGTAAACACGCTGCGCGCTTTGGAAGAAGCGCTCGAGAACTTTGCGGGCTGCGCGGTCGTGATCTCGCACGATCGTTGGTTCCTTGATCGCATCGCTACCCATATTCTTGCTTTCGAAGGCGACAGTAAGGTCACATGGTTTGAAGGAAACTATTCAGATTACGAAGCTGATCGAAAAGCGCGTTTGGGCGCCGCCGCAGAACAGCCGCACCGGATTAAGTATCGACATTTGACGCGGAACTAGAGAATTGCCGATTGCCGATTGTCGATTGCCGATTGGCAGAACTAAACCAAATCACCTTAACTAAACATGGACCTTACCGAAGGTGGGTCAACGCGAGAACCAAAAAAATCGGCAATCGGCAATCGGCAATTGGCAATGATGTAACGCTATGTCCACGACGCGATTAGAAGCCTTCAGCGACGGCGTTATCGCAATCCTCATTACAATCATGGTTCTTGAACTGCGCGCTCCGCACGACTCGAGTTTGGCAGCGCTGCGCCCACTCTGGCCGTTGTTCCTTAGTTACGTAATGAGTTTTACCTATCTTGGTATCTACTGGAACAATCATCACCACCTGTTGCACGCAGCCAAACACGTCAACGGCCGCATACTATGGGCCAACCTTCATCTCCTCTTCTGGCTCTCGCTTATTCCCTTTGCGACTGCCTGGATGGGTGTGAACCATTTCGGCGGTTGGTCGGTAGCGCTCTATGGCGTGGTGTTGTTGTTTGCCGCGATCGCCTACTTCATTCTTGTACGCGCGTTGTTAGCGCTTCACGGCAGCGAGTCAGTGCTCGCTACTGCGCTCGGTCGCGATTTCAAAGGAAAAATATCGATCGTTCTTTATTTGGTCGCTATTGCCTTGTCCTTAATAAACAATTGGATCGGCTTCGCGATCTATGTGCTGGTGGCGATCATGTGGCTTGTTCCTGACAAGCGGATCGAAAGACAAGTCGGCCATTAGTAAGGGCTCGAACATCACCTGATATTGACGTTATTACAAGCAGCAATCGCGATCGGCAATTTCAACCTGAGGCCCAAACTATGAACACAAAAGCAGTCCTTATACTCGCTCTCACTTCGCTCATCACAATTCTTCCCAAACCGGCTCTCGCTCAAAACTATCCCAGCGAAACGCCACAGAAGTTTGAACCAACAAACCAGGGTTTCAATTACATCAAGCGCGACGTGATGATACCGATGCGCGATGGTGTGAAGCTGCACACCGTAATTCTGATTCCCAAAGGGGCGCGCAATGCTCCAATTCTGATAACCAGAACTCCTTACGACGCTACCGGTCTCACCAGTCATGCAGAGAGTTCTGACCTCGGCTCAATTCTGACAGGCTACGACAATGCTACAGACGTCATCGTGGAAGGCGGTTACATCCGGGTCGTGCAAGACATTCGCGGCAAGTATGGCTCTGAAGGCGACTACGTGATGAACCGTCCACTGCATGGCCCACAGAATCCAACCAACGTTGACCACGCGACGGATACTTACGACACGATCGATTGGCTTGTTAAGAACATTCCCGAAAGTAATGGACGCGTAGGCATCCTCGGCATTTCATACGACGGCTTCCTGCCGCTGATGGCGCTTATCAATCCGCACCCGGCACTCAAAGTTTCTGTGCCGATGAATCCGATGGTGGACGGATGGATTGGTGACGATTGGTTTCATTACGGTACCTTCCGCCAACAGGGGATGAGCTATATCTACGACCAGCAAGCTACGCGCGGAAACACAATCAAATGGTGGACAAGCCATTACGACGACTACGACATGTTCATGGAAGCAGGCTCGGCTGGAGAACTTGGTCGCCGGCGCGGACTGGAGCAAGTGGGCTTCTGGCGAAAGATTTTGGAGCATCCGAGTTACGACGCTTACTGGCGAGACCAGGCCGTCGACAAAATACTGGCTGCTCAACCACTGAAGGTGCCGGTGATGCTTGTTCATAGTTTGTGGGATCAGGAAGATATTTATGGGGATATCGCCGTCTACAAAGCTATCGAGCCTAAAGATACCAACAACGACAAAGTGTTCCTGGTTATGGGCCCATGGCATCACGGTCAGGAGATTCGTGACGGTAGCCAGTTAGGCGCGATCAAGTTTAATAGCGACACATCGCTGACCTTTCGCAAGGAAATCCTCCGGCCTTTTTTGGATTACTACTTGAAGGAGGGCACGCCCAACCCGAACATCTCACCCGTTGTGGCGTTCGAAACGGGCACCAATGTTTGGCGCCATTTCAAAGCATGGCCGATGGGGTGCGAGACTGGATGCAGCATCAAGCCGACTCCGCTGTATCTTACGGATGGTCTGAAGGCGAGCTTTAGCGCTTCAACGTCGGCGAGACCAGGATATGCGGAATACGTTTCCGATCCGGCGAAGCCAGTCCCGTTTCGGGCGCGGCCGATTGACGGTGCGAGTTGGTCACGCTGGTTGGTAGACGATCAAAGAGAAGCATCCGGACGTCCGGATGTCCTGGTCTTCACATCTGAGACACTGACTTCACCGGTGAAGATCAGTGGCCAACCAATCGCGAATCTTATCGCCTCAACGAGTGGCACAGATTCAGATTGGGTGGTGAAGCTGATCGATCTTTATCCCGATCAAGTCGCTGGCCAACCGAATATGGGTGGTTACCAGTTGATGATTGCGGCAGATGTTTTTCGCGGCCGGTACCGCGAGAGCCTGGAAGTCGCGAAACCGATCACCGCGAACGAGCCGTTGCTTTACCGCTTCGCGTTGCCAACTGCGAATCATGTTTTCCTTCCGGGTCATCGGATCATGGTGCAGATTCAATCGAGTTGGTTCCCACTGTACGATCGGAATCCGCAGACGTTCGTTAAGAGCATCTTCTGGGCGAAGCCGGAGGACTTTCGTAAGGCAACTCAGCGGATCTACCATGCACCCGGCCGAGCCAGCTTCGTTGAGCTACCATTGGTAGTTCAACCTTGATCGATTTTAAGGCGAGCGGTCGCTGTGGAGTCACTTCTCATTCTCCCCAGGCTTCAGCCTGGGGACGCAGCGGCGTTGTTAATTGAAACCATTTCAATGGTTTTCAATGACTCTCACGCAAACGGCGATATTCAGAGGCTCGATGTTTGGTAAGGCAATGAGCGCGTTAGCAGCGGAGGGAAACCATTTCAATGGTTGCCATTCATCGAAGTGCCTCTGACCCCAACCTGAAGGTTGGGGAGAATGAGACGTCGAGTCTCAACGCTGGGAAGAAAGTTGTAACAGAAAGCCACCAACTCACACGAGGTTCGTTATGAGAATACTAACGCTCGTTTTCAGTTCTTTCTTACTTCTGTTAACCGCCCCGCTAACTTGTGCAAACGATGAGATCACCAAGGAGTTGATGAAATCCGGCGGGCAGCCTCGCGTTTACTATCTTTACGTTCCGTCCAACATTCAACCTTCGAACACCGTTCCTTTGGTTGTCATGCTTCACGCCATGAATCGCACCGGTAGCTCGCTGGTTGAAAAGTGGAAAGATCTCGCCAGGAAAGAGGGCTTCATCATCGCCGGACCAGACGCCACCAATGTCAAGGGTGGCTGGACAGCACCGCAGGATGGACCAGAGTTTTTGCGCGATCTGGTCGAGGAACTAAAAACGAAATATCCGATAAACCAGCGACGAGTGTATCTGTTTGGGCATTCCAACGGCGCAACGTTCGCCCTCGAAATGTCTCTTCTCGAATCGCAATACTTCGCCGCAACTGCGGTCCACGCCGGCGCGATAATGGATGAGGACAAGTCGTGGGTTGAGCTGGCGAAACGAAAGATTCCGATGTTTATTCAGGTGGGAGAGTACGATGAGTATTTTCCAGTGAAAGTCGTTCGCGAGACACGCGACATTTTGAAAGCATCCGGCTTTCCAATCGAACTAACAGAAATCAAGGACCATGATCACTGGTATTACGACAAAGCACCGAAGATCAATCAGACCGCCTGGGACTTTTTAAAGAAGTATACGCTCGATGCGGATCCTGTCTATCGCAAATTCAACTTCTGAACTTTTCGAACACGGACGAAAATGTACTGCCCGGATTGCGCGACTCTGAACGACACACAAACTCGTTACTGCCGGAAGTGTGGGCGAGCGCTCACTGGCGTTCAACTCGCCCTCGACGGACGCGTTGAGGAGGCGATCGCCAAGTTCAAAAAGTCGGAAGATCTGCTTGGATTGGGGTTGTTGGTCTTTGCTATGTTTATGGCCACTGCTTTGTTCATGCTCTTTTCGGGCGGCGGACCGCGTCCGTTTTCGTTCGTTGTATTGCTGGCACTGATCGTTTGCCTGCCAATCGTCTTGACGGGACTAATAAAAGTCGACCGCGTGAGACGATTGCTTGAGGGTGAAACAGACAGAAAACAAATCGAGCCGAATCATCAAGTTGTTAACGCGCTGCCCGCACGCTCTACGGATCCACTTGAGATCACTCCCGACTTTAGAGGATCCGTTACGGATCGGACGACGCTTAATTTGGACCAACACAAACCAACCACGAACGACTAATCTAAGAATCTGATTGAGAGTGCCCGATGGCCGAACTGAAAACCAAACAAACTGACGAAAGCGTCCAGAAGTTTCTCAACGACATTCCTGATCCAGCGAGACGGAAAGACTGCAAAACAATTGCTGCAATGATGACTGAGATTAGTGGATATAAGCCAAAGATGTGGGGCACGAGTATCGTCGGCTTCGGCAGCTATCATTACAAATACGCAAGCGGCCAGGAAGGTGATTGGCCGTTGCTTGGCTTCTCACCGAGAAAACAAAACCTGACGTTGTATGTCTTGAGCGGTTCGGCTGAGGAAAGGGAGCTGCTGAAGAAACTCGGCAAGCATACGACGGGGAAGTCGTGCCTCTACGTCAAGCAGCTTTCAGATGTGGATCTGCCTACACTTAAGACTCTGATCCGAAAATGTGTTAAGCGCAAAGCCGGTTAGGGCCTAATGAGAAGATGGGCCCTTCAGGATCCGGCCAGTGGCTTTATCAACTTCCAGCGTGCGTGCTCTCGCGCCAGCTTCAGGAAAGACAATCGTCGCACCATTGATCTCTGGCAAGGCAAACTGAGCGAAAACAGGACCGTACTCCTTCCCAAAATCTGTTTGCTGCCAAACATATTTGCCTGTTTGAAGATCAAGCTTTGCGAGAAAGTCCTGGCCCGTGACATACACGTAATTACCTTCGATCAAGCCAGGTCCAATGTTCATTGAAGCGATCGGCGCAAACCACCGGAATGCAGGCGTGCTCGGATCAAAGCGTGCAATGTACCCCCAACCCGATTTGCCGTTGGTGACTTCATAGGCAAGCAGTAAATCCTTGCCAGCCTCGGCAGAATAGAGCTTGTCGAGTCGGGCGGCACCGTCCAATTTGAGAAAGAAATTGCGCAGCTTCATGAAAATCGGGCTGGTGATTTCACCGCGTCCATCGTGTCTGACGGTGTACTTGCGACCGCCGACGGTAAAAACAAAGAATGAAGGCGCGTTTGCCTCGCCGATCCGGTCCACATGCGTGAACGCACGTTGGGCGAATGGATCGCTGGGTGTTTGCGCTAGTGTTACGAGCGTGAGGCAAATGAGTAAAAGGGGCGTAGCGATCTTCATTGGTCAACCTCCTGTAGAACGCTTCAGCCAACCAGCAGTCTAATTGATTTCGACGGCAAGCGACTACAAGTCTTTTTCGGGAAGTAAAAAACCTCGGAATTACCAAGTGAAAAGCGACATTGAGCAGAGCTACGACGAGGCGGCAGCCGCTTACGCGGAACAGTTCCACGACGAGCTTGACCATAAGCCTTTCGATAGGAAGATGCTTGATTGGCTCCTTGAGAAGACCGCCGGTCGTGGAACACTCTGTGACATGGGATGTGGGCCCGGACAAATCGCGCGATGTTTGTACGACTGCGGCGCGCATGTGTGCGGCATAGTTTCTCTAGACTTTCTTTTCTTTGAAACGTAGGAAATGAAACGTTACCTGACAACGGCTGGGTTTGATCTCGAAGAGGTTATCGAGCGGGATCCGTATCAGGAGGTTGAATATCCAAGCAGGCGAGCGTATATCTTTGCGCGAAAAAGCCGGAGCACGAATTGACCGCTGAAATAAACTACAGAAGCGTTCTCTTTCATCCAGTGGTTGTGCTCCTCATCTCGCTTGCCGCTACGGGGCTGTTCGGTTTGTATTTGCTTCGAGGCTCGATCATCGGGTCCAATAGATTTCAATTCCCGGCTTCGTTCTTTTATGTGGTACCAATTGTCGTACCATTTGTCGCGTTCCTGCTCGATCGCGCAGAGCGCGTAACGGAGATGACCGCGTTGCAGGTAGCGATCGATGTCGCCATCGTCGCATTGGCTATGGCGCGCGTGTTCACCAGCCTTCCGTTTGTTTCGGGACATACGCTTTTTCTCAGTTACGCGATTGGAAGCAGTCGTTCCGCCGTGGCAGTTATAACTGCAAGTCTGGTAATGATGCAGGTAATCTATCTGAAATACTTTGTGTGGCACGATCCAGTAACATCCACCAGCGGCATAATCCTCGGCAGCCTTGCGGCAATTGGAGTGAGACGCGTACACACTCGGAGGAAGGGCCTGAATCATGCCTGATATCTTTCACGATTTCCCCATCAATGCGTCGGGTCGAAGAGTTTTCGAAGCAGTTTCAACTGCCGCGGGTCTTGATAGATGGTGGACCAAAACCTGTGCGGGTTCGCCTGCCGAGGGTAATGAATACACGCTTGGGTTTGGACCGGAATATGAATGGCGCGCAGTCGTGACTCAGTGCAATCCTGACTCAACGTTTGAGTTCCGTCTCACCAAGGCAGATTCCGATTGGCAAGACTCGCGTGTGGGTTTTGAGTTGACCGAGCAAGACGGAACCACCACTGTGAAGTTTCATCATGTAGACTGGCCCGAAGCGAATGAACATTACCGCATCTCCTGCTTCTGCTGGGCCATGTATCTGCGTCTACTCAAGCGCTATTTAGAAACCGGCGAGACTGTGCCTTATGAAGTACGCCTAGATGTATGATCTGTTTCGTGTAAACACTTATCTGCGATAACATCGAATCCTGTGAACAAGTTTGGAAAACAAACGACCCTAGCGTTTGCAGCCCTTATTGTTTTCGGCATAGCAGGCTCGAATGCAACTGCCCAGCAGAACTTCCGGGCCGGTGGCGAGACGCACCGCGGCGCTCTTTCTGATATTCGACTTAGAGACAAGGGATGGGTCGTTGTGTTGAAGTCGACTGTGGTCTCCGCCTATGAAACGGATACGGCGATCATCGAATCGGTTTTGAGAGCCGATCCTGACTCAACTTCGCGTCATTTCCTCGTGTACGGAACTTTAGTTAAAAAGCTGAATGGTTATATTCGTAAACACAAAAGCCTGTCTGCAGCGCCAGAGCTCAGTGAAGCTGATTTCGTAATTTTCTTCAGTCTCGTTGAGTACCGGCGAATACTGAACGCCACCTATCCTTTCGGCGAACTCTTTGTGATTGTGAAAGGCGAACCGGAGACGCGACGCCCGCCTCGCATTATTTGGAGATCACGAAAAGTTATCTGGGCGGGCGATGCCATAAACAACTTCCTTCGAGATCTAAAGAACACGCGCGGCGAAGACTGATCAGTTCCCTAAATAACTGTTCAAGAGAACAAGAAGATGCTCACTCACATAGTCGTCTGGAAATATCGAGCAGAAATAGAACAATTTGCTCGGGAAGAGCATGTGCGCTTACTTGCTCAACTGCGAACCACAGTTCCGGAAGTCAGAAGTCTGGCGGTGGGATTCGATATTCTTCACCTGCCTCGTTCATACGATACGGGTCTCGTGGCGGTGTTCGACGACCGGGCGGGGCTCGATGCCTATACCGTCCACCCCGAACATGTCAGAGTCGCAGAGTTCGGTCGGCAAATTTCCGAACACGTTGCTTCGGTGGATTTTGAATCGTTGAAGGGGGATTCGTAATCTCCACTCAAGTGAGGGTTACGAACATTCGATCCACGATTCACGATTTACCATTCACTATTTTACGATTCAAGATTTACGGTTCCTAATTCCCCAATTGATGAGACGTTTCCGCAAGGTCCTTCTAGCGCTCGCAATCCTCCTCGTACTGTCACAACTTCCCTTCGTGTATCGTCGGTATAATCTCGGTCGTCTCAACGCCCGCATTCAGGTCGTCAACTCAAATCGGCAACCCTCTCAAAATCCGAATTATTCGGAATACAAGGGCGTGATGCACGTGCATTCGTTTCTCGGCGGCCACAGTCGCGGCAGTTTTATAGACATCATTTCAGCGGCACGGGCCAATCAGTTGGACTTTGTAGTCATGACGGAGCACGCGGAGCAAGACATCGATACCGCTGCGATGACTCTTAAAGGAACGCATGGCGGTGTGTTGTTCATCAACGGCAATGAAGTATCGACGGCCGCGGGTGATCGCCTGTTAGTCGTACCTGGCGATACGGATCTTCGTGAGGCGAGCAAGCTCGCTACCGCTGAAGTCGCAGCAAAAGCTAGAACCCACGGAGCACTTTCGTTCGTTGCATATCCAGAGGAATTCAAGAGCTGGGAAATGGGCGAGTTCGATGGCGTCGAAGTTTTCAACGTCTATAGTAATGCGCGGCAAATCAATCCGGTCTTCGCTGTTTTCGACGTGCTCTGGTCTCAGCGTGCGTATCCTGCATTGCTATTCGCGACGTTTTACACAAAGCCAACGGAGAATCTGAAAAAATGGGACGCGGCTTTGGCTCGGAGGCGTCTGACCGCGACTGCTGGAAACGATGCGCATGCGAACGTCGGCGTTAGCCTGAACGACGGCAGCGGAAAGACACTGGTTGGACTACAGCTTGACCCTTACGAAACCAGCTTTCGCCTGGTCAGGCTTCACGTACTGATCGAGCGCGGTCAGACACTGGACAACAACACTCTGATGGGTGCGATTAAACAGAGTCATTGTTTTATCGGATTCGACCTGCTCGGAGATACCACAGGTTTCAACTTTACGGCAGAAACCGCCGGTGGAACGCGCATCCAGGGTGATGAGATTAACTTACAACCTAACACCCGCCTTCGCGTTGATTTGCCGGTAAGTGCGCGCGTTGTGCTGCTCAAGAATGGCCAGGTTTGGGTCGATGAGAACGCCGTGACCAGTAAAACAGTTGACGTCACTGAAGCAGGCGTTTACCGCGTTGAAGCGTATCTGCCCCAGTTGGGGAAGCCGGCGGGCGAACAACCATGGATCATTTCTAACCCTATTTACGTAAAGGGGTTGTGACAGGCAATGGACCAGAGGAGCAGCGGCAGCAGATCGGATTCTAAAAACGGCATCGCCCCACTGGCTGCCCTGCTAACTGCCTGTGGGGCGACGAACGGCGCCGGAAAGCTCCGGCTTTACTTGTTTTCGGAAGCGGTGCGTACGTTCACCGGATTACTGTAGGAAGTCGAGTGTTTGACTTCTCTCTCCATAGCTTCCCTGTGTTTGGGAGCGAGGAGCACAGCCTTCCACACACTGTTTTTTCAAGTGAAGTCAGTCTAGCTTCGGCCCCGTTGAGTGTCAAGTTTCAGCTTGACCGAAGCCGAACGATACAAGCGCTTTTTTTGACTGAAACGTCCTCAATATTGACACAACAAATGGAACTAACAATCTCAACACCGCCAACCTTCAACTTCCAGCGCACAGTCATTAGCCACGGCTGGTATGGGCTGCTCCCGTTTGAATTTGACCGCGATAAATGGAAGCTGATCCGAGTTCTCGACCGGGGCTCGAAGACGCCGGTAACAGTGTCACTGACGGCGACCAAGCGTTCAGTGAAAATAAACACCGACGCCGTCCTAAGCCCAAGAGAGTCTGAAAGAGTTCTTACGGACGTCCGCCATATGCTGCGGCTGGATGACAACCTCGAGAAGTTCTATTCAACAACCAAAAGCGATAGCGATTTTGGCTGGATTGCAACCCAGGGGGCTGGCCGATTGCTCCGGTCGCCGACCGTTTTTGAAGATCTCGTAAAGATGATCTGCACGACGAATTGCTCGTGGGCTTTGACCGAAAAAATGGTCACCGGTCTGGTTGAGAAACTCGGACGCAGGGCAAGCGACGGCCGCAAGACCTTTCCGACGCCGGCGGCGATGGCGGAAATGCCTATGGCCTTCTTCGTCGATGAGGTCAGAGCCGGCTATCGGGCGGAATATCTGAAGGAGCTCGTAACGCGCGTAGCCTCAGGCGAGCTGAACGTCGAAGGCTGGTTGAAGAGCGACCTCCCTACGCCGGAGTTGGCGAAAGAGATAAAGGGCGTGAAAGGTGTCGGGAACTACGCTGCGGAAAATCTGTTGAAGTTGCTCGGGCGTTACGACGGCTTGGCCCTCGACTCCTGGACCAGAGCAAAGTTCTTTCAAGTAAGAAACAAGGGAAAGAAAACAACTGACAAGCGGATCGCGCGCTACTACTCGCGTTTCAACGAATGGCGTGGATTGGCGTTATGGTGTGACGTTACTCGGGATTGGTTGGAGTAACTCTGGAGCGCGAGCGTGAAGCGCGCGCCCCAGATTGAAGAGAGTTATTTGTTGAAGACGAGCGTGCTGTCTTGTGGACCACGCGGTGTTTCGCGATGGCTGACGACGGTCAACGTCTTGCCGTCGTCTGACAATGTCAGCTTGTCGGAGCCAGTTGAAGTGACTTCGCCGTTCGGTCCTTGAAAAGTTGATGTCGTAGTCAGCTCAAGCGTTTTGCCGTCAGATGACAATGTGGCTTTACGAACAAACTTTCCACGACCGGTATCGCCAGTCACTTCGGTGCCGTCGAGGTTGTAGGTTCTCGGGCCACCCATACCCATACCACGACCACCCTGACCACCTGGACCACCCCCGGCAGGCGGAGCGCCCGCTGGCGGTGCAGCTGCTGGAGCTCCTCCCGGAGGTCCACCCTGTCCGCCGCCCATTTGTCCGCCAGTCACTTTTTCTTCAATGGTGAGCTGTTTGTCAGTTTGCGTGATCACCCACTGCACACTGTCAGCGCCCTGCATGCGCTGTGACAGCCCCTGGCTTTTGCTCTTATCAAGCGTCCATGTTCCCGCGAAGTTCGGCGCTGCCGCCTGCGCAACCAGCGTTAACATCAACGCACTCGTCAGAGTGAGAGCGCAGATTATCCTTCTCATTAAGATCTCTCCTTCAGAAGTTAATAAAGATTTCTTTTAAGACGCCGCGCGCGAACTGAGGGTCGGTAACTGTCGGATACCTCTAACTACACTGCGCCACGGTACCTCACTAGAGTGAGCGGAGTTTAACAAAAGGACGATCCTGCGAGTGTAAGGAACTGTAAAGAATTGTATAGAGAGAGTAAAGAAATGGATCTTCATGCATCAAAGCCAATTACGCGTGGAACCTTTGTTTCCTGCCACACGTAAACGTTCGCGACGCCGCGCAGGTTCTGGCGGCGTCAAGTCTTTTAAGGCTGAGGCACTGCACTTGAACAAGACAGATCATGCGCGTAATTGGATGATCCAATGGGAAAAGCGTAGTTGAGTTTTTTCTTTATTTCTTGTCATAACGAAGTCGAGTGCGGTGTTAACAAGCGGGGAAGAGGTTACGTCTAATTAGTGGTTATACGATCGCAATGATTCGGGAGACCACCTGATCAATCGGAACAAATGCTTACCTTTTTAAGCACCAAACGGTGCCCAAGAGTGAGCTGAACTATTAGCAAGGAGAGAACAAGATAATGAAGTCAATTCTGAATCGGATAGCAGTGGTACTAGTGGTCGGCGCACTGTCGAGTGTTGTTGCGCTGGCGAAGGTACACAAGCACAAGGTCACGTTTTCCAGTGACATCAAGATCAACAATACACTCGTGAAAAAGGGAACCTACGACCTCAAGTTCGACGATGAGACCGGTCAGTTTACTGTCTCGAAGAGCGGTAAGGTGGTGGCCCAGTCGATCGCGAAGTTGGAACAGCGCGATAAGAAGGCGAGCGACTTCCGTCTGCGCTCAGGTGGTTCGGGCGACGACACACAGTTGCTCGGAGTGCAGTTTGGTGGATCCGACAAAGAAGTAGTCATCAGCAACGGTGGCACTCAGTCGACCGGCAATAACTAATTCGACTGACTTGAAGTAAATGAGAGAGCGCGCTGCGTGAAAACGTGGCGCGCTTTTTCGTGTTCGATAAACTTTAGTTTGTCGTCTAGGGCTTTGACCATTAATAGGTTTCCGCGTCGAATTAGGAGGCCGGCTGCATTTGTGACCAAAACCAAAACGAGCATTCGGGGTTTACACTCTAGCGATCTTGGATTTTTCAGTGATACTCTGCGCCGATGCTTTGGCGGCGTTTCCGAGTTTTTTGTTCGCTCTGGTGGCGACTATTTGCGTGGGGCCAGTCTCGCACAAAAAAGGTGGTCACAGTACTAGGTCTGGCTTTTACCGCAATAGGAATCCCCGCATTGCTAAAGAGCAGCATAATCCTCACTCTTCTGCTGAATGAAACGCCATATGTATGTACCATTCGGGTCGGAACTCTCGTCTCTGGGATACTACTATTTGCGTGGGCGCTGATAACGGGAGCCCTAGCGTGGGAGCGTTCTGGTGTTCCAATGCTAATTGTCGGCGATCACCTAGAGTGGGACGGTATCCGATTAAGATTGACCTTAGAAGCAAAGGACAAGCCTTGTGACACCAGTGTGAGACTGATCGAAATCGTGGACATTACTGGTCGGCGTATCTTTGAACGGTCACGATTAAATATAGACCTAGAATGGACGCATCATGGCAACCAAGGCGCTGTCCATATAAAGGCCAACGAAAGTGAGTCAGTGAGCGTTGCTACTATTCGCGACAACGGCAGGAACGTGCTGTTGGTATTTACCGGAGCAACTTACAAAGATGAGTTTCTTGTTATCAATAAGGCGTTTTTTCATCTCCGCGTTGCTAACGGATCAAATCCGATTGACCGCTGGTTCTGCTTTACACCAAACGGCAAGTCCTTTGACGTTACGCAGGAAGCCCCTCCTCTGCTGGTTCAAAACTAGTTTCGATTCCCAACTCGTGTACTGACTGAATCACGACGCAGAGATTTTGACAAAGCACCTTGCACAAGCCTCATTGACTTGCGCGGTGAGACTTTTGCTTCTGAGGTTACATTGAATCAACGCAACCTCAACGACAAGCTTAAAGCATATCGGACATTCGGTTGAGCAATTCCTGTTAGCTTGTCTTCGAACTCCCTATAATAGAATGTACTTTCAAGTAGTATGGATCTCTTGCTGCAGGAGTTGCGCATGAAATATCGACGCTTTGGACGACTCAATTGGGAAGTCAGTGAAATCGGCTACGGAATGTGGGGCATGGCCAGTTGGTCCAACTCCGACGACGACGAATCGTTACGATCTTTACAAGCCGCCGTCAATCTCGGTTGCAACTTCTTCGATACAGCGTACGCTTACGGCAATGGCCATAGCGAACAACTGTTAGGTCAAATTGTCCGCACCAATGCGGACCAACGACTGTTCACGGCGACCAAAATCCCACCCAAGAACCTTCAATGGCCCGCTTTGCCGGAGTCGACTCTGAAAGAATCGTATCCGCCGGATCACGTTGAAGAGTATGTTCATAGGAGCCTGGAAAACGCGAAGTTGGATCAATTTGATCTGATTCAGTTCCATACCTGGCAAGACGACTGGATGCGTGACGATCGCTGGTTTTACAAAGTGGATGATCTGAGGAGTCAGAAACTAATTCAGGGTATTGGTATCAGCATCAATCGTTGGGAGCCCTGGAATGCACTGCGTGCGGTGAAGAGTGGACAGATCGACTCAGTGCAAGTGATCTACAACATATTCGATCAGAATCCGGAGGATGAGCTGTTTCCGGCCTGTCGTGAAATGGGTGTGGCAGTAATTGCGCGCGTGCCATTTGATGAGGGAACGCTGACGGGTACGCTGACGAAGGAGAGCAAGTGGCCCGAGGGTGACTGGCGGAACACTTATTTCGTACCCGAGAATTTGATACCGAGCGTCGAGAAAGCAGACGAGATCAAAAAGGCTCTCGACCATTGGAACCGGGAACATGAAACGAGGATCACGATGCCCGAACTCGCGCTTCGGTTCATTCTTTCAAACAATGACGTGAGCACAATCATTCCTGGGATGCGGAAGTTGTCACACGTTCAGGCGAATATTGAGGCAAGCGATAAAGAACCGCTCGATAAAGATCTGCTGAAAGAACTTCGGAAGTTCAGATGGGTGCGGAAACCTGCGCCGTGGTCCCAGTAAAAGCAGGTCTGCTTCTTACTCCTTCATATTCAGCGTCCGCACCAGGAATGCGTAGCGGTCTGCTGACTCCTCAATGATCTTCGACGTGGGTTTACCTGCTCCGTGTCCCGCCTTCGTCTCAATGCGAATCAGCACGGGAGCACTTCCTGCCTGCGCCGCCTGCAACGCCGCCGCAAACTTGAAGCTATGGCCAGGCCACACACGATCGTCGTGGTCAGCGGTTGTAACTAGAGTTGGCGGATATTTTGTTCCGGCTTTGATGTTGTGCAATGGCGAATACGCATAGAGTGCTTTGAACTCATCGGCGTTCTCGGAAGAACCGTAGTCAGAGACCCAGGCCCACCCGATTGTGAACTTCTGAAAACGCAGCATGTCCATCACACCAACTGCCGGCAACGCTGCGCCGAATAATTCCGGACGTTGAGTCATTGCGGCGCCCACAAGCAAACCGCCATTGCTGCCGCCCGAAATTGCGAGCTTCGGAGTCGACGTGTACTTGTTTGCAATCAACCATTCTCCCGCCGCAATGAAGTCGTCGAAGACATTTTGCTTCTTTAGTTTCATTCCAGCCTGATGCCAATCTTCGCCGTACTCACCACCGCCGCGCAGATTTGGCTGAGCGAAGACACCACCCATTTCCATCCACACGACAATACCGACAGAAAACGCGGGCGTCAGTGAGATATTGAAGCCGCCGTAGCCGTAGAGGTATGTCGGATTGTTTCCGTCGAGCTTCAGACCTTTCTTGTACGTGATGAACATGGGGACTTTCGTCCCATCCTTACTCGAGTAGAACACTTGCTTTGTTTCAAAATTCGCCGGATTGAAATCGACTTGTGGTTGTCGAAACACCGTGCTCTTGCCAGTTTCAATATCGTAGCGATAGATCGTGGTCGGCGTGGTGAAACTGGTGAATGAATAGAACGTCTCCTGATCGTCAGGTTCGCCGCCGAAACCTTCAGCCGATCCGATCGTTGGGAACTCAACCTCACGTACAAACTTTCCGGTGGTATCAAATATCTTGACCTGCGTGTACGCATCTTTGAGGTAATTCGCGATGAACTTGTGATTCACAACGGTAACAGCCTGCAGCGTCTCTTTGCTTTCCGGAACGAGGGTCATCCAGTTCTGGCGCTGCGGCTGCGTCGTATCGATCTCGATGATTCTGCCTCGTGGCGCACCAGCATCTGTCATAAACCACATGCGTGTTCCGTTGTTTCCAACGAACGTATACGAGGCATCGAAATCATCGAGCAGCTTTACGACGGGAGCGTCTTTAGTGCTCAGATCTTTGTAATAGATACGAGTCTTGACGTCAGTGCCCTGGAAAACTGTGATGATTAGATACTTGCCGTCTTTACTAACCGATCCATCAAACAGCCAGTCTTTCTGGTCAGGCCGTTCATAGACGAGCACGTCTTCCGATTGAGCCGTGCCGATTTTGTGGAAGTAGAGTTTTTGAAAGTAATTCGTAGCTTTGAGTGAATCGCTCTTTGGCTCATCGTAACGGACATAGAAGAAGCCGGCGCCATCGCGTGTCCATGAAGCATTCGAAAACTTCACCCACTTCAGATCGTCTGACAGATCCTGACCGGTCCCAACATCTCTAACTTTCCACTCCTGCCAATCCGATCCCGATGCAGAAAGACTGTAGGCGAGCAATTTGCCGTCGTCGCTGACGGCCGTTCCGGAGAGAGCGACTGTGCCGTCGGCCGAAAGAGTATTCGGATCTAATAAGACCCGTGGTTGCGCATCAAGCGAGCTTACGGAATACAGAACGCTCTGATTCTGTAGACCACTATTGCGCGTGTAGAAGTATCGGCTGCCTTCCTTAAACGGAACTCCGTACTTCTCAAAATTCCATAGTTTAGTCAGCCGTTCTTTGATGGTGTTGCGAGCGGGAATCTCTGCAAGATAGGAAAACGTCAGTTTGTTCTGCTCTTCGACCCACTTCCGAGTTTCGTCCGAATCCAAGTCCTCAAGCCAGCGATACGGATCAGCGACTTTTACCCCATGGTAATCATCGACCTGATCGCTTTTACGCGCGACCGGATAATTGTTGGTCTTGATCATCTGTTGAGTAACACTTGTTGAATTTTGCGAACGCACTACAAAAAACATCGGCAGCACCAGGATGATGGCGATTAACACGGACGCGAATACCGCCGTCCGTGCGGGGCGATAAGCCTGCATAACCTAACTCCCTTCAAAATGTATCGGGAACTGAAACCAGGATGGCATCTCCAAAATGAACGCCAAGTATACAGAGTCGCCGCCGCAGGCCAAAACACTGTGGGCCGACACATGACTCGAGCAGGGTAACACTCGTTCATTTGCGGTCGACGGCGGTATATTGTGCACGCTCAATTTCAGATTCGAAAGGAGCTTCCCCCAAGGATGAATGGAAACTCGAAACCGTTATTGGCTGTTCTGGCTATTCCGCTAGCGATCATAATCGCAGCGGCATTAGGTAGCTGGGCTTTTGTTAAGGGCAAACGCGGAGACCAGACGATTACCGTCACTGGCTCCGCCAAACGTCAAATCACTTCTGATTTCGTAGTTTGGAGATCGGCAGTCTCGTATCAGGCACCGGTGCTGTCAGAAGCTTACCGTTCGCTTTCAGAGGCAGTTCCGAAGATAAAGGCTTATCTCGTGAGCAAAGGGATTCCTGAAAATGAAATCACCGTCTCTTCAATATCCTCACAAACTCTGCACGGCCGTACCTCTGACGGCGTTGAGACGTCGGAAATCACTGGATACTCGCTGCGACAGGAGTTGGAGGTCCGCTCGAAGGACGTTCAGAAGATTGGGAAGATCGCTCGAGAAGCTACCGAACTGATCAACCAGGGAATCCTTCTCGAGTCGATGGCGCCTGAGTATTATTACACTCAACTCGGGGGCTTGAAGATCGAAATGCTTGCAGAAGCAGCAAAAGACGCCAAGACTCGTGCAGAAAAGATCGCGGAGAGCACCGGCAGTTCTATCGGCACCGTCAGAACCGCTCGCATGGGGGTTCTGCAAATAACACCTGCCGGATCAAATGAAGTTTCCGATTCCGGCATGAACGACACGTCTTCACTGGAGAAGGACATCACTGCGGTTGTGAGTATAGGATTCGCGGTCGACTGAGATTTCGGGCAGCGGCCCGGCACGTGAGGGAGGATCACGCAGAGGATCGAGTCGATACTGTTTGGAAAATTGTTGACAACCAGACTGCCGGTGGGCGAATCTAAAGGCACGTGCCAGCCCCCCGGCAGGGTTCGTTCCTGTATCTCTCTCCTGAAAGCGTAAAAGATGAAAAGAAGTTTTCTAATTGTACCCCTATCCGCTCTTGCTGTTCTCTGCGCCTCCTGGCAAGCGCTCTCCCAAACAGCCGACCCTCAAAAGATGGTACGACCGCGTACGGTTGCTGCTGCGAATCATCAGCAGACGACGGCACAAACAGGTCCCAAGGATCCTCAACCTGCACCTGCAGTTGAAGCTCCGACGAGAGTTGACGTAACCAAGCCTACGGTTCAGACGACGCTGCCGACACCTGCGACTGCAGGAAATATCACTCCGCTGATCCTGAGTCCGACGATGATTCAGTCGCGGATCTCCGAGGCGAAACGACTTTTCAAAACCCGGCCGCAGTTGACGGCGATGACTTCACCGCAGATTCAGTTCGTCAACATCGCAGCGCTCGATCGAAAGACTTCTCATATTCACGTCGCCACGGTTGCGAAGCAGACCTTTCTAACGAAGGGCTCCGAGATCACGATGACAAGCTCGCTGGGCGAACCGCTCACGATTCGCGTCATTAGAGCCAACGGCGTGAACACGGCACTGTCGGTTTTTACGCAGGACGGCAGATCGCTTGACCCGCTCGTAGTTGAGTTTCCGATTGAGAAGGGTGGCACGTTCAAGGAGCTGGCTTATTACACCTCAGCGCATCCGGCATTGCTGTCGAAAGATCTCACGATGTCAGGCCAGGCTTATATCCGGAACATGTTGGATCTTGCCGCGAAGCGATTGCGCGACAAGGGAGTGTTCATCTCCAACGACTTGATCGACATTGCCGAACGTTTGTGTGTAGTCGAGCACGTCGATCACGATCGCTTTAGAAATGAGAACCGTTTGGCGCTCTACGATGAAATCTATTCGCTGTATGCGTTGAATGAAATAGACACCTATCGGTACTCGGTAAGTTCGGCCGGTGCCGGTGGAATGGTTCAGATGATTCCGTGGGCTTACAACCTTATACGTCAGCGGCATCCCGGTGTTGGATTAATTCCGGATTTTGTGACGGGCATGCGTAATCATTCAAACGCACTACAGGCAATGCTGCTTTACATGAATGACACTTGGAATGACCTGGCAGCTAACGACGAAGTGAAGTATGCGATGAACGCCAAGCTCGCGACGATGAGCGAGTTGATGGCGGCAGGCTACAACTCAAACGCTGCGAAGCTGCCCACGTATCTGCGACGTGGAGGGCAGGATTGGAAGGTTTTGATTCCACGAGAGACTCAGATGTACCTGCAGATTTACAAGTCGTTTGAAGCATTGGTTCCTATCAAGACGCGAACCACCACGGCGGTGCAGACAGATTAAGTTTACTCACTAAACTGCAGCCGACTTGTCACCGGTTCGATGTTTTCTTCCTCACGTTCGCTTCTTGCGGTGGAGTCAACAGTGCCGTCCGCGTACTGCAGTTTATAGAGCCTCCAGTACAGGCCTCGCTGAAGGAGTAGCTCCTGGTGAGTTCCCTGTTCGCGTATTTCGCCGTGATGCAACACGATTATTCGGTCAGCATTTTGGATGGTGCTAAGTCGGTGAGCAACGACAATCGATGTTCGGTCGCGCATGACTCGCTCAATGGCGCGCTGAATCAGTTGTTCTGTTTCCGTATCGATTGAGCTTGTTGCTTCATCAAGAATTAACAAGGCCGGATCAAACGCCAACGCGCGTGCAAACGAAACTAGTTGCTTTTGACCGACTGACAACCCCGCCCCTCTTTCTCTCACCTCTGCTTTGTACGTACCCTTCAATCTGCTAATAAACCGATCGGCGTGAACCTCCTGTGCCGCCCACTTAACGCGCTCTTCGGAAATCTCTTCGCGACCAAGGCGTATATTTCCTTCAACTGTCCCGCTGAACAAAAAGACTTCCTGAAGAACGACCGCGAAGTTCTGACGCAACGCTTTTAGATCCCACTCTCGAATGTCGACCCCATCCAGAAGAATGCGGCCACGTTGAATGTCGTAGAACCGCATCAGGAGATTCGTGATGGTCGTCTTTCCTGATCCAGTGTGGCCGACGAGCGCAACCGATTGACCGGGCACAACGGTGAACGACACGTCTTTCAAAACCCAATCTTCATCTTTGTAAGCGAACCAGACATCTTGAAATTCAATGTGTCCACGCGCGCGTTCCGTCCTGAGTGGTCTATTTGGACTCAAGATGGCGATTGGCAAGTCGAGCGTTCTGAAGATTCGATGAGAAGCAACTACTGCGCCCTGGAGCACGTTGTACTTATCAGAGATGTCGCGGATGGGCTGAAAGAGAAATCCTGAATATTGAAGAAATGCGACCAGCGCTCCCAGTGTAAGTACCGTGTGACCCGGCGTGTTTTGAATCACGCGATAGCCACCGTACCAAATGATCAGGGCAACTCCGACCGCGCCAATCAAGTCGACTAACGGGAAGAAGACCGCGTAGTAAAAGATCGTGTCGATGTTAGCGCGACGATAGTCTTCGTTAATTCGCTCGAATTTCTTAAGCGATTTACCTTCGGCGTTGAAAATCTGAACGGTTTGAGCACCCGCAAAGTGTTCCTGCAGAAATGCGTTTATGCGAGCAATCCGCGTTCGGACCATGTCGTAGCCGCGCCGTGCCCCTTTGCGAAACCAGGTCGTGGCAGCAAACAACAGCGGAACCGTGAGCAAGGTCACAAGTGTCAGCCGCACGTCCATCCAAAGCATCACCCCAATGATCGCCGCGATCATCACGAGATCTCCCAGCAGATCAGTCACGCCCTGGGTGAATAGCTCGTTAAGCGCGTCGACGTCAGTCGTTAGACGGGTCATGATGCGACCAACTGGATTGCGATCGTAGTAAGCGACCTCCTGATGCTGAAGCTTATCGTAAAGTTCGCGCCTGATGTCGAACATCACATACTGCCCGACTGTGTTGAGCAGTACGACTTGAAAATAAGAGAACACCAACCGCAGGAGCTGGACACCGACGTACAACAAAACGAGCAACCCCAAACCATCCAACTTGCGAGGCATGATGTACCAGTCGATCGCGTATTGCGTGAATTTCGGCTGCAACACACCCAACAGATTTAAGCCAAGGGTCAAGACTAATGCTGGAATCAGCAGGCGAATGTAAGGCTTGAGATATCGCACGAGACGGCGCGCGACCTGCAAGTCGTACGTCTTACCGATCGCCTCTTCTTCGTGAAACTGTTTTACCGTTGCCGACATTCTTCGTTAATCCCAGCCTGCCTTACGTCGCCGCGAGCTCTTCCTCCAACAGCTGTCGTTCGTACAGATCCGCATACGCTCCGTTTAGGGCGAGCAGCTCGTTGTGAGTTCCCTGTTCGATTACTTGACCTTCGTCGAGCACACAAATCACATCCGCGTCACGCACAGTCGAAATGCGATGCGAAACAATCAAACTCGTGCGGTCGCGCATAACACCGCGCAGCTGACCGAGAATCTTCTCCTCGGTGAAGGTGTCAACTGACGACAATGCGTCGTCGAGTATCAGGATCTTCGGCTGTCGCAGTACTGCGCGAGCGATTGCTGTCCGTTGCTTCTGTCCGCCTGAAAGAGTGATACCGCGTTCGCCCACAAGCACATCAAAATGATCCGGAAAGCCGCCGACATCTTCACTCAGTCCGGCAATCTCCGCGGCCCATTCAATCTCCGCCGGCTCACTTTTCTCGACGCCAAATCCGATGTTGCCTTTCAGTGAATCGCTAAAGAGAAATGTCTCCTGAGGAACGTAGCCGATACTCGCTCGAAGTTGCGCCAGCGAGTATTCGTTTACCGGCACGTCATCGATTAACACCGTGCCTTCAGGCGCTTCTATCAACCGTGGAATCAAATTGACGAGCGTCGATTTACCGCTTCCGGTACGACCGACAAAGGCTACCGTTTGTCCTTCCGGAATCGTGAGGTTGATGTTCCGAAGAACAGGCTCATCGTTCTCGTGGTATCTGAACGTCAGATCGCGAAATTCGATTCTGCCTCTAATCTCCGGTTGTTTATCGACATCGGGTTCATCAGCGATTGCGGGTCTGATTCGCCAGATAGCATTTAGACGTTTAAGGCTTGCGGTGCCTCGCTGATAAAGATTAACCACGTATCCCAGGGCAATCAGCGGCCAGATGAGTCGCGTGAGATACATGTTGAAAACCGTAAACTCACCGATGCTAATCTCGCCGCGCACGGCTAACGGCACTCCTGCCCAAATGATCAGAACAAATCCAATTCCGATCAAAAACTGCATCAGCGGACGCATGATCGCGTCGATTCGCACCAGGCTTAGATTCTTTTCGGCATATTCAAGATTGAGCTCATTGAATGCTGCTATCTCGGCGTCTTCCTGTGCATAAGCGCGCACAACCCGTACGCCGGTGAAGTTTTCCTGTGCGCGAGCGGTAATCTGTGCGAAGAAGTCCTGAATCTTTTCAAAGCGAACATGCACTTGCTGGCCAAAGAATTTCACTGTTAGCGAAACGAACGGCATCGTCAAAAACAACAACGTGGTCAGCCACCAATTGATGATGAACATCATTGGCAACACCAGTATGACCACGAACACCGTCTGAAGCGTGTACATGATCATCGGTCCAGCCAATTGCCTGACCGCGGCGAGATCATTTGTCGCGCGAGCCATTAAGTCGCCTACACGATGTTCGTGAAAGAACGATTGTGGCTGATCGACAAGATGCGCGTAGAAATCCCTGCGCAGGTCGAACTCGATGTTGCGGGACATGCCGATGAGGATCCGCCGCTGGAGAAATAGAAACACGCCGCCCACAATGCTTGTTCCGAGAACTTTAGCGGCGGCGATTGTCAACCTGGTCCACGTGACTTCCGTCCAGTTCGCATCAACAGCCGCGCCGACTATTAAGGGAATGTAGAGGCTGCAGATAACGTACGCGAGGATGCAAGCGATGCCTGTCACCAACGCAAACTTGTACGGGGCGAAATAACGGGCAAATTGCTTTAGGTCATCCATTACAACCGGCGAGTTGAGAACTACGCTTTCAAATTCGACTTTAGATTGAAATGTATCATGCGCGATTTATGGCTCCGACGCCAAATGCGCGCAGATCAAAAAGACCGTCGGCTAAGTCAGGCAATACTGAATCATGCGTTCAGTTCGTTGCCCGGAAGCCAACGGTCGGTTGGGGTTTACGTATTAGTTGATTTCGGCAGTCGTTTCGAGTTCCGGGTAGGAATTCGTGTCGACAAATGTTCCGTCAGTGTCTGGGTCCGGAGGCGCGCTCACTTGATTTCGTCCGCTCGTCTTGGAGTGATAAAGCGCCCGATCGGCAGCAACCACCAAAGTATCGCGTGAGGTCGCATGCATCGGAAACGTCGCGAGCCCGAACGAAGCCGTCATAAAACCGTAGCCCGGAATCTCTGTCTCCGCCATGCGCTTGCGCAATCTCTCTGCAACGAGCATCGCGCCTTCGATGTCCGCCTGGGGCAGGATGACGGCAAACTCGTCTCCACCGAATCTCGCGGCCGAGTCAACTGCTCTCAATTCCGCCCGCAGGTTTTCCGCCATGATCTGCAGCGCGGAGTCGCCTGTATCGTGTCCGGATTGATCGTTGATCTTTTTGAAGTTGTCGGCGTCGAGCATGATTAGTGACAGGGGTTGCTGCATGCGTGTCGCAAGATGAAGATCGCGCTCCAACTGCATTTCAAACGCTCGTCGGTTGTAACAACCGGTGAGCCCATCGTTGAGTGCCTGAACCTGTAGCTGAGCGAAGAGGTGCGCCTGGTTTACGGCCACTGTCAATTGATCAGCCACTGTGTGCAAAAGGAGAAGTTCATTGTCTGCCCAAATCCGCGATCCATCACCCTGAACCAGCAAGAGCCCAACGTAAGAACCCTGGTACAGGAGCGGTACGGCGGCCTGTGCACATCCGCCGTTGTCTTGTGCTGCGTCTCCATCGATAACCCAAGCCTTCGGTGTTTGACGCAGGGTCGTTTTCGCCAACTCGATGTCTTGCGTCAGCGTGTCTTCTCTTTCATCGGTTGCGATCGAACCTGAACTAACAAACGACTCCGTTTTAGTATTGCCAACTAGCTCACCTTCGATCTGCACAGCACAAAGGTTTGCGTTCAGCGCGCGTCCCACTTCGTTAGCAGCTGTGCGCAACAAACTGTTCAAGTCGAGGGAATTTCTAATCGCAGTCGCGAGGCGATTAAGAGCGATTTCGCGCTCGGCTTGTTCCTGGAGTAAACGGGCAAGCTTGGTTGTAACGCCAAGTGTCAGCTGCAATGACGTCGCTTTTGGCATTGAAACGCGAACGGCATCGGCAAACGGACCCGCGTTGACCGGATGTTCGGCCGTCATTCGGGCCATCAGGTACTCAAGCGCTGAATAGACAATGTCAGGCTCGAACGTCCACACGACGTGCGCAGAATCTGTGTCAGCTGTCTCCTCGGAAGACGGAGGCGACGCGAGAAGCGCTGAGAACCGTGCGTCCGCGATAACTACAAACCGCTCATTGATCCCGTCGTCCGGTCGCTTGAGAACCATGGCAGGTTTGTTGGCACCGCTATGGTTTTCCGTCAAATGTGTGCGCGAATCATCTCGCGGGACGAAGAGAACAACATTCTCAGCCGCCTCAACAAGCTTCTTCACCCGCGCTGTTTCGCGGTTCGGCCGGACTTCGACGGTCGGGATACTCTCCACCACGAGCGCGTTAAGACTATTCTCAAGTACGACGTCTTCGAAGTACGTTTGAAGCCTGCAAATCGTCGAGACGCTACAACGTATCGGCGTCAACTGACGAGGGTGCTGGGCTAGGAGCGAGTTATATAGGGAGTACATTGGGGGGAGGTGGCGGGCGCTCGGATTGGGTTGCTGCGGGAGACGTTTGCGCGCCCAGATGACAAGCATGATTTTACATTGATGAACAGGGGCTGTCCACAGGATTATTACGGGTTACATCCGCTTTTTTGACAGCCGCATGTAGGTGCTAAGTGCTGTAGCAGCAAGGTTTCCGGCATCATCGTGAAGCTCAGCAAAAACCACAATTAGACGCTGGCCGGCTCGGATCACCTTGGCATGCGCCACCATCGATCCAACGGTTAAAGGTCTGAGGTAACTGATAGTGAGGTCGACGGTCGTCGAACGTTCGTTAGGGTTCAGCAAAGGCAGGATGGCAAAGGCGGTCGCAGAGTCGATAAGCGACGCGATGACGCCGCCGTGGACAACGCCTGCGTTCTGCCTGAAGTCATCGCGGATTTGCAGACTTAGACTGGCATCACCTGGTTCGACGGAATCGAGTTTGATGCCTAGCAGTTTTGCAAAAGGCACTGTGCTAAGTGCATCTTCAATGCGTTTTCGTTGAGCTTCAGTGAGCTTGGAAGTGCTCATGACCGATAGGTGTCGCCCGGATTCGTCGGTTCGACAATAACCGCCGTTCCGTACGCAAGCACTTCAGTGACACCCGTAGAGAGTTCAGTCGTATCGTAACGAGCACCCACCACGGCGTTCGCGCCGACTTCCGTTGCGTGTTGAATCATGATGTCGAACGCGTCAGCGCGTGTTTGTTCACAAAGCTTCGTCCAAACAGTGATGTTGCCGCCGACGACGGTTTGCAGTGACGCGCCGATGGTCGCGAATATATTTCGCGAACGAACGACGATTCCGCGTACGACACCAAGGTTTTGCACGACGCGATAGTTCGGTAATTCGAACGCGGTCGTTACCATCTGGTGCGACACTGAATAACGAGGCGGGCTTACCGCGTACGGAACTCTTTCGAGAGGATCGGGGCTCATTATTTTCCTCCTTTTATCGCCGGCTTCTTTCTGAATAGCGTTGCCTTTTGTTTCTGCTTGGGCTCGGCGAGTTCACCTTTCCCAGGTATCCATAAAAATGTTTGGAGATCACAACAGCCACTCTTATCGAATACTACGTTCTCCAGTTCAAGGAGTTTCTGTTGCTTGTCGTGCGGCAGAACAAGCCGACCGGTTGAAGTCGCACCGCGCGCATTTAGCACACGATGCCATGGAGTACCTGACGGCGACGCGTGCATAACAAATCCGACGGTGCGCGGCGTGTAGCCATCGCCGAGAAGTTCAGCTATCTGCCCGTACGTCATTACTCTCCCGCGGGGGATTCTGCGCACGATTCGATACACGCGCTCGCGATAATCATTTTGCTCCGATTTTGCCATTGCTCTTTTAGTGATCGAGAGTTCGCAAAACAGCGCGAGCAGGCGCGCCATCGCCCGGTCCGTCGGCAATACGCAACGGCAAACAGATCAGCTCATATCTTCCTGCAGGAACGCCGCCGAGATTCAGACCTTCAACAATTACCACCGCTTTTGAAAGCAATTCGATGTGCGTCGGATGACCTTCCGTGCCGAACTGTTCGATTGACAAGTAATCGATACCAACAAGTCGGACGCCGTGTTCGACGAGATACCTTGCCGCTTCCAACTCGAGATACGCATAACTCTGTTCAAAAGTAGCGCCTGACGTTTTCCAAAGAGATGAGTTGCGCGTTCTAAAGAGGACGCGCTTGCTTTCGCGCTTCCAGTTAGCCCTAACGAAACCCAGAGAGATCGAGTTGAGCTCGGCTGGCACTTCAATAACGACAGCATCGCCTATCAGAATATCGAGCGGCAAGAATTCAGATTTCGTTGCGCCTTCGATGAAATGGGCTGGAGCATCGACGTGTGTCCCAGTATGCGCGCCAAAGCGAAGCACGGATACGTTCACGCCATCACCTTTCGATAGACTGCGCCAATCCTGAATCTCGATCTTAGGGTCGCCAGGATAGGTAGGGATACCGGATGAAATCGGAATGCTTAAGTCGTAAATCATGGTGTGGTCTGGATAGTAATTGCGCACAAAAAGTGATGTCAATCAAATGCACCGGTTGCATGCGACTGATTCCATCAATTAGCATTTGCCACAACTGAGATACCTTGTACGAGTCAAATAGTGGATATCCCCAAGCACGCTGCAACTTCGGCGCTAACAATCGCAGCCTCAACCTACTTAAACTCCGCGCCGCTTATTTGGAGTTTTCTTTATGGACCAAAGCGGGAAGACGTGAAGTTGATCGACGCTGTTCCTGCTCAATGCGCACAATTGCTTCGCGAGGCAGTTGTCGAAGTCGCCCTCATTCCGGTGATCGAATACCAGCGGATCCCAAACATCTCATTAGTTTCCGATGTATGCGTCGGTTCAAAAACGGACGTGCGGAGCGTACTGCTGGTTTCAAAACAGCCGGAGATCGAGAAGATAAAAAGCGTCGCCCTTGATGAATCATCACGTACTTCGGCAGCCCTTTTGAAAATTATCTTTCGCGAGTTTTTGAACCATGAAGTTTCATGGAGCAGTTCCTCGCCGGACTTGCACGATATGCTCGCTACCAATGATGCGGCTCTAATCATCGGCGATCCTGCTATGACATTTGCACGCGAAGGACTGCACATCTGGGACATGGCTGCACTTTGGCGACAACACACAGGCCTCGGCTTTGTATTTGCGATGTGGGCGATACGAAACGACGCGACCGACCGAGCGAAACACGTTGACTTTGCGGGCGCTCGGGACGAAGGTGTCGCCCGTATCGACGAGATTGTCGATTACTATCTGACACGTATCCCTCTCAACCGTGAGGAGTTGAGGTTCTATTTGACAGACAACATTGCGTTCAAGCTGGACGTTCAGATGCAGAAGGGGCTCGAGCGATATTTCCAACTCGCAGCTAAACATGACTTAATCGATGAACCCAAAGAACCTGTTTTCTTTGGAGTGGGGGGGGGGGGGGGGGGGGGGGGGGTTGTTGGGGGGGGGGTGGGGGGTGGGGGGGGGGGGGGGCGGCCGCGGCCGGCCCCCCACAACAAG
>DATIBJ010000114.1:0-22504 GCA_035457565.1 Pyrinomonadaceae bacterium | reverse complement strand
CACGGCGCGGCACGCTAGCGCGCCGCGGAAGATTCCCGGAAAACAAAGCACGTTGTTGATCTGGTTCGGATAATCCGACCGTCCGGTCGCCATCACCGCGACGTACGGCGCGGCGTCTTCGGGCATGATCTCGGGCGTCGGATTGGCCATCGCAAACACGATCGGCTGGTCGGCCATGTTCTGCACGTCCTCGACGTTGATTACGCCCGGCACTGACAGGCCGAGAAAAACGTCGGCGCCTTTGATGACGTCGTGAACTGTTCCCCGCTCGTCGTTGGGATTGCTGTTCTGCGCGTACCAGTCCTTCAGCCAGTTCATGTTTTCTTTGCGGCCGCGATAGATCGCACCGGTTTGATCGCAGCCGATGATGTTCGTCACGCCCGCGGCCATGATGATCTTCGAACACGCCACGCCTGCCGCGCCGACGCCGTTCACCACGACCTTGATCTGGTCCATCTGCTTGCCGACGATCTTCAGCGCGTTGATCAGCGCGGCGAGGACGACGACGGCCGTGCCGTGCTGGTCGTCGTGAAAGACCGGGATATCGAGTTCTTCTTTGAGGCGCTCTTCGATCTCGAAACAACGCGGCGCGGAGATGTCTTCGAGATTGATCCCGCCGAATCCTGTGGAGATTGTTTTCACGGTGCGCACGATCTCGTCCGGGTCTTTCGTGTTCAGACAGATCGGGAAAGCGTCGACGCCGGCGAATTCCTTGAACAGCATCGCCTTGCCTTCCATCACCGGCATGGCGGCGGCCGGACCGATGTCGCCGAGACCGAGGACCGCCGTGCCGTCGGTGACGATGGCTACGGTGTTCTTCTTGATTGTTAGTGTGAAAACTTTGTCCGGGTCTCTGTAGATCGCGTCGCAGATGCGCGCGACGCCGGGCGTGTAGGCCATCGAGAGATCGGCGCGCGTTTTCAACGGCACTTTCGAGACGACCTCGATCTTGCCGCCGAGATGCATGAGAAACGTCGGATCGGAAACCTGTAACAGTTCGACGCCGTCGATGTCTTTGACTGCCTGAACGATCTGTTCGCCGTGCGTGCTGGAAGCGGAAGCGACCGTGAGATCGCGAATGATGTAGTTGTTGCCGACGTTAACGATGTCGATGGCGCCGATGTCGCCGCCCGCGCGGCCGATGGCTGTCGTCAGTTCGCCGAGTGAGCCGGCGCGAGAAGAAAGCTTGACGCGCAAGGTCAAACTGTAGCTTGCGCTTGGTGTCGGTTGCATCAGTTAGAATTTACCATCAGCCAGCACTCTGTGTAACTGCGGGTGCTTTTTCGAAAGTTTCAGAGAGCGTTCGCCGAGCAGACGATAGAGTTTCAGCGCGGCTTCGAGATCGTGGTCCTTCAGCGCCGCGAGGTGACGCTTCACGGTTTCGACGTCGCCGCGCGAAAACGTGCCGGTGAGTGCGGCGGCTGGGTCTTTTGTTTCGAGGTTGTGGACCGTGCTTACGAGCAACGGCTGGAGAATGCGGCGCGCGGTTTTGCGTGTCAGGCCACACTCGACCAGCATTTCCAAAGCTACGTCGAAGAGGGCGGTGACGTTGCCGGAGGTCATCACTGCGGCGGCGTGATAGAGGGGTTTGTCTGCCGTTCGAATCGAAAAGCTTGTACCGCCGAGATCGCGCACTAACGCTTTCGCCAGACGCACCGCGCGGCGGTCGCCTTCGACGCTCCAGAACGCGCCCTCGATTGAGTCGTTTGCGCTGCTGACCGAAATCAGTGGATGCACTGAGCCGGTGCTCCAACCTTTGGCTCGCAATGGTGAAAGCACTTCCGAAGACAGCGCGCCGCTGGTGTGCAGCGCTGTGGGTTTGGGATCGTAGTTGAGACGGCTGAGTTGAGCCGCGACGCTCGCTATCTGGTCGTCCGGGGTTGAAATCAAAAACAGATCTGCCTGCGGCAGCAAACCAATTTTTTTCGCAGGGTACGCTTGGACTTTGCCATCTAAAAGAGCGGCGGCTTTACGAGCGTGTTTAAGGTCGCGCGCAACCAGTGATTGAACGGGATAGCGACGGCCGTTGAGAGCGACGGCCAGAGTGGTGCCGAGGCGGCCTGCGCCGATGATTGAAAGGCTCGGCTTTTCCTTTCTTTTCTTGTCGGGCATGCGTATATTTAGGTCGTTAAACGTAAATCAAGGCGCGCAACCATGCGGCCAGACCCGTCATCATAGACTGCGCGTCTGGATTTAGCGAAAACAACATCGCAGACCCCACCCTCAGGTCGTTCGATACATTTGGAGGTTTTTTCGAGATGAACATCTTCTCCCGTGCTACTGGTGCTCTTCTGCTGGCCATGTGTTTGCTGGGGAGTTCAACGTTAACTCTCGCCCAAACGACGACCACGAAATCAACGCAACAGCAATCCACGACGCAGACCCAAACCGCGCCTCCGAACATGGGCGAGCCGCCGACGATGGAGGCGAAGCAGGCACCGGCCAAGCAGGCCGATGCCGCTAAACAGACTCAGACAACTGCCTCCGCTGCGCCGAACAAACCGCTCAAGCCGCTGTCTACAAACGAAGACCCGTCGATGATCGGCAAACGAAACATCAACGGCGGCTTCATCGGTAAGATCGCGGGCGGTACCGAGAAGGAAGTGCGTCAGGGACGCGAGGCGGCGGCGGAAGTCGATCGGCAGGCGAAGTTCATCGAGGACCCGCTGATTACCGAGTACGTCAATCGCGTTGGTCAGAACATCGTTTTGCACTCCGACGCGAAGGTGCCGTTCACGATCAAGGTGATCGATTCCGACGAAGTTAACGCGTTTGCGCTGCCGGGCGGTTTCTTTTACGTGAACAAGGGTTTGCTGCTCGCCGCTGATAACGAGGCTGAGCTCGCGGGTGTGATGGCGCACGAGATTGCGCACGTCGCGGCGCGGCACGCGGTTGAGAACCAGGCGAAGGCGAGTTTGCTTGAATACGCGGCGCTGGGCGCGTCGATTTTCCTCGGCGGCATTCCGGGAATGATTTACCAGAACACGGCCGGTATCGGATTGCTCGGCATCTTCATGAAGTTTAGCCGCGGCGCCGAAGAAGAGGCTGACAAGCTCGGCATTCAGTACATGTACGCGGCGGGTTACGACCCGGGCGCCATGGCGACGATGTTTGAGAAGCTCGAAGCCAAGAACAAGAAGAAGCCGGGATTCATTTCGCGCGCTTTTGCGACGCACCCGGCGCCACCGGATCGACGTCAGGCGGCGATTAACCTGGCGGCACGGTTCCCGGAACGCGAAGAGTATGTAATTAGCAGTTCGGAGTTTCAGCGCGTGAAAGGCCGGTTGTTGCGGTTGTCCAACGCGCGTGCGTCGACGACGGGAGCGCTTCAGAGTGCTGATGAAAACGGCGCACCGGGCCGTCCGACATTGAAGCGGCGTAATCCGACGCCGGACGACACGACCACAACGCCGGATGGCGAGACGAAGCCGGCAGACGCCCCGCCGAAGTTGAAGCGCAACACCGGCGGCGACACCACGAAGACGCCAGACAAACCGTAGTCAGGGTTTCGACCGTAGTCAGGTTTCGACCGTGGTCAGGCTTCCGACCGTGGTCAGGTTCGACCGTGGTCTCGTCTTAAGCGCGGTCTAACGCCGAAGGCGTTCGCGAGTTCCAGCCCAGGGTTGGCCTCCAACCCTGGGTTTTCGTGTGTGCAGCGAGAGAACGCTGAAAGCGTTGGCAAACCGGCTCGCGAACTCCTTCAGAGTTCGTCACCGTTGGATTACGGTTACCCAGGGTTGAAGCAACCCTGGGCTGGAACTCGCAAACGCCTTCGGCGTTGTGTTTGCGAAACGCGGTGAGGCCTTTTGGTGGAACGCGGTGAGGCCTTCGCGGTGAGGTCTTTTGGTGAAACGCGTTCGGGGCCTTTTGGTGGAACGCGGGAAGCTGTGTTACCTTGACAAGTTTTCCGAGCGACGGTTATTCTAGCCGTTCGCGTTTTACTCGCTGAAAATAGAGATAGTTAACTATGTCGACTTACTTCCCCAGCGGAAAGGATCTCGCTGGAAAACGAAAATGGTACGTAATTGATGCCACCGGCCAAACGGTCGGTCATCTTGCTTCTGAAGTTTCGGCAATACTGACGGGCAAGCGCAGTCCGCAGTGGACGCCGTTTCTTGATATGGGCGATCACGTGATCGTGATCAATGCACGCAAGGCTGTACTCAAAGGTAATAAGATTGAGCAGAAGCTTTATCGACACCACACGCTTTACCCGGGCGGTCTGCGTCAGACGACGGCGAAAGAGATGATGGATAAGCGCCCGGAGCGAGTCATTGAGCTCGCCATCAAGGGCATGCTGCCGAAGACCAAACTCGGCAAGGCGATGGCGAAGAAGCTTAAGATTTATGCCGATGCCGAACATCCTCACGCCGCCCAGCAGCCGCAAGTCTTCAAATTAACTCACCAACCCAATGCGCAATAACGGAAAGAGCTAAGAGGAAAGATAACTGTGGCCGATATTCAGTATTACGGAACGGGACGCCGAAAGACATCCACTGCAAGAGTATATTTGAGACCCGGCGCCGGTGAAGTTCAGGTTAACCGGAAAGCGTTTGACCGCTATTTTCCAAACGAAACATTGCGCATGATCATCCGTCAACCTTTGCAGCTGACGGAGACGGTTAATAAGTTTGATTTGATTATTAACGTGGCTGGCGGTGGCCCGGCCGGACAGGCGGGGGCTATTCGTCACGGCATAACTCGCGCGCTTCTTGAATACAATGCTGATCTGCGTCCAACCCTGAAACATGCAGGGTTGATCACGCGCGACCCGCGCATCAAGGAAAGAAAGAAATACGGTCAGAAGGGCGCAAGGAAGCGGTTCCAGTTTTCGAAACGATAAGAGGGAACGAATTCGGATTTCGGATTTCGGATTTTGTGTAATGCAACTTCGATCTTCGATTCACGAAATCCGCAATCCGAAATCCCAAAATGCGAAATGCTTTGAATCCATTGTCGCTGCTTGATTGGTTGCTTCAATTGAAGAAGTCGTGAGGCGGCGGCGAGTACATTAAACCAGTTAACAGAAGGAGATTGCGGTTTGGTTTCGGTTACCATGAAAGAGTTGCTGGAGGCCGGTGTTCACTTCGGTCACCAGGTCAGGCGCTGGAATCCAAAGATGAAGGAATACATCTTTGGCGAGCGCAACGGCATTTACATTATCGATCTGCAAAAAACGCAGCGGATGTTCCGTGAGGCGATTGCTTTTGTCACTGGACAGATCGCCGAGGATAAAGGTCGGACTGTTCTGTTTGTCGGCACTAAACGCCAGGCCCAGGATGCTATCCGCGAAGAAGCCGAGAAGTGCGGGCAGTTCTACGTAAACCAGCGGTGGCTTGGTGGTCTGCTAACGAACTTCCAGACGGTGCAGAAATCGATCAAACGTCTCAAAGATCTCGAGGCGATGCAAACCGACGGTCGTTACGAGAAAATGACCAAGAAAGAGCGCATCAAGCTTGATCGAGAGCGAGAGAGTTTGAACAAAAACCTGTCAGGTATTAAGTCGATGTCGCGTCTGCCTGACGTGGTGTTCATAATCGACGTCAAAAAAGAAGAGATCGCCGTTGCGGAAGCGAATCGTCTGGGCATTCCGATCGTTGCGGTTGTCGATACCAACTGTTCGCCGGACGGAATCGACTACGTGATTCCTGGCAACGACGATGCACTACGGGCCGTGCGCTTGTTCGCATCGCGGATCTCGGATGCAATCGTCGAAGGAAATCAGATCGCCACCGAAGGCGGCGTAGTCGCTGAGCCGACGGAAGAGTCAGGTGAGGCAGGCGAAGAAACTGCAACGGACACTGGTGAGGCGCAAGCTTCTACCGCTGAAGGCAGTGAAGCAACCAACGATGGCGCGCAGCCTGAATCGACGACTTCTCAGGTGGACGAAAGCTCCGAGACGGCGCAAGACGAAGACGCCGAGTCGGTCGTGGCGGCAAGCTAACGAGATTTTTTATTCATCGGCGAGCGCAGCCTTTAGCGGATCTTCCGCCGGGCTGCGTTTTTCATTGACCCCTTGAGAGCTTCGCCGTGGGACACAGTCAGTACCCTAACGCGGTAGCGTCGGGTGATTGATCAAACAGTGAAGACTCGAATTATCAAGAACCCGACGCTACCGCGTTACGGTACCGACCGTGTCCCACTGCGCAGTCTGCGTTGAGTGACCTATAGGATGGAGACATTTGCAATCATGGCGGAAATTACAGCAGCAGCAGTCAAGCAGCTTCGCGAGAAGACGGGCGCGGGCATGATGGAGTGCAAGAACGCGCTAGTTGAAGCTAACGGTAACGAAGAGAAGGCCATAGAGATCCTGCGCAAGCGCGGACTCGCGTCCGCAAAGAAGCGCGAGGGTCGCATAGCCGCCGAAGGTATCGTGGGCCAATACATTCACATGGGCGGAAAAGTTGGTGTGCTCGTTGAGGTGAATTGCGAAACCGACTTTGTCGCTCGTGGCGAGGAGTTTCAGCAGTTAGTGAAAGACGTGGCGATGCATATCGCTGCGGCGGAGCCTCGTTATGTTTCGCGCGAGGATGTTCCGGCTGGGGCGCTCGAAAAAGAGCGGGAGATCGCGCTTGCTCAAGTTAAGAACGATCCCAAGAATGCGAACAAGCCGCCCCAGATCGTGGAGAAGATTGTTGACGGACTTATGAACCGTTTCTACGAAGGCGCGGTTCTGCTCGATCAGCCGTTCGTGAAGGAGCCGTCAAAGACTGTTGGTGAACTTGTCACTGAGAAGGTGGCCAAAACCGGCGAGAAGATCACCATTCGCCGCTTCACTCGCTACAAGATGGGTGAAGGTCTCGACAAACGCTCCGATGATTTTGGCGGCGAAGTCGCTTCACTGGTCGGTTAGACCAACACAACTGAATGACCGAACCGGCAAAAGAGACAACAAACAAGTTCGCCTATAAGCGTGTGTTGCTTAAGATATCTGGCGAAGCGCTGATGGGCGAGCAAGCTTACGGCATCGACGTCAACGTCGCGCGCAGTGTTGCCGAAGAACTGAAAGCTGTCCATGAGTTGGGGGTCGAAGTCGCTGTAGTTGTAGGTGGCGGAAACATTTTCCGAGGCGTGTCGAAGAGTGCTGGAAACATGGATCGCTCTTCGGCTGACTACATTGGAATGCTCGCGACCGTCATGAACGCGGTTGTATTGCAGGACGCGCTTGAGAAAGTCGACGTCCACACCCGTGTGTTATCTGCGATTGATATTCCACAACTTGCGGAGTCGTTCATTCGGCGTCGCGCTGTGCGGCATCTCGAGAAGGGTCGCATCGTGATCTTCGCCGCGGGTACTGGTAATCCCTATTTCACAACCGATTCAGCCGCAGCCCTGCGCGCTCTCGAGATCAAGGCCGATATTATTCTGAAGGCCACGAAGGTCGACGGTGTTTATTCGGCTGATCCAATGCACGATCCCAAAGCCGAGAGGTATAGTGAGATTACCTATCGAGAGGTCCTGGAGCGGCAGCTGCGAGTGATGGACGCATCAGCCATCTCTCTTTGTATGGATAACAACTTGCCCATTATCGTCTTCAACATGAAAGAGCAGGGCAATATTACGCGCGTCGTTTCGGGAGAGCCCGGTGTCGGAACGAGAGTAAGTCTCGGCAGGACATTATCAACTTAGAACCTCGATTCTCTGTGCAACCTCCGTGAACGCTGTGTCTCTGTGGTTGAGTGGCGTCGGATCTAAATGAACCACAGAGACACAGAGTTCACAGAGGGCCGCACAGAGAACTAAAACCGGAGTCGAGAACATGAGCGAAAAGGACGTACTCAAAGAAACGCGCCCACGAATGGACACGGTTATTGACGATTTCCGTCGCAAGCTCGCGACCATCCGCACTGGCCGCGCGGCCGTTAGTCTCCTCGACACGGTGATGGTTGATTACTACGGCACGATGACTCCGTTGAATCAAATGGCGTCAGTGCATGCTCCCGAACCGCAGATGTTGACGGTGCAGCCTTGGGACCAGTCGCAACTGGGCGCTGTCGAAAAAGCAATCAGAAGCGCGGACCTCGGACTGAATCCCTCGAACGACGGGAAGCTCGTTCGCATTCCGATTCCGCCGTTGACGGAAGAGCGACGTAAGCAGCTCGCCAAACAGGTTCATGATATCGCCGAAGATCACCGCACTGCTGTTCGCAACGTTCGCCGCGACGCGAATGAGCGCCTAAAGAAGATGCTCAAAGATAAGACGATCTCCGAAGATGCGGAGCGCGACGGACTCGACGAAATTCAAAAACTCACCAACCAATACATCGGCAAGATCGACGACCTTTCGAAATCAAAAGAAACCGAAATTACGAGCGTCTGACGGTTCACGAAGGTTTAGAGTTCTTATAGGATCGTTGGGTTACACATGTGCTCACTGGATCTTCACCCCGTCAGGGGTGCGATGTTTATAGCTACGAGCGCTTGGAAGCTTCGGCACTCCTTTAGGAGTGCGAAATGGATACGGGTGTGAGTAGAGCACTCGGGTCTGCTACAACATCAGACTCCTAAAGGAGTGCAAGAATCCTACCTACGTCTGTGCTATAAACGTCGCACTCCTACGGAGTGATGACGCTCTTGAGTACTCCAAACACTTCAATGCAAATCGACTATGACCTCACGGCTGAGGATGCGGCGGCCTTCAGCGTTTATAACTTCCGTACTTCTCCGCGGTTCAAACGAAGATTGCGTATTAGTCAGGCGATGGGCGTTTTTGCCACGCTCATTATAGCGGTCGTGTGGCCGAATTGGACTATTATCGACCGTCTCATATTCACAGTCCTACTTTTTCTCTTGTTTGTTTTCGGTTACCCGCTGTATTACCGCTGGGCCATAAGACGGAACGCGTTGAAAACCTATTCCGCAGCCAAGAGCAAAAGCGTGCTTGGCGAATACACGGTGATTATCGAGTCCGCCGGCCTGACAGAAAAGGGTTCCGTCTCAGAATCTAAAGTCGCGTGGAGCGGTGTTGAGAAAATCGAGAATGATAACCAGTATATCTACATATTCACTAGTCCCTTACAAGCCCATGTAATTCCGAAGCGGGCTTTTCGAAACAATGAAGAGAGTCAGACGTTTTTAGAAACGGCGAAAAGGTTTTTCTCGCAGTCGCCCACCTCTTGAAGGAGCGGGGGCCAATTCAATGAGTGATTCAAAACACAACCCAAGATTGACTGGCACTCAACTAGTCTTCGTGTTGGTCAGTGTGCTGTTTCTGTCATCTTGCTTTGCTGCTATCAAGCCAATCTACAATTCTCAGGAGCAGGCAAAAGCCGAAAAGGCAGTCGTACAGCTTCACAGACTCCGAAATGAAGGACGGCTTGCGGAACTCTATGCGTTACTGGACGATTCAATTCGTGCAGAAGTTAATAGCGATCAGTTTGCGCTATTGGAAAAGCAAGCGTTAGACAAGTGGGGGAAGGTAGTAAGCGCCAAGCTGAGCGAAGCGAAAGTTATGCCGAGCTCTCCCATTCAAGTGAGAATGATTTACAACGTGCAGTTTGAGAAAGGCGAAGCCCAGGAGTGGATTATCTGGAACATCTATGGCGAGGAGGCTCGCCTTTTCGTCTATGAGCTTAAACCAGGGTTTGACAAGCCCGATTCAAAGCAATGATTTTCAATTCGCCTTAATGAAATCTGCCCCAGAAAAATCCATATTCGTTGCTCTCCTGCGCGGCGTTAACGTCGGCGGAAACAACATGATCAGCATGAGCTCGTTGAAGGCGAGTTTCGAAAAACTCGGCTTCAAAGATGTAAGCACCTACATCAATAGCGGCAACATCTTGTTCAGATCAAAGGAGACCGACGCGCGGAAGCTCGAAAAGAACATCGAGCAAATGCTGTCGAAGGAATACAAGCTCGACTCCAAAGTGGTCGTGAAGAGTTATTCCGAGATGGCGAAGCTCTTTGGGAACATGCCGAAGAATTGGGACGGTAACAAGGACTACAGATTTAACGTGATGTTCCTGCGCCATACAGTTGACTCGGAAGACATTGTCAAAGGATTGGAACCTAATCAAGACATCGAGGAAGTGGTTGTATATCGTCCGGGAGCGCTCCTGTGGTCCTCGCGTCTATGCGATATGAATCAGACCAGCATGGCCAAACTCGGAAACAAAAAACCCTTTCAGGAAGTGACGGTCAGAAACCTCAACACAACCCTGAAGCTTTATGAACTGATGAAGAAATTGGCGGAGAGTTAGATAACTTGGTGATCGCCGGGAATGTCAGATGTTTTGTCACCCCGTCAGGGGTGCAATGTTTATAGCTGGCGACGGCCACAAAGTTCTGCCACTCCTTTAGGAGTGCCATATCACGCCGCAATGCAATTCTACAAACCCTACCAAGAGGACCACGTTAATTTCATTTATAATTTGCTCTTCTGTGACGACCTCACGCTTTGGAAGAACGAAAACACCATCGAGGGGGCGGGACTTTGGCCAACATTGCTGGCCGAAAAGCCTGACTTAGAATCCCTTAAGAAGATTGCGAACGACGAAGCGAACGAGGGTCGAGTCCGGGCTCTTGCTTTCCACCGCCTTCGCGAGCTCGGACAGAAACCACCGCCGAAGAAACTTTTTGGGGTTATCGTTGAAGTTCCTCAAGAACAGGGACTAGATATCATGGCGGCGTTCTCGGAAGGCGGAGTCCGCTACATAAACTACTCTGGGGCCATGGCAATATTTGAAGGTTCAGGAAATCCAGTCGAGAAACTGGCGAAGGAACTGATCGCAAGCGCTCAACCCGTTGTCGATCAAATCGGGCCCTGGGACAAGAAACGCCTACCTCCACCCGACGTCGGTAAGGTTCGGATCACGATGTTGGTTTCAGATGGTTTGTACTTCGGTGAAGGTCCATTTGAGGGACTAAACAGGGACCCATTGGCTGGTCCAGTGCTTCATTCTGCAACGCGTCTTCTCCAACGAGTGGTCGATACGCCATCGCACTCCTAAAGGAGTGTAAGAATCAGAGTATGTCTTATGCTATAAACATGACACTCCTACCTGGAGTGCCGCACTACCGCGGACGAAGCTTTAACACTCCACATTGAAGGGAGAGCTTCGATGCTCTCGATCACAAATATTGCGCAGGAATTCTTTGAAGCGTGCGAGACTGGTAAGGGATGGGAAGTTTGTAGTCGTTATTGCACACCCAACGCCACGTTTCAGGCACAGGCAGAACCGCTGCTCAACGTAACGACACTGGCTCAATACACCGACTGGATGAAAGGCATGCTGGGGGTGCTGCCGGATGGACGTTATGAGGTGAAGTCGTTCGCAACTGATCAAACGCGGAACAACGTCGCCGCTTATGGTGTCTTTTACGGGACGCACACCGGTCCGGGCGGACCAGTTCCGCCAACCGGCCGGAGCATCAGCACCGATTACGTTTACGTCATGCAATTCGACGGTGACAAGATCGCCCACATGACGAAGATCTGGAACGCTGGACTCGCGTTGAAGGAGATCGGATGGGCCTAATAAACGCGTAAATCACTACAATCGTTCGTCACCCCGTAGGGGGTGCCATGTTTATAGCCCGCGACCGGCTTGGACTTGTGCACTCCTTTAGCAGTGCGATGTGCGTGCCACAAACTTGGAGGCCACAAACGATTCGGCGACATGGCACTCCTAGGGAGCGCACAAAATTTGGCTCTCGAGCTATAAACATGGCACTGCTACGCAGCGCTGACTTCTTTCAAACACCGGCGCATCGCCTGCGGCGAACACGACGCGACCCAAGCCTTATTATCATCGCTATTTTGCTGCTATCGAACTACACCGCGTCCTCACAGCACTCACCATCTTCCATTCGCGACATCGACTTCGCCAACTTCCGCTACGCCGGTACCATTGCTCGCTTTCCCGCCGAGTTTCGACAAACCAAAGCGTTCGCGTTAAGCAATGGCAAAATGGGCGACTGGCGTTATGGCTTTACGCTCCGCAAAGTTGTCTCTGGAGATATCACCGGTGACGGCAACGAAGAAGCCATTATCACCTTGGACATTAATACTGACGGCAGTGCTGGTGTCGACCAGGTCTATATCTACACGTTAAAGAATCGTCGTCCGAAGTTCTTGTGGGGTTTTGAGGGCGGCGATCGTGCCGAGGGTGGCCTCCGACAGGCTTACGCGGAAGATGGCGGACTGGTGGTCGAACTATGGGGTCGCGGCACTCAGATCGGCGGATGGCTCGGCAATACAGAGCCAGTTGGTTTGTGTTGTCCGAAGTCATTTACGCGCACGCGCTATCGATTCCACAATGGTCGCTTTATCAAACGCGGGAAATTGGAGATCCTGCCGAATCCTCAGGCGTCGACAAGATGCCCCACCTGTATGCCGGAATGAGACGACAATCGCGGGCCGAGCTAAGGGTTGATTTATGCAATCACAACGACACCCCGTCAGGGGTGGCATGTTTATAGCACTGGATCGCTAAAGAATCCTTGCACTCCTTTAGGAGTGCGACCGATGGCCGGTCGGTCGATGACAGGCGGCCACGACATGGCACTCCTAAAGGAGTGCGAAAAAACTAACTACGCACGCGCTATAAACATGGCACTCCTACGGAGCGTGCGCCAATCTTGTCGAATTGTTTCAGCTGCGCCCAGTACCGCGGCGGGATCAAGAGAGTATGGACCACCGATTGAAGATTTAGAGCCGTGACAACTCCGTATGTTTGAACCAGACCGGCGATGAAATCGTTCGACTTCAGACGAAGCATTCGTCGCACTTGATCAGGTACGAGCAGCGCTTGTACCTGAAGTAACAAGTAGTAGCGCCAGGCTCCCAGGTGCACCCGATATTGCCGATACAGTAATGACGTGTGCCGGCTGTAAGTAAGATCGCGAACCAGGTGCCGGGGCCGGTCCACCTTCCACTCTTCATACGTACGCGGCAATTCTTTAATCTTTAAACCTTCACCGATCCGCAGGAACACACTGTAGACTTCATTTCGTTCTGACGCCGACAGCGGTCTGTAAAGCAGCGCGTGAGCCCTTTCAGAATAGTCGACTAACATGTAGAGGACGTCGCGAAATGCCCACTCCGGTATCGTCGCGTTACGCTGCTGCTCGACAGAGCCGTGCGATGCGTTTATGCGATCTATCGTACGCTGCGCCGTTTCCTCGCTCACGAATACAATTTCCTGAGCATAACGGACGGTGGAAAACAGGCGGCCGATCGGGTCGCCTGGGATCTTACCGGTGAAGAAAAGCCAATCGACGGCTCTGTTCAGCGCAAACTCTGCCGCCGAACCTGCAAAGATTAAGAGGATAAGATCCGGGTCACCCCAGATTCTCCGAACAATTGAACTTTTGTGTACGAAGTCTGACATCGGTGCCGGCGCCAGCTCAGCTCGTCACGCGACGAAAGCCGTTGGACGCAAGAGGCTCTACTTACGTTAAAGCAAGTCGGCCAAGCGCGTGAAGCGAAATCGGAGGAACTGGCAGGTGGAGTATAGCTTTGCACAAAAGTCCGGAATCCCACCGACGCAGTCGGTGGATTGTGCCGAGAGAACGAACTTGGGTTTTGTCGGCTAAGTATGAAGCATCCACCGACTGCGTCGGTGGCATTTCGGACTTTTTTGTAAAGCCGTGGGGTCCTGAAAGCGCTCAACAGTTTAAGGTGGCAACTGGATGCCTCACTCACTTCTGAGGGATCTTCGCCAGACCGTGACGGAAGGCATAGATAGTCAATTCAAGTCGGTCGGATACATCCAGTTTTGAGAATGCTGCGCTCAGGTGGTGCGTGACGGTGGTCTCGGAGATGAACAGACGGTTTGCAATCTGCTTGTTCTTGAGTCCTTCACCCACGAGTGCTATTACCTCACGCTCGCGATCCGTGAGTGACCCAATTTTCTCCTGCTCAGGATCGCGCGTATTTTGGCTGAACTCATGAATGATACTGCTCATCATTGATCGCTCGATCCAAACCTGCCGCTCGTAAACTTTTTCAATCGCCTTCAGCAACAAATCCGCTGCATGTTCTTTCAGTACGATACCCATCGCACCACGGCGAATTGCCATTCGATGAGAATCCGGATTCTGTACTCCCGTCAGGATTAATACCCGCGACTGTGGGCTCATCTCACACAGTTCGGGCAAAAATGCCAGACCATCGTCGTCGCCAAGTACCAGGTCGAGAATGATTACGTCCGGGCGCTCCTTTGCCGCGTGTTCGAGTGCCTCGGTGCGGTTTCCTGCCATAGCCACCACAGCCATTCGAGGGTTGTGCTCGATCAGCATACGGAGGCCGCTGCGTATGACTGCGTGGTCATCAACGATCATGATGCGCATGGACGGTGTTGGTGGAGACGTAATTTCGGTCATATTTTTATAGGGGTATTCCTACTCTAACTACCGTGTAGTTCAGTTCATCTACAAATACCCTCGTTTCCCCGCCCAGCAGCGCAGCCCGTTCCGCAATAGATCGGGGTTTGAAGCTGACCGTAGTATCTGGCGCAGTTCGTTCAGCATCGCCATTGATTCGCGACCGACCATTTTTAATTTGCAGAATCACGGAATCCTGATTGCACGAGAGTTCAATCCTTGCGTCGTTACAAAATGCGTGACGCCTAATATTGCTCAGGCCTTCAGTGACGATCTGAAACAACTCGCCGGCAAGCCGATCGCTCAGCTTTACTGGTCCAGCAGCGGCCACTTCGACCTGGATTCCAGTCACCGTCGAAAAGCGCGCCGCATACCTCTGAAGGGCTGGAAGCAACACATCCGATCGCTCCTCACCGACTCTTAAGCCGCGAACGTACCTGCGCAACTGGGCCAACTCATGATTCGTGAGATCCAGTAACTCGTCTACGTCTCGACTGGCGGTACCGTCGCCCTTCTGCAGCTTTTGGTGCAGCGCAACAAGACCAAATTGCAGACCGAGGTACGGTTGAATAACGCTGTCATGGATATCATGACCAATCCTCCGCCGTTCATGCTCTGCGGCATCGGATGCGAGATTGTCTACGAGGCGAATGTTTTCCGTGACGGGTGTTACATGGTCCATGAGTTGGATCAGGAAGTTAAGATCGGCATTATCCAGGCGGCGCGGAACGTCGGTGATATATAGGCGGCCAATTATGCCATGACGATATGCGACAGGAATCGATACGTAATTCTCGGCATCCAAAAGACCACTCAGTTTTTCAGCCTCCGCCGCTGAACCTGCCGAGGCTTGGCGTGACATTACGTCAAAGAGAACGGTTCGTCTCGGATGCCACTTCTGATATAGAAGCGCGTGTTCGTTAGACGGATGCAGAAAGATCCGCGCGGTTTCGCGATCCAGTTCCGGGGGAGAAGAACCGACGGGCGCTGTTCTGCGTCGCGTCTTGTAGATCTGATAAACGTTGCCGTCTTCCGACTTCGGCACAATTAACATGCACGACTTTGCTCCATAGAACTCGCGAACGCGCTCCAAGATCTCGCGAATGGTCCTGTCTATTCCAAACCGCGGATTCGAAAAGACGGTGACATCTTTCAGAAGCTGAAGGCGGTTGCGCATTTGCGCCTTGAATCCACCCCAACGTGACATCAAATAACCAAAGATCAACAAGCCAATCGGTGGAAGCAGCAGTCGATCAAGCTCAACTGGCTGGCCAGGTGGTGCAGCTAACTTGCCCGCAATCGTGAGAAACGACGCGGCTGTAAGCGTCACTCGTGCTCCAGCGGTTAGTCCCCAAACGAATGCGGCAGCGATAATTGGGAAAAAGAAGAAGTAGTAGAAAACTCTCGGGGAGCCTGCAGCGAACACGGCAAGTGGTACCGTCCACAGCAGATCAATCCAGGGCAAGAGGCTGCGGGCAGTAACTGGGTGCCGACGTGCGGTGAGTATATAGATTGCCAAACCGTACAGCGTATAGATGAAGAGCACGATGTATGGACGAAACGCCCACCGATTGGGCTCCGACGGATCCACGAACACCACAAGCAGTGCCGAAGCGCCGAGGACTACACGCATTGTTGCCAGCAGACGCAGATCCACCCATTTCTCTGAAAGTGGATCGGCCATTGGTAGGTTTCTGGTCTCGACTCTGCTCATTTGTACCGTAAATCGCTACGACTGAATCATCACTTCACGAAGCTTCCGCCACACTCGCTCTGCCTCTTCGCCAAATAGAACTACATCGTTTTGACGGTTATCGAGATCGAGGCCCAGCCGATTCTTTACATCTCCTTCAGCCGGTCGAAAGTGCGCGCTGGTGATGTGATCGACGTGCACGATTAATTGGCCACCCTCTGGGTGCGCCACTTCGATGAATTTCATCCTCTGTGTACCTCCACGCCATAGGAGCTACTGAATGCTCTTAGCGAATGCGGGATGAAGCGTTGCCGATGTGGATGTGCGGACCAGTCGCCACTTTTGGAATTGGGCCGCGAAATATCAGGAATGGAATCCGCTGTTCGCGCAGGAAACCAATCAACGTTCTTCCTTCTACGCTGTCCGGGTGTAATCCGACGTCCATGCCGTTTCGATGGTCCAATCCCCAGCGATCGTGAATGTGGGATTGGCCGAACGCAGTTGTTGGCAAGGGTCGGTTGAACGATTCCTGAAAGAACTTCTCGATACGGGGAGCGTCGGAGATTTTCCAACGCGCCTTTATCACACTCGGTTCGACCTCAGCACTTGGCTTTGTCTCAACGTACTTTACGCGACTGCGATCGAGAAACGTGGTGACGTTTCCGCGCTTATACCAGATGCCATCCGGCGATTCGGATGCTTCATCCGCAACTGCAAAGCCACCGGCCGTCAGAAAAATACGAACAGATGGAGGCGCTGCGGGAGCAGACATTGCAACCTGCGATGGAGTGCCTGTATCAGCGTCGGGCTTCGTAGGCGCGACTTCGCTTTGCGCCGATGCGGACAATGCGCAAATCGACAAGAGAAAGCTGCACCAGAGTGTCGTTTTTATCCGCACAACTTTTAGTTCAGTCCAGGAGACCACTCTGGCGCTGTTTCTACATAGAATCAGCTCTTGGGTGCGAAGTAGCCCACGCGAGTCAATGCCTTGAGCGCCGGGTCTGTCATCTGCACGTGTACGCGGCGAAAGCTGCCGTCGCGCTCTCTGTTTAGCGGCGAATAGTAGATCGCATATTGATGTCGCAACTCATCAGCGACTTCCGCGTATGTTTCATCCAGATCGGCAAAACTCTTCGGTTTGTAGAGACGCCCGCCTGTAGCCGCAGTCAGTTGCTCCAGGTTTTGCTCACTGAAATCCAGCACTCGAAGTCCTTCGCGTAGATCATCGATTCGGAGTTGGTTGAAACGAACCGCGGAGTCTGACCCTCCCAACAGACCATCAAGCTCTGCTCGCTTAGTTGCACGGGAGATTTCCGTGTTGCTAATCACGTAGACGGCAACCTGCGACTTCAGTAAAGCGTGAAGCGCCATTTCCAAAGTGTTGCTACCGCGTCCGCTGTCGATGCCGTCACTTAAAACAATTATTGCGCGACGCGACTTTGTATCTGTGAACTGATCTGTGGCCGCGAGAGTTAAGGCGTCGTTAAAGCGCGTAAACATGCCGCCTTCAATTCGACTCAATGCTCGTTTGAACTGAAAGCGGCTCTTGGTCCAGTCTTGAAGTAGCTGTACGCGATCGTCAAACTTAATGAGACTGAGACGGTCGTCAGCAGCGAGTTTTGCTGCGAACGCCTCTGCGGCACGGCGAAAGTCTTCAAGATTGCTTGAGACTGAAGACGACGCGTCAACCATCAACACAACGTCAACGGGCACCTGTCGTAGCGCGAGATCGCTCAGCGGTTGTTGGCGACCATCTTCAAAGATGCGAAAGTCCTCACGAGTCAGATTGTTGATAAGCTTTCCATGTCCATCTGTGACCGTCACGGGGATCATCACTTCGGTGGTGTTCACTGAAATGACATCGCCCGGGTTGACTTCCTTTGGCGGCTCTTTTGGTTTTAGTTTTGGAATCGGGGGTGGCTCACCCATCGCCTCAAGAGTTCCTGGGATAGGCGTGGGTTTAGGTGTCGCCTTCGCTGCTCCGCGTGTTGTCTTGGGTCGCGGCTTTCGTTGTGCTGTTGCAGTGCTCGCGGCATACAACAAAACTGCTGCCAAGGTCAGCAGCACCGCAAGCGCAAGACGGGAGTAACGATTCGTATTCATGGCGATGTGCTACACATCAAGTCTGTCTTTGTATTGCTATACGAGGTAATAGCTGCCGCGACTATTTTGCGGGCCCCTCACCCATGGCCGCTTTCATCGCCATTAAAATGCGTTCGCTCACGCGCCGTTTCTTCAGTTCCGCCAGCTTTGCGGCAGCGAGATCAAATTCTACTGGTGACTGTTCGATGCGGCGGATGATGGTGCCCTCTGAAAATCCCGCCTCAACGAGTTCGATAATGGAATCGTTTGTCAGGCTTTTCGTCTTTTCAAGTTTTGATGCGTCCGTTCCACCAGCTTCGGTCGGTGGACGAAGAATTCTCACCGTCGCACTACCTGTGAGCGTTGATTCTCCCGAAGCACCGCCATTCGTTCCGCGTGAACGAGTCCGACTCTTCGAACCCGAACTGGATCCGAAGATCTCGGTACTACCGTCGGAATTCGGTTTCGAGCCGGAATTAGTGTTTGCGTTGGGACTCCGATTCACGAAGGGATCGTCACCCCACGAGTCGTCATCCAAATCGGCTTCGATTCCGTCCTGTCGTGACAACATGGCGATGATAATGTTTTCGCTCACCCCTGAGCGTTTCAACTCAATCATTCGCTCTGGAGAAAGATCAAAATTTGGCTGACGCGCCGCGATCATCAGGACGATGGTCTTTTCTTTAAAGCCCGCCTTCACCAGCTTTACCACTGCCGCATTGGTCAGTGGTGCTTCTCGATTCTGCGCATAGGCTGCTGATCCAAGGAGACAACAACAAAGAGCTAGAGCTCCCGCAACTCGTTTCATAGTAATTCCCCTAACGTTGTGGAGGAGGAACCGGGTCATCCGCCACTTTTTCTCGTCCTGACAGGCCATACCTTTTTCCGATAGTTCTCACATAGTCGCGAGTCTCGCGATATGGCGGAACCTGACGGCCGTACTTTATGACTGCTCCTTCACCCGCATTATAGCTGGCCAATACCAGGTTCACCTGCCCCGCGAACATATCCATTAGTTCTCGCAAGTACTGGGTTCCGGCGCGAATATTCTCGGCCGGATCGAAGGGTTTTTTGCACCCAAAACGCCGTGCCGTACCGGGCATCAACTGCATCAATCCGCGGGCGCCCTTTGGACTGACGGCCAGTCGTTGAAACCGCGATTCCTTCTCGATTACGAGGAATACGAGGTATGGATCAACGCCAAACGCAGCTCCATTAGTTCTAATAAGATGATCAATAGCTGCATTTCCGGAGGTCCAGTCAGTCCCGCGCCACAAGTTGGCCGATTTGGGCTGCTCTACTTCGATACGAGCGATGCGATTTCGCTCAAGAAAGATCGAGATTTTGTCGCGCGTGTACCATGCGCCGTCCGAAGTTTCGTTAACGCTGTCAACGCGAAACCGAGCCCCACCCACCAGGTAAATCCACGTCGGCAAGGCCTCAGCAACGACCTCTTTCTTCTCACTGGGCGGGCCGTTGGTGGCTGGTGCGGGCGCAACCGACTTGACCATCGGGCGCACTGATTTAACGGTTGTTTTGAGTACCCTGGTTATGTTGCCCTGCCGATACCAGATGTCATCGCCTTGTTTCCAGACCTCGTCGGCTTCGAACGAATAGCCGTCCGAAAGTGTGATGCGATTACCAACAACGTGGTTTTGTTCATCCGGCTTTGCTGGAATCTCTGGAGGTAACTGGAGTTTGGTGCCTTTGGGAACACGACTACTCTCTGAGAGCTGATTCACTCGAGCAAGTTCCGCCGCATCAACCCCGACTCTATTGGCGATGGCGCGGACAGTTTCGTTGGAACGAGCGGTTACGAATCGTTCAGTCTCAGTTGTTGTTTGAGCTACTACAGATTGGACGAACGTTAACCAACCCGATCTCGATCCGGCCAAGACCAGAGCGACGGACAGTAGAACCAAACGAAGCTTTGTTCCAGGCCGCACCATGTTTGTTATAAGCGCCGCAAGACGCTATACCTGCATCGACCCGCTGCTCGCAGTTTCAAAGCGCTGAATCTCTGGTGCAAAACTATGCGACGTGCCAAAGTAATTACCCCAGGCGAGATCTACCAGCTCTGTCGTCAAGTGCAGAGGCCGACCTTCGAAGAGACAGATATCGTTGACCTTGTTCAGTAGATCGCGAGGCTCACAGCCTTTCATAACTCTCTTTTCAGCGACGTAACGATTGAGCACGTGATTCAAGCATGTTTGATCGATCGAGATACCCCGACCACTTGCAGTGCGTTTGAAGATCTCTACGAACGCGGCTGACGAGGGCGGTTCGACGCGCGCACGATATCCCATGCGTCGAAGGAAAGCTTCGTCGACAAGGGCCCGTTCATCGAGATTAGTTGAAAACACAACTAGTTGTTCAAACGGCACCTCGATCTTCTTCCCACTGTGTAAGGTGAGAAAGTCAACGCGACGTTCCAGCGGAAGAATCCAGCGATTCAGTAGATCTTGCGGCGCCACACGCTGCCTGCCGAAATCGTCAATCACCAGGGTTCCGCCGTTGGATTTCACTTGAAACGGTGCCTCATAGAACTTCGCAGCTTCCGACCAGGTGAGATCAGTATTCTCCAACGTAAGCTCTCCGCCGACGATGATGAGCGGCCTCTGTATTTCAATCCAGCGACGATCGTGCTCAAGTACCGCACTTCTTTCCGGAAGCGGCACATGACAGTGAGAGTCAAACATTCGAATAATCTGACCGTCTATCTCGACCGCGTAAGGAATCCAGATCGTCCCAAACAGCGCTGCGTTCATCCGTTCCGAAACCGCTGTCTTTCCGGTACCGGGAAGCCCTGTTAAGAACAGGGACGAACGTGAATTGATTACACAACCCAATGTTTGTAACAGCGAGTCGGGCAATACTAGATCCTTAAAGGCCGTACGAATGGTCTCCATGGAAGCCGGTCGTGATGGAACCGCTTGTAGACGCATCATGTGCGAGTAGTCGTTGAGCGAAACCGGCGCTGGACCAAGATAGCCACTCTGATTGTACAAGCGCGTCACACGTTCCCACCCGTGGTCCAACATCGCGTAGCGGGTGGCTCCCACTGCGCTTTGCAGGCGCATCTCGATGAGCTTTTCCCGATACAAGTGGTAGAGCAGCTCTTCTGTGAGTGCGCGAGGAAGGTGCAATCGGTCAGCAACTGTAGCGGTACTAGGATCGGGAAGCATTGCGACATGCTTCAAAGCAAGATCGCAAAGAAACTGTTCATGGACTCCGGTCTCCGCCAGTTCTTCTGGCGTGGGCGGGCCAAGACTTTCGATTTCTGCGCGACTCAGGATGCTGAGGTGTCCCATAGCTTTTGACTTCCTTTTGATCGACCAACGTTAGTCTTTTGGCGTCGTGGCCAAGGCTCGCAATGTTGTTATCGAGGCCCGTGCTTCCTGAGCTTCGCTTGCTCTCCCTGTTCGCTCGTATAACGAAACCAGACGGGCCAGAATCTCTGTTGATTTTGGTTGCAAGCTCCGAGCCCGCTCGAGGTGCTTAATGGCTTCGTCCTCGCGACCAACTCTTTGTAGCTTGGTAGCGATATTCAAATGACCTTCAAGTTCGCCATTTGCGCGAGCGAAGCTCTTGTAAGCGTCATCGAACTTTCTGAGTTGCGCTTGTGCAAGCCCGAGATTGTTCCAATAACGCTGATTTTCCGGCGCGCGCTTCACTGCGCGTTTCAGGTACTTCAGTGCGTTCTCATATTCGCCATTTTTGTAGAAAAGATATCCGAGATTATTCACATGTTCGGGATCATCATTGTCTCCTCGAAGCGCGAGCTCAAAGGATTTAAATGCCAGGTTCCGCAATCCTTTTGCTTCATACGCGACACCCATCAAATTGTGTGCATCGTTCAATTTCGGATTCAAGGAGACAGCTGTGGATAAGGCTGCGATTGCGCCGTTAAGATCCCCGCTGTTCAGCAGTTGACGGCCGTACTCGAGTTGCTCACGTGCCGCGATCGATTTTGCTTCTTCGTCGGAGATAGTTGCCGCATCAATCGATGGGTTGTCGGCTGAAGGTCTCGTGGTGGTTTGATCGGGCGGCACCATGCGAGCATCAATAACTCGCGTCACGGTGGCTGATTCAAACTTCTTCGCATCCTTCTCTCGCATGCGAGAAATCTTTTTCTCGTTCTTGTTTCCGAAGCCAAAGAGACGACCGATCGCCTTGAACGGAGCTTTCAGAGCCCGCACAAAGCCGTTCTCGTTTTTCTTGCCAGTATCTGTATCTGAAGCCCTCGCGGGTTCCGCCGACTTTGCGTTGAGCGCTTCAACTTCCGCCTCGGTCATCAGGACTGCGTTAGCGGTGCGCATAGGCACACCGCCGCACATCAGTGCGACTGAAACCGACATTACGATGCAGATCCGTTTGAACATGATCGTTGTTCCTTTCAGAATC
>DATIBJ010000113.1:0-42514 GCA_035457565.1 Pyrinomonadaceae bacterium | reverse complement strand
CCTTACGACGCCGGTTTCAAAAGCGGAATCAAGATTAGTCTAGCCGGTTGGACTCATAAGGATCGGGTCCTCGACCTACAGCTGTTCCTCACTGTGTGTTTAGAAGGCAATAACGAAGAAGTTGTTTTCGAGATCGCAGCAAAAGAACAGGACACGGTGTTGCGGCAACTCGACTGGCCAGGCGCTTTAGACGCTCGCGATATCGACTATACGTTACTCAGTAATGGTCGCGGGACCTTGTTGCCACGCAACTGGCCCAAAGAGTATTACCCGATTCGGTCGATCACTCCGGAGGGACGAATTGCGACAACGGATCACAGTGTGCTGCAAAGTCATGTGATCGAGTCGTGGTCGATGTCGTGGTGGGGCTTTCAAAGAGGTCGAGCGGCAATGATGCTGATCGTCGAAACACCTGATGATGCCGCTTACCAATTCAAGCACCCTGCGGGCGGCCCAACAGTCATCGGTCCGCGTTGGCGCGCGCAGCTAGGACGCTTTGGTTACAGCCGGAGTGTGCGGATGGCTTTTGTTGCGGATGGAAATTACGTCGACCTGGCGAAACGCTACCGTCGTTATGTGATGGAGTCGGGGTTGTTTGTTTCGCTCAAAGAGAAGATAGCGCGCACTCCGATTGTCAGTGATTTAATTGGAACGCCTCACACGCGTCTCAGCATCTTTCGCAATCGCAGCGTCGACAGCGATCGCTACGACACCAAAGACCGGTCGCAAAACTATGCCCTTACCACCTTTGAAGAACGCGCGCGAAACGTTCGAGATCTGAAGGCGAAGGGATTCGAGCGCGCGCTGGTTTTTGTCTCAGGCTGGCCGCAACTTGGCTACGATCGCCAGCATCCGGATCCGTTGCCACCACCCGAAAAAGCTGGTGGATGGGCAGGCCTTAAAAAACTCACCGACACCTGCAGGGAACTCGGATATCCCGTAATCCTGCACGATCAGTATCGCGATTACTATCTCGACGCCCCTTCTTACAATTCACAGTTTGCAGTTCACGAAGAAGACACATCGCTGCCGGCTAAGCAGTTTCCCGGCTCGAGGTTCGGTGATTTCAAACAAGGAAACGTCCCGATGATGCGCCATTGGGATGGCGGCAAACAGGCTTATCTGAATGCACGATTCCAGTTGGGCCACCTGCTGAAGAACTACCAATTGTTTTTTGATAACGGGATCAAGACGCAGGGTATTTACATTGACGTGATCGGCTACGTTCCGCCTGACGCTGATTTCAATCCTGAACATCCAACCACCCGTTCTGAGGCAATGCGGGCACAGGCAGCGATGCTCAACTGGTCGCGCTATAACCTCGGAATAACGGCCACTGAATCAGGGGCTGATTGGACCATACCATACGTCGATGTCGTGAACTCCTCCGGGGGCGGTAGCAAAGCCATTCTGATCCCACTCTACAATCTCGTCTATCACGATGCAGTAATTGTTTCGTTTGGCGCGCGCGATGAAAGGACGTTGCTGCAGGGATTGTTATTTGGTGGCGTTCCTGAGTTGCCGATAAGTATCAGCACCGTTCCAGAAAGGTCTTTGAGCTTGATGCGGCAAATGATGCTGCTGCATAAGCGTGTGGGCTTGTTGGAAATGACCAGGCATGAGTTTCTTGATGTGAGTTATAAAAAAGAACGAACAACTTTTGCGGATGGAACCACTGTGACAGTTGATTGGAATACAAACTCAGTAAGAATCGAACCCGATTTGAAATGAGTTCAAGTGTTGAGGTGCAGGTGGGAAGGGGGCAAGCGGCCATTGGGTTGGTGCAGTCGGGAAGGGGGCAAGCGGTCGTTACTCTTAACTTGCTGAGGCGACACTGAGCGCGCCCCCGCTAATGCTTTTCGTTAGCGGTCAATGAAAAAGTTTATTTACATTCTGGTGAGTTCTATTGGGAGGTTAGCGGGGGCGCGCTCAGAGTTGCCCCAGCAAGTTGGACGTAACGGCCGCTTGGCCCCTTCCCGACTGCACCAATCCAACAATCGCTCGCCTTACCAACTGTTATTTACAGCAGTGTTTCTCATGTTGGCGGCTCCGTTTGCGCAAGGGCAGAAGTTCGATGTCGCGACATTTGATCGCAGTCGGATTTTGCATGCCGCTAACAAGTACTTGAACGAACAGCCGATTACGATCACAGCATCACGTTCGCCGCGGAGTGCCGGCGGTATTCACGACTTCTTCTCTGAAGGCGACTATTGGTGGCCGGATCCAAACAATCCGGCTGGTCCTTATATTCAACGTGATGGAATGTCGAACCCTGATAACTTTGTCGACCATCGTCGGCATCTGATGCGCTTCAGTATTCAAGTTCCAGCGTTAGCGGCAGCGTGGAAGATCACTAAAGATCTGCGATATGCACGCAAAGCCGCGACCCATCTTCGCGCGTGGTTCATCGATGACGACACCCGCATGAATCCGAACCTTCAGTACGCGCAGGCTATTCACGGACGGTTTACCGGTCGCGGAATTGGCATCATCGACACTATTCATCTGGTAGAAGTTGCGCGAGCGATTCAAGTGCTCCAACCATCCAGTGCGCTGACGCCGGTGGAACTCAAACAGATCAAGCAGTGGTTCAGTGACTACATTCTCTGGCTGACCACAAGCAAGAACGGCACTGACGAACGTGACGCGCGGAATAATCACGGCACGTGTTGGGTGATGCAGGTGGCGGCGTTTGCGGACCTCGTCGGAGATAAAAAACTGCTCGAGTATTGCCGCCATCGGTTTAAGACCGTGCTGGTTCCGAATCAAGTTGCTGTCGATGGAAGTTTTCCGGAAGAGAAGCGACGTACGAAGGCATACGGCTATTCGCTTTTTAATCTCGACGCGATGACGACTATTTGCCAGATCCTTGCAACGCCTGCTGACAACCTTTGGATGTTCAGCTTGCCGGATGGTCGTGGCGTCGCCAGAGCCGTCGCCTACATGTACCCATACATAAAGGACAAGCAGACGTGGCCTCTGAAACCCGATGTTATGTACTACGACCAGTGGCCGATGAGGCATAGCAGTCTGCTGTTCACTGGCATCGCTTTCAATCATTCCGAGTACATCAATGTGTGGAAGAGGCTGCCGCCGGATTCTGAAGTGGATGAAGTAAATCGAAATTTTTTTATTCGGCAGCCAGTGTTGTGGGTCGAGTGAGATGAGTCAATCACGTGGCAAAACAGTCAGTACCACCTCGCGGTAGCGGGTGGGTGATGACATTGCCGATTGCCGATTTTAGATTGCCGATTGGGGTTTCCGCTCGAGTCAATCGGCAATTGGCAATCGACAATCGGCAATGCGTTCGCACCCACCCGCTACCGCAGGTGGTACTGACTCTTTGCCACGGGATTGAGTTACCAACAGGAGACAATTGTGCAGAATACTAAATTACGGTTAGCACTCATTCTCGTCGGTATCACAATTGTAATTACAGTTCACCACACTCCAAGCGCATACGGGCAATCGTTCGCTCCGCGTTATCGCTCTAGCGAAACCAAAGCCCAGCGCGACCAACGAATGCGTTGGTGGCGGGAAGCGCGTTTTGGAATGTTCATTCATTGGGGCCTCTATGCTGTTCCGGCAGGTGAATACAACGGCAAGCGGTCGGAAAGAATCGGCGAATGGATTATGGAATGGGCCAACATTCCGCGCGCAGACTACGAGAAGTTCACAGCGCAATTCAACCCGGTGAAGTTCGACGCGAAGGAGTGGGTACGCATCGCCAAAGATGCAGGTATGAAATACATCGTGATCACGTCAAAGCATCACGACGGTTTTGCTCTCTACGACAGCAAAGTCAGTAAGTACGACATCGTCGATGCGACACCCTACCGCAAAGATCCGATAAAGGCTCTGGCGGTGGAGGCGAAAAGACAAGGCCTGAAGTTTTGTTTCTACTATTCGATTCTGGATTGGCATTATCCGGCGGCGTACGTCGACGCACCTGGGAAAGATCCAACCGCCGGCAATCGCACCACGAAGCTGAAACCCGGTGGCAAAGAGGAATACCTCAAATACATGCAGGAGCAACTTCGTGAGCTAATTAGTACCTATGATCCAGCAGTGCTTTGGTTTGATGGCGAATGGCAAGAGTGGTGGACCGAAGCTGATGGCAAGGAGTTGTACACATTCGTGCGGGGTTTGAAACCGAACATCATCATCAACAATCGCGTCGGCCGTGGCCGCCAGGGCATGCAGGGGATGAGCAAGACCGATCAGATCTACGCGGGCGACTTCGGAACCCCTGAACAGCAGATACCTGCTAACGGTTTGCCCGGAGTTGATTGGGAAAGCTGCATGACGATGAACACCACCTGGGGTTTCAAGTTTTACGACGACAAGTGGAAGTCGGGGCAGGTTTTGATTCGCAATCTGATTGATATCGCTTCAAAGGGCGGCAACTATTTGTTGAATGTTGGGCCAACAGCGGAAGGACTGATTCCGGCGCCGAGTGTTGAGCGGTTGAGTGAAATGGGTCGGTGGATGAAGGTGAATGGCGAGGCGATTTATGGTAGTACTGCGAGTCCTTTCGTAAAACAACTCGCATTTGGAAGAGCAACAAGCAAACCAGGCCGTGTTTATCTGCATGTGTTCGACTGGCCCGCAGATGGAAAGCTCGTCGTGCCGGCTTTTGGACGAGATGTTAAGAAAGCATATGTGCTAGCGACACCGAAGCTAGGCCTGAACGTCAACAAAACCGGCGATGGAATTTTGCTGACAGTTCCACCGCAAGCGCTCGATCCAATTGCGACGGTGATTGTATTGGAGACGACAAACTAATTCCTCTTTGTGTGCAGTCTCCGTGGGCTCTGTGTCTCTGTGGTTTTAATAGGCCGCATCAGAAACCACAGAGACACTAAGGCCACGGAGGTTTACACAGAGAAGACTCACAAATCTGAAATCGATGAGCTCACGGAAACTCTCAAGAAGAAAGATCCTCGAATTAGCGGTCGCGGCTCCGGCGTTAGCGGCGATGACTCAAATCTTTGAGGGGCAAAACCCTTCCAGCGCTGCGTTTGGTAGATCGTCTGTTATCAATTCTTCAAGCCGGGTCGTTCCGGTGGTCGAAGGTACGAACGTCGATAGCATAAAACTCATTCGTCGCTGGGCTGGTCGAATGTGCAAATCTGAACTGGTGAATCGAGGTCGACAGCCAGTAAGGATCAAAGAGGTCGTCCTATTTGATCTCCGTCCCAATCTCCCGCCAGCAACACAGCTCTACGGTGAGGGCTTTCAGATGTTATCGCAAACCGGCGGAACATTTGGTGAACCGGCAGATCTCGGCAATTACACTGACGCCAAACACTATCGAATATCAGCGCCAGCAGGAGCACGGGCTTTCTACGGCATGATGATGCTCTCGCCCTCTCCGGTTCAACAGCACTTGCTGGCCTTTACTTCCTGCCGGAGATTCATCGGACAGTTCTATCTACGAGGAGAGTCACTCCAGGTTGTTGTCGATACCGAAGGATTGGAAATCGAACCCGGCGCATCGGTCGCCCTCGAAGAGTTTACTTTCGAAACTGGCTCAGATCGCGAACTCTTGCTTGAGCGACTCGCAACGCGTCTTGTGTCAAATCATCCGCCGTTGCGATTCTCAAAACCTCCAACCGGATGGTGCTCATGGTATTGCTTTGGACCGCGCGTTACCGCTCAGCAGGTTCTCGACAACCTCGACTTCATCGCCAAACACTCGCCGGGACTTCGTTACATTCAGATCGACGATGGCTACCAACCGGCAATGGGCGACTGGTTAGAAACGGGTGCGGCATTTGGGGGAAACGTGCAGGGTGTCTTGAAGCAGATACGTGAGCGTGGATTTGAGCCGGCTATCTGGGTAGCCCCATTTGTTGCTGAAGAGAAGTCCAACGTGTTTCAGCAGCACTCCGAATGGTTCGTAAAAGATGTGCAAGGTAAGCCGCTGCGTTCGGATCTAGTGACGTTCGGCGGCTGGCGTCGTGGTCCATGGTATGTGCTCGATGGAACACACCCGGAAGTGCAAAAGCATTTCGAACATTTCTTTGGCGTCATGCGGAGAGAATGGGGCTGTACGTACTTCAAGCTGGACGCAAATTTCTGGGGCGCAATTCACGGCGGTCGTTTTCATGATCCACACGCGACGCGAATTGAAGCTTATCGCAGAGGTATGCAAGCCGTGCTTCGCGGAACGCGCGACGGTTTTGTGCTCGGATGCAATCATCCGATCTGGCCTTCATTCGGTTTGATTCACGGCTCGCGCAGCTCGAACGACATAAAGCGAACCTGGGAACGAATCGAAACTACAGCGAGGCAAAACTTGAGTCGTAACTGGCAAAACGACCGGTTGTGGTGGAACGATCCCGACGCTGTAGTGCTTAGCGGGGATCTGCCGGTCAACGAGTTTCAGTTTCACGCAACGGCAATTTACGCTACCGGAGGAATGCTTCTGTCAGGTGATGATTTGACGAAGATTGACGCTACAAAGCTCGAGATGCTGCGAAAGCTTCAGCCTCCAACCGGAGTCGCCGCTAGATTTGAAGATGATTCGTTTCAAGTTGGAAGAATCAGGAATGGATCGCGCCAGACTGTGTGCGTGCTCAATTGGTCCGACACACCTCAGTCAATATCGTTTTCGTTAGATCGTCCCAGACGGATCACCGATTTCTGGAACGATTCATTGCTTGGTACTCATTCGACGTTTGAAGTAAAGAATATGGCAGCGCGTTCCGGAAGGATCTTCGTCTGCGAAGGTCGTGAAGTTTCATGAAGACAGCGTTGATTATGGAACGGGAGCGAAGCGACCAATGTTAACCAGCGAACCGCTCAATGTACGTTGACATCGGGCGCTTCGCTCCCGTTCTCTAATTGACGCCGCTGAATCACATTGCAAGAGGATGACGCAAGGCGAACATCAGACCAATCGGCAATTCGCAATTGGCAATCGGCAATCTCTTCGTTGGGGATTAATTGGTTGTGGCGACATCGCTCAGAAGCGAGTTGCGCCGGCTTTGTTGGAGTCGCCGCACTCTGAGCTTGTCGGAATAAGTCGAGCAAACCGAGACTTGTTGGATGAATTTGCTGATGCGTTCAGAGTACCAAACCGATTCGCTGATTGGCGCGAACTTGTGACTTGCGATGAAATCGACGCGGTGTACATTTCCACACCTGTGAATCTCCATGCAGCACAAACCATAGCTGCAGCTGAGTCGGGCAAGCATGTCTTGTGCGAAAAACCCATGGCGATGAATGTTGCTGAGTGTGATCGAATGCTAGCCGCTGCCGAGGCAAACGGAGTTAAGCTTGGCATCGCGTACTACCGCCACTTCTATCCGCTCGTAAGACGAATGAAGGAATTGATCGATTCAGGAGAGATCGGTAAGCCGATCGTTGCGCAGGTGGACGCATTTGAGTGGTTCAACCCGGGTTCATCGAATCCGAGAGCGTGGTTATTGCAGCCGGAAATCTCCGGTGGTGGGCCAATGTTCGACTTTGGTTGTCATCGCATTCAACTTCTTCTTCATCTGTTTGGACCTGTGCGAGCCATCAAGTCAGTAGCGTCTACGGCGTTGTTCGATCGCATGGTGGAGGATACCGCTTCGGCGTCTTTTGAGTTCTCGCAAGGAACTGTTGCGACGCTGACTGTTTCTCACGCCGTGATGGCTCCCCGAGACAGTTTCACAGTGTGGGGTTCGGAAGGTTCGATAACTACGGAAGTACTTAACGAAGGAAAGTTAATCATCACGACGAGAGATCGCCAACGAACGGAAAAGCACTTACCTGCCGAAAACATCCATCAGCCGCTCGTCGAAGATTTTGTTCAGGCCGTCATCGATGACCGTCAACCATCAGTCCCGGGTGAAATCGGAAGAGCGGTGGCTGACGTGGAAGAGGAGATTCACAAGAATGGTCGCTGATCCGCTGTGCAACAGATTATGAAAAGAATCATAGTTTTCGTGGTCGTTGTCATTTCAGTGTTTATTAGCGGCTTGTCGCGAGCGCAGCAGCCGGCACGAAAGAACATCTACCATTCCGGATGGATTGATTTGAACAAGAATGGTCGCATGGATGTTTACGAGGATCTGAAGGCCGATGTTGAGCGACGCATTACAGATCTGTTGGCCCAAATGACCTTGGAAGAGAAGACATGTCAGACAGCTACGCTTTACGGCTACAACCGGGTGCTGAAAGACGAATTGCCAACGCCGGAATGGAAGAACCAGATCTGGAAAGATGGGATAGCTAACATCGACGAGCATTTGAATGGCTGGGGACCTGGATCAAAGAGCGTCTACGCAAACGATATCGAGAAGCACGTTTGGGCCATGAACGAGGTCCAACGCTTCTTTATCGAGGAAACGCGTTTAGGGATCCCGGTTGATTTCACGAATGAAGGCTTGCGTGGTGTGGCGACGCCGATCGCGACGAGTTTTCCGTCGCAATTGGGACTGGGTCACACCTGGGATCGAGAACTTGTAAGAGAAGTTGGTCGAGTGACGGCACGTGAGGCGCGTGCGCTTGGTTACACAAATATCTATGCGCCAACGCTCGACGTTGCCCGCGACCAGCGCTGGGGAAGAGTTGAAGATGTTTACGGTGAAGATCCTTTTTTGGTGTCGAGGCTTGGGGTGGAGATGGTGAAGGGACTCCAGCAAAACGGCGTCGCGTCAACCGCGAAACATTTTGTTGTTTACGGCGCGGGCAAAGGGGCGCGTGAAGGTCAGGCGCGCACGGATCCACAAACATCGCCTCGCGAAGTCGAGAACATTCACGTGCCGCCATTTGCAGCCGCAATCAAAGAAGCCGGCTTGCTCGGAGTAATGAGTTCTTATAACGACTTCGATGGCATTCCGATCAGCGGCAGCGAGTACTGGTTGACGACTCGTTTGCGCAAGGAGTTCGGTTTCCGCGGTTACGTTGTTTCGGACAGCGGTGCCGTGGAGTATCTCTATAACAAGCATGGCGTGGCTCGCGATATGAAGGAAGCCGTGCTGCAGTCGATTCGCGCGGGGCTGAATGTGAAGACAAACTTCACGAAGCCAGAGGATTTCATTCTTCCGTTGCGTGAGCTGGTTCGTGAAGGAACGCTGTCGCAATCGATCCTTGATGAACGCGTGCGTGATGTACTTCGTGTGAAATTTAAGCTCGGCCTCTTCGATCACCCATACCTTGAAAGCGCCGCTGCCGCCAAAGAGCTTGTTAATTCTGCCCCGCATCAGGCAGTCGCGCTGAGAGCAGCTCGTGAAAGCATCGTGCTTCTGAAAAACGACAGGAACACGCTGCCATTGAGTAAGCAGATCAAATCGATCGCTGTGATTGGTCCGAATGCCGACGACAACAGCATCAACCGTTATCGTTACGGACCATCGGCAGTTGACGGTGTGACTGTTCTGAACGGCATCAGGAAATTGTTAGGAACGAGCGTGAAAGTTAATTACGCGCTGGGATGTGATGCCGTTAGCGAACACTGGCCTGAGACCGAGGTCTTGCCGGAGCCGCTGACGAAGGAAGAGCAGTTGCGAATCGAAGAAGCTGTTGAAGTGACAAAGAACTCCGACGTGGCGATCGTTGTGCTTGGTGATTCGTCGCGTACCGTCGGTGAGAGCTTGAGTCGAACGAGTTTGGATTTGCCTGGTCGGCAGCTCGAATTGATCCAAGCTGTTCAGTCGGTTGGAAAGCCCGTCGTGGTTGTTCTGCTAAACGGTCGGCCGCTGAGTATCAACTGGATCAATAAATACGTTCCCGCTGTTATCGAAGGATGGTTTCCGGGCGTTCACGGCGGAACCGCGATTGCGGAAGTATTGTTCGGCGACTACAACCCGAGTGGAAAGTTAACGGTTACATTTCCGAAGACTGTCGGACAAATTCCTTTTAATTTTCCTACAAAGCCGAACGCTCAATGGGAGAACGAGAAGTCGAGAGTTAATGGTGCGCTTTATTACTTCGGCCAGGGTTTGAGTTACACGACGTTCACCTACACCAATCTTCAAATCGCACCACAGCAACAGGCAAGCGGCGGCAAGATCACCGTCTCAGTCGATATTAAGAATACTGGTCCACGCGCCGGAGGAGAGGTGGTGCAGTTATACACCCGCGACGTGGTTAGCAGCGTCACCACTTATGAAAAGAACCTGCGTGGCTTCGAACGCATCGAGCTAACTCCCGGCGAAACCAGGACAGTCACTTTCACTTTGTCATCTCCCGACTTGGCCCTGTGGGACCAAAATATGCGCTTTGTTGTGGAGCCTGGAATGTTCCGGGTCATGGTCGGTTCATCATCAGAAGACATTCGATTAACAGGTCAGTTTGAGGTCCGCTAGGAGACTCTTATGAACAGACGAAAATATCTTGCATTGATGGGCGCCGCCGCTGGTGCGGCAGCAGTTGGCACGAGCGTTGACTTAGTTTCGGCGCAGGAACAACGACCAACTGATCCCGGGGCACCGACAACATCGACTGTCGCTGATAGAACACGGCGAATGCAATGGTGGCACGCGGCTAAATTTGGCATGTTCATTCACTGGGGACTCTACAGCACTCTCGGCCGTCACGAATGGGTGATGGAGAACGAAGGTATTCCCGTCAGTGAGTACGAAGCCTATGCCAATCAGTTTAAACCGAAGCCGAACGCGGCGCGCGACTGGGCTCGTTTAGCGCGACGTGCCGGAATGAAATACATGGTGATGACTACGAAGCATCATGAAGGGTTCTGTAATTTCGACTCGAAACTGACCGACTACTGTGCAACAAAACGAGGTCCGGGGCGAGATCTTGTTCGTGAATATGTCGATGCCGCGCGCGCGGAAGGGCTGCGATTTGGTTTCTATTACTCGTTGATGGATTGGCATCACCCGGATGGCGCGCGTTGCCTGAAAGACGAAGCCGCTCGGAAACGATTTGTTCAATACATTCACGGCCAGGTTCGTGAACTGATGACCAACTATGGCAAAGTGGACATTCTTTGGTACGACGTTGCATGGCCACTCGATGCAAAGGGCTGGGAATCGGTTGAGATGAACACGATGGTCCGCAAATTACAACCGGACATCATCATCAACAATCGTTCGAAGATTCCGGAAGACTTCGACACACCGGAGCAGCGTATCGAAGCTTCGCAAAATCGGCCCTGGGAATCCTGCATGACGCTGAATGATAGTTGGGGTTACCACGCGTCGGATAAAAACTGGAAGAGTCCGACAACGGTTATTCGCAATCTGGTAACGTGCGCGCGCGATGGCGGCAACTATCTACTGAATATTGGGCCGACAGGAGATGGATCTATTCCACTCGAATCGGCGCAAGTACTTACGACAGTCGGCGACTGGATGAACAAACACGGCGAAACGATTTACCAATCCGACCACTGCCAACCGCGACGCGGTAATTACGTGACGTTCACGCGAAAAGGAGACACGTTGTTTGCGCATGTGTATTACTGGCCAGGCAGCACCGTCGTGATCGGAAATCTTCTTAATAAGGTTAAGTCGGTAACGATGCACGGTTCGACTCAGCCGGTCAGATTCGTGCAGGATGATTTCCGGATCCGGTTACTAAATCTACCTCGAAGAGCTCCAGAGTTGGTAACTACCTTTGCGCTGGAGTTGGATGGCGAAGCGCGACAGAATCACGAACTGAAACGAGCTGAGAAGCCCAGAGAGCCAAAATACGAGAGTAGGTCTTGAGACAATGGTCTTCGGCCTTAGGCCTTCGGTCTTTGTCTAAGGCCTTTGGCGTTTGGGTTTGAGATCTGAAATCTGCGATCTGAGATCTACGAGCGACCAAAGACCAGAGACTAAAGGCCAAAGTCCAAAGACCACCGACGCAATGATCATCGACAGTCATCAGCACTTCTGGCAGGTCGGGCGTTTTGATTACCCCTGGATGTCGAGCGATCTCGGAGTTCTTTATCAAGATTACTTGCCGCCCGCTTTTGAGCCGATCCTCAAAACGAACGGAGTGGAGAAAACGGTTTTGGTGCAGGCGAGTAACAGCATTGCCGAGTCGAATTGGCTGTTGGATCTATCGGATCGATATCCGTTCATTGCCGGCGTGGTGGGCTGGGTAGAGCTAATGAGTTTCAATGTGGGCGATCAGATCAAACAACTCGCGCAGCATCCCCGGTTTAAAGGAGTGCGACATCTTGTCGAGAGTGAACCGGCTGATGATTGGCTGGCACAACCGGCGGTGCTCCATGGACTGAGACAGCTTGCTGCTCATGATTTGTCTTACGACTTGTTAGTTCATACTCGGCACCTGCGCCACGTCCGAACTGTTGCTGAACATTGTCCAACGCTTCGTCTGGTAATAGACCACCTGGCGAAACCACCGATTGCCACGGGAGAGTTTGATAACTGGTCAAGGGAGTTTCGACCGTTGGCGGAGTTTTCTAACGTTGAGTGCAAGCTGTCTGGGCTTGTTACGGAAGCAAACTGGAGTAGTTGGACGACAGATGATCTACGTCCGTATATAGAGTGTGCGCTGGATTGGTTTGGGCCTGAGCGGCTTATGTTTGGTAGCGACCATCCGGTTTGTCTTCTGGCGACTTCATATGAACGAGTTCTCGATTCGTTTCGAGAAGCGCTGAAGGATCTAAGTGATAGCGAGCGAACGATGATCTTTTCTACGAATGCAATGAGTTTTTACAGACTGGAAAAGGGTGCGTAATGCAGTTGCTCTGTACAGACTCGTCAATCTTGTGGCCTAGCAGTCAGTACCACCTCGCGGTAGCGGGTGGGTACGAAGTTTGGCCTGCTACTTGGATCAAGACCGATTGAGCTTCGCACCCCACCCGCTACCGCGAGGTGGTACTGACTGGTTGCTACAAGATAGAACAGGTGGACGGAGGGGAGTTGGCCGACACGTTATGGCTCGAACCTATTTCATCACTGGAGCGCAAGGCTGCATTGGTTCATGGATCGTCAAAGCGCTGGCTGAGCGTGGCGATAGTCCAGTAGTCTTTGATCTAAGCGAAGACCGGCGCCGGCTTGCGGCGATCATAGATAACGGCGCTTTGCGTAGCGTGCGTTTCGTCAGAGGCGATATCACGGACAAACACGCCGTTTCGACAGCATTAAAGAGTTCGAATGCTGAAGTCGTCATTCACCTTGCTGGCTTACAGGTCCCGACTTGCAAAGCCGATCCGATCGCCGGTGCCCGCGTGAACGTGATCGGCACACTCAACGTTTTTGAAGCAGCACGAGAGATTGGAGCCGCTGGCGTTGTTTACGCAAGCTCCGCTGCGGTGTATGGCATGAATGAAGATGAAACACCGCTCGACGAAAACGATGAGTGTGAGCCAGGGACCCACTACGGAGTATTCAAGCGAACCAATGAAGGTAACGCGCGCGTTTACTTTCTCGATCACCAGTTATCGAGCGTCGGACTAAGGCCACTGACTGTCTACGGTGTAAACCGCGATACTGGTCTCACTAGTGATCCAACCAAAGCGATGAAGGCAGCTGTCCTGCGACGTCCATTTCATATTCGGTTTGGCGGCAGTACAGACTTTCAGTACGTTGCAGACACCGCTGCAGCATTCATCGCCTGCGCTGATCAAATGCCGAAAGGCGCCCATGTATTTAATCTTCATGGCGAGACTGTTGAGGTGTCGTCCATTACGAAGCTAATCAACGAACTGTCGCTGAATTCGGACGGCGATCTCGTTACATTCGGTGGTCCACCGATTCCGATTGCTCCCGCGATGAACGACGCTGCGATACGGACTGTTATTGGCGACATTCCGTCTACGCCTATAGAAGATGGTATCCGGGAAACGATGGAACGTTTCTCGATCCTGAGAGATACCGGACGCCTTGATACAAGTGACATCGATGCTGATTTAAAAGCAGCGGCGACACAGAGGAATTCTTGAGCACGACCATATCGACAAATCAAGCGAGTGGTATTCTGGCCTCGGCCGCAACGATGAAAGCCAGCGTGCTTTGTGACGTCGGTCGAATCGAAATTCGCAATGTACCTCGTCCGTCGATCTTGCCGCATGAGGTGCTCGTGCGCGTGTCAGCTGTTGGCATCTGTGGGACTGACGCTCACATCTTCGCCGGCCATGCGAATTACAACACGAACGAACACGGCAAGCCGATACCTTTATCGTTGCAACCGCAGATACTAGGTCACGAAATCGCAGGCCGGATCGAGGACGTTGGTGTTGCTGTTGCTGATTTATCGAAAGGTGATCGCGTCGTAGTTGATCAGGGCATCAATTGTGTTAGTCGAGGGCGTCAGGAACTCTGTGAGTATTGCCGCACCGGCGATTCACATCAATGCGAGTTCTATCGCGAACACGGCATAATCGGTTTACCGGGCGGACTCGCCGAATACGTAGCGGTACCTGCCGTCAATGCTGTGAAGGTGAACGCGTCGATCGATTCGTCGGAAGCTGCTCTTGTTGAGCCGCTTGGTTGTGTCTTGCATTCTTCCGAAACTGTGGCGGAGACATTGACGCGCTACATCATCAAAAGCGAGTTGAAAGAGCGAAGAGTTCGTAACACTCTCATCTGCGGTGCTGGCCCGGCTGGTTTGCTCTTTACTCAATACTTGCGTGAGGTTGCTGGATACGAGGGAACTTTAATCGTAGCTGACCCGAATCAAATAAAGCGCAACCTGGCGAAAGATCTTGGCGCGAGTGAAACTGTGGATTCATCTGAAACGGAACTGCCAGCCGTGGTGCATGAACTAACCGGCGGCAGAGGCGTGGAGTATCTGATCGAGGCGTCAGGTGCTGGCGAAGTGGTAGCCTCAATACCGCAGGTAATAAGAAAGCAGGCCACAGTGCTCCTGTACGGCCACGGTCACAAAGGGACAGATTTGAGTGTTTTGAATAGCATTCTTTTCAAGGAGCCAACGCTCGTCACGAGTGTTGGGGCTTCGGGCGGCTTCGACACGGATGGACGTCCCAACATTTATCGACGTTCATTGAAACTGATCGAAGATCAGCAGATTAACGTGCGGTCGATGATTACGCATCGTTACGCTTCCCTGCAGGAGGTGGAGACAGCGCTCAGTAAAGACATACATACATCAGAGTATGTGAAAGGTGTTGTTGTATTGGAGTCATGACGACGTTGACTCAGAACTCAACTACAGAACGGAAGCGAAGCGACCGATGTCACTTCAGTTATGCGTTCTGTCAGTTGAAATCGGTCGCTTCGCTTCCGTTCTGTAGTTGAGTTTGTTTGACTTGAACTGTTGATTTCTGAGGCCCGCACGTTAACTAACACATGAGTCCGGACGAGAAACAGACAAATCTTCAATCTCCAATCGGCAATCGGCAATCTCCAAAGGTTTCGCTCTTCGTAACCTGCCTGGTGGATCAATTGTGGGCCAACGTCGGCACCAGTGCCGTCGAGGTCCTGCGTCGCGTGGGTTGCGAAGTTGAGTTTGACGCTCGACAGACGTGCTGTGGCCAGCCTGCATTCAACACCGGCTATCGCAAAGAGGCGCGAAAGGTTGCCGAACAATTCATACGAGTCTTTGAGGAGAAGAGCGACCAGCCGATTGTTAGCCCGTCAGGTTCGTGCACAGCGATGGTGCATCATTTTCCCGAACTGTTTGAGGATGATGAGGGGTGGCGCAAGCGGGCGGAAGCTATTGCCACTCGTACCCATGAGCTCAGTTCGTTTTTGGTGCGCGTGTTGAAAGTCGAAGACGTGGGTGCAAGCTGGAATGGTCGCTTGACGTGGCATGATGCATGTCATGGTCTACGAGACCTGAACTTGAAGTCTGAGCCGCGCTCGTTGATTCGGCATGTACGCGGCGCTGAATTTGTCGAACTGAAGAACGCTGACGCATGTTGCGGGTTTGGCGGTACCTTTTCTGTCAAGTATCCAGAGATTTCCGTCGCCATACTCGATCAGAAAATCGACGCGATAGAACAAGCGGGAGTCGATGCTGTTGTGTCAGGAGATGCCAGTTGTCTGATGCAGATTGGTGGCCGTCTCTCGCGGAAAGGTTCCAGAGTGCGAGTGATGCATATCGCTGAGCTGCTGGCGTCTCAAGCCTGAGAGCCGGTCCTAATTAGGTGTTGGTCTGCTCTGTGCGATCTCGGTGCTCTTTGTGCCTCTGTGGTTGAATCCTCCGACCGAGTGTTAACCACGGAGTCACGAAGATCATGAAGGTTGCACGGAGAAACCAAAACGCAACTCGAACATGAATCATTTAACTGCCGAGACGTTTGACGAGAACGCAAAGGCTGCACTTGCCGATGTGCAGTTGCGTGGAGCTCTGCGTAATGCAACGTCTCTGTTTGGGGAACGCCGGCGGGAGGCTGCGGCGAGTCTTTCGAATTGGGAAGATCTCCGCTCCCAGGCGCGTGCGATCAAGGACGTGACGCTTAGCCATCTCGATACATACTTAGAAGAATTTGTTAGTAACGCCGAAGCGCGGGGCGTGAAGTTTCATTGGGCACCAACCGCAGCAGATGCGAATGAGATCATCTGTTACCTGGCGACGAACCGTGGCGCGCGAACCGTTGTCAAAAGCAAGAGCATGACGACCGAAGAAACCCACTTGAACGAGGCTCTCGAAGGCGCAGGCTTGCAAGTAGTCGAAACCGATCTGGGGGAGTACATCATCCAGCTCGCGCATGAAACCCCCTCGCACATCATCGCGCCCGCGATCCACAAAAGCAAAAAGCAGATCGCTCAACTGTTCACTGACGAGCTGGGCATTGCCCCCACCGACGACATCGCTGAACTGACGCGTACCGCGCGCAATACCCTTCGTGATCGTTTCGCGGCAGCGGAGGTTGGTATCAGCGGCGTCAACTTCGGCATCGCCGAAACAGGAACAATTCTAATCGTCGAAAATGAAGGCAACATCCGCCTAACAACCAGTCTGCCCCGAATTCACATCGCCGTCATGGGCATTGAAAAAGTGATACCACGCTTCGCCGATGTGGATGTGTTCCTGAAGCTTCTGCCACGGTCCGGTACCGGCCAAGGCCTGACTGCGTACCAGTCGTTTATAACCGGCGTGAAGAAACACAAGGAGGATGAAGGCCCGGAAGAGGTCCATGTTGTTTTGCTCGATAACGGCCGATCACGGATGTTGGCCCATCCAATCACTCGACAATCACTCGCGTGCATCCGCTGCGGAGCTTGTTTGAATGCGTGCCCGGTGTACCAGCAGATTGGCGGCCACGCCTACGGATCAGTCTATCCAGGACCAATTGGGGCAGTGATCACGCCGCAACTGATCGGACTCGAGAAGGCTGCTCAACTTCCGTATGCCTCGAGCTTGTGCGGAGCGTGTCGCGAAGTTTGTCCCGTTAAGATCGATATTCCGCAATTGCTTTTGCACCTCCGCGCCGAGATCACCGACAAGTCGACAGTTAGCGCTAAGAAGAGTCTGGGTGAACGACTCTCTTTCAAACTGTGGGCGCAGATAATGACGCGCCCGAACGTTTACAGAATGAGCACTCGAATGGCTCGCCTGCTTCAAGGGTTGTTTGTTCGTGAAGGCAAGATCAGCGACAAGCCTACGACCCGCATGTTTCCGCCGCTGGCAGCATGGACAGCAGAGCGCGACTTAAGACCACTCGACTCGACCAGTTTTCGCGATCGATGGAGAGATGAGAGTAATCGAGAACACTAATGTCTGAACCAGTTCATAACTCCAGCGCGCGCGACAGCATTCTTTCCTCGATTCGCGCACACCTGGCTGCTTCGAAGCCGCACGATCAGAGGGTTCCAGTTCATCGCAGTGCCGGATCAGCAGCTCAAGCGAACGGTTCGTTTGCGGCAGCGCCTTCAAACATCGAGGTCTTTAAAACCAATCTTGAAGCTGTCATGGGGCACTGCGTTATCGCGCGAACTGAGTTGGAGATAGTTCACGCCCTTACCAGGATCATAACTGAGCTCAAACAGACTCAACTTAACCCTCGTCGCATCGCGTTGTCTGATGCGAAAGGGTTGGAGCGTCTGGTTCGTCTTATTGCGGTTCAGGCCGACGTTACGATTGCGCCGTCATCGTCAGAACTTTTTGGCATCGATATCGGCATAACGACCGCGCAGGCTGCAATCGCTGAAACAGGTACTCTCGTGCTTGATTCATCGCGTGAGAGGAATCGACTTATTTCTCTCGTACCTCCGGTTCACATTGCGATAGTTGACGCGTCGAATATCTATTCCACATTAGGCGAAACATTGTCTGTATTGCGAACTAACAACGAGATCAGTCCCGTAATTACCTTCATCACTGGTCCATCTCGCACGGCTGATATTGAACTGACGTTAGCGATTGGCGTCCACGGGCCGCAGGAACTCTACGTGATCATTTCCGACGGCCCCGCATTGACTGACTGAACTCATGCAAATCATCACTTTCTCAACCGAGTGGGCTGATGGCGACTCATCACTACGCGTTGGCTCGCTACTGAACGACAGATACATCTTTGATTTCACGCGGGCCTATGAAGGTGAACCACCTGACACTTTGCTGCGTTGGTTTGACGTTGATGGACCGTGGTTTCGGAATGGGCGCTCTAGGTTTGAACAGGCGAGGCGAAATGCCGGAGAGGCGGCTGAAAGAGGTTGGCTAATTGAGCGCCCATCAGCGTACTGGTTTCCGCCGGTGCCTCGTCCGGGAAAGGTGATCTGCATCGGGTTGAACTATCGAGATCATGCTGCCGAAAGTAAGATGGCGATTCCTGAAAAGCCGGTCGTCTTTTCAAAGTTTTCAACCGCCATCATTGGGCCGGGCGAACCGGTCGTCCTCCCGCCTTCGAGTTCACAAGTCGATTACGAAGCAGAGCTGGCCGTCGTCATCGGACGAAGGGCGAAGAATGTGTCGGCCGATCAGGCGCTCGATTATGTGTTGGGCTACACGTGTTTCAACGATGTCAGCGCGCGCGATTTTCAATTTGCCGATGGTCAATGGCAACGCGGCAAGTCGTGTGACACGTTCGCGCCGATGGGACCAATGATAGTAACCACTGACGACGTTCCCGACCCGCATAAACTTTCCATCAAGTTGGTGCTCAACGGAAAGCCCATGCAAGACTCAAACACAGATCAGCTGATCTTTGGTGTGCCGCAACTGATCGAGTTCCTCTCGCAGACGATTACATTGGAACCAGGCGATGTCATTGCCACTGGCACTCCATCAGGCGTTGGCTTTGCTCGCAAGCCACCAGTGTTTTTGCAGGAGGGCGACGAGATGGAAGTTGTTATTGAAAGCGTTGGCTCACTGAATAGTCCAGTAATTGCGGAGAAAAAGGCTGCCGTTAATGTCGCTCAGCCACTTTAATACCAGGAGACTATCACTATGAAACGAATGCTCTGCTTGTTGTTTGTTGCTGGTCTAAGTCTGCTTGCGTGTACGAAGCCAGGAGGGCCAGCAGCAGGTGATAAGAAGAAGCTGACAATCGCAGTGATTCCGAAAGGCACAACGCATGAATTCTGGAAGAGTATCCATGCGGGCGCCAACAAAGCCGCAAGCGAGCTTTCGGCGCAGGGAAACCAGGTGGAAGTAATTTGGAAGGGCCCTTTGCGTGAAGACGATCGTGAGCAACAGATTCAAGTCGTCGAAGGGTTCACGACGCAGGGAGTCAGCGGCATTGTGCTGGCCCCACTTGATGATCGAGCACTTGCGCGTCCCGTCGAAGAAGCAAAGCGCGCCGGTGTTCCGACGGTGATCATCGATTCAGGTCTTATCTCCGACTCATTCGTGAGTTTTGTCGCTACCGATAATCGAAAGGGTGGAACGTTGGCGGCAGACCGGTTGGGTCAATTGCTGAATGGCAAAGGAAAGGTGCTGCTACTCCGGTACGCGGAAGGTTCTGCCAGCACAAACGAACGCGAAGACGGTTTTTTGACTCAGATGAAATCGAAGTTCCCGGAGATTGAATTGATTTCTACTGATCAGTACGCCGGGGCCACGCGCGACACGGCTAAACGCGCTTCCGAGAACTTATTGAATCGTTTTGGGGATCAGGTTCAGGGAATCTTTACACCTAACGAGTCTTCAACGGCGGGGATGCTCCTCGCCCTTCAAGACATCGGCAAAGCAGGGAAGGTTTTCTTCGTCGGATTCGACTCGAGTCAGACCTTTATTGATGCAATGAAAGCGAATCAGCTGAACGGAATCGTGGTGCAGAATCCCTTCAACATGGGATACCTCGGCGTGAAAACGATGGTGGACCACTTGATGGGACGGTCAGTGGAAAAGATTACGGACACAGGCGTGACTTTGGTGACGTCGGACAATCTCAGTTCCCCTGAGATACAGACACTGCTGCATCCGCCACTGGACCAATATTTGAAATGAACGCTTCTAGTGAATCGATGGTTGCTGAAGTAAAAGAAAATCGAATCATTGCAAGCTCCGCGTGGATCCAGAGCTGGCTGAATCGGCTTGGCCCGGTGTTAGGGCTTGTGCTCGTTATCGTCATCTTCTCTTTGTTGATGGAGACACCGGGACGGTTTCTATCACCGAACAACCTACGAGTAGTCCTCGCTCAAACGGTGATCGTCGCTATCGGCGCCATTGGCATGACGATGATCATCATTAGTGGCGGTATCGATCTCTCCGTTGGCTCGACCATCGCGTTAACGGGAGTCATTACGGCACTCGGAATAAATTCCGGATGGTCGCCCACACTGGCGTTGGTTGCGGGCATTCTTGTCGGCGGTTTCGTCGGTATCGTTAATGGCCTGGCGATTACACAATTGAAGGTAGTTCCCTTCATCGCCACGTTGGGAATGCTCGGCGTCGCGCGCGGCACAGCTAAGTGGGTAGCGGGGCAACAGACTGTGAACATGCCCGACAATTGGCTCAATGAGTTGCTTGTGATGTTTCCCAATCCACCCTGGCTACTCGTCGCTCCGGGAGTGTGGATCACGATCGTGCTCGCAGTTATAGCGGCCATCGTTTTACGTAACACTGTATTTGGCCGGCGAATTTTTGCGCTGGGTTCAAACGAAGCTGCTGCTCGTGCGTGCGGCATTGCCACGGATCGTCTCAAGATCTGGATTTATGGACTCGCAGGTTTATTGTTTGGTCTCGCGGGCGTGATGCAGATGTCACGTCTTCGGCAAGGCGATCCGACAGTTGCTGCAGGATCGGAACTCGACATCATCGCCGCTGTTGTCATAGGCGGCGGAAGTTTGAATGGAGGCGTCGGTAGTATTGTTGGTTCAATGATTGGCGCGTTAATAATGGCGTTCCTCCGCAACGGTTGTCAGCAGGTTGGATGGCCTAACTACATTCAGGAGATCATTATCGGCGCCATCATAGTAATTGCGGTCGCGGTCGATCGTTGGCGTAGCTCACGAGCGATTGCTTAAAAACGATGACTGAATCCGCGCTGCTGCAAAATCTTTCCAGGCAAACGATGCAGGCTACTGTCATAGACATTGTCGTGCGCGATATTCGTTTTCCGACGGCGAAGTCGCTGGATGGTTCGGACGCGATGAACTCAGATCCGAATTACTCCGCCGCCTATATCGTCTTAAAAACGGATAGTGCTGCCGATCTCGAGGGACACGGTCTCACATTCACAATCGGTCGCGGTAATGAATTGTGTGTCGCGGCGATTAACGCGCTAAAACCTCTGGTCGTTGGTCTGACGCTGAGGAGTGGCGCAGATATGGGTGCATTTTGGCGTCGCTTAACTTCCGATAGTCAACTGCGCTGGGTTGGACCAGAAAAGGGCGTAATTCATTTGGCAACCGCAGCGGTAGTCAATGCCCTTTGGGATCTCTACGCAAAAGTGGAACAGAAACCGGTGTGGAAACTGCTCGTCGACATGACTCCTGAAGAAGTGGTTGCCTGCATACCGTTTCATTACATCACTGATGCACTCACGCCGGAAGAAGCATTCGATATTCTTAAACGCAATGAACAGTCGAAGCCTGAACGTGAGCAGCAGATTCTGAAGACCGGTTATCCCGCGTACACGACATCTGCCGGTTGGATCGGCTACTCGGATGAAAAAGTGCGAATGCTTGTGCGCCAGGGCCTCATGGAAGGTTGGACACACTTCAAGATGAAGGTCGGGCGGAGCCTGGAAGAAGATTTGCGCCGGGCCCGGATCATTCGCGAAGAGATCGGGTGGGATCGCAAATTAATGATGGACGCCAATCAGGTGTGGGATGTAAGCGAAGCGATTGGTTACATGAAAGAGCTGGCCCAGTTTGACCCATATTGGATTGAGGAGCCGACTTCGCCTGACGACGTCTTGGGTCATTCCGAGATTGCCCGCGCGATTGCGCCAATCGCAGTAGCCACTGGTGAGCACTGTCAGAATCGTGTGATGTTCAAACAACTGATGCAGTCAGGTGCGATCAGTTTTTGCCAGATAGACAGCTGCCGCCTGGGTGGTGTAAACGAGGTGCTGGCAGTTTTATTGATGGCGGCAAAGTTTGGTGTGCCTGTTTGTCCACACGCTGGTGGCGTCGGGCTTTGCGAGTATGTTCAGCATCTTTCGATCTTCGACTACATCGCCGTAAGTGCTTGTCTGGACGATCGGATTGTTGAATACGTTGATCACCTTCACGAGCACTTCATTCATCCGGTGACTATCGATGACGCGAAGTACATGCCGCCTTTGGCGCCGGGATTCAGCATACAAATGAAACCTGCATCACTCGACCGATTCGAGTATCCCGGTGGTGAAGCATGGCGCAGTAACGGAAGCATATGAATTAGGCGCAACGCCCGACGTTACTTTTGCCTGTTGGTCCTGGGAAGACTCACCAACACAAACTGTTAATAGTTTAAGGAGAATCGATGAGAAGAACCTTGTTCGCGGTAGCTGCATTGATGAGTCTTGCAGTCACCGGAGTTTCGCAGAATGCTCAACAGGCCGAACGTAAACCGGTTAAGCCGATCAGACCATTTGTCGTAATGACTGCACAATCAGTAGCTGACGTCCAGCAAAAGTTGCAGCCCGGCAACAAAGTTGAAGAGTTAATCGGCGGTGAAGGAATGGAACTGCGGGTCGCAATTCAACATGAGAAAGACACAGCTGCGGCGAACGGCGAAGTGCATGATGCTTCGGACGATGTGTATTACGTCCTGGATGGTTCAGCAACACTCACACTTGGCGGCACACTGGAGGGCGCAAAAGAAATTGAACCGGGCGAATGGCGCGGACCTCAGATCACCGGAGGACAAAAAGTTGCGATCAACAAAGGCGATTTAATAGTTGTCCCACGTGGTACGCCTCACCAACGCAGTACGACCGGACAGAACTTCACGATGATATTGATCAAAGTCTTCGCCGACCCGCGTCCGGCGCCAAAACCATCTCCAACTTCAGCGACCCCCGTAACGACTCCGACTCCAACTCCAACTCCCAACGAACTCGCCGATCTAAAAGCACAGCTCGAAAGAGCTCAAACAAGATTGAGCGATTGGCCGGCCCTGGCGCGTTATCGTGAAGACAACGCGAAAGTGACGGCGCCGTTAAAAAACGAACTGCGTGTCGTATTCATGGGCGACTCCATTACGGATTCATGGGACACTCCGAGTAACGGTGGTTTTTTCCCCGGCAAGCCATACATCAATCGCGGCATCAGCGGGCAGACAACTCCGCAGATGCTAATTCGTTTTCGGCGGGATGTTATTGAGTTGAAACCGAGAGTTGTTGTGATCCTCGCTGGCACCAACGATCTCGCCGGCAACACTGGTCCAACTACGCTGGCGGCGATCCAGGATAATTTGACGACGATGGCAGAGCTGGCCCGTGCTCATGAAATTCGCGTTGTCTTTGCATCATTGCTGCCGATTAGCGATTACGAAGTAAGAAACGGACAACCGATAATCCAAAGCAAACGCCGGCCGCCTGAACAAATCAAGGCGCTTAACGAGTGGATGAAAGCTTACGCAGCCACACATCATTTCACCTATCTCGACTACTTCTCTGCGATGGTGGACGAAAAAGGTTTTCTAAAAGATGAACTCAGTAATGATGGACTTCACCCGAACCCCGCTGGTTACGCCGTTATGAACCCACTCGCTGAGGCCGCCATTGCCTCGAGTCTGAAGCGTGGGAAGTAGCGCTGGGCTAAAATTCTCAAAGCAGAAAAATCCCTCCGCCCTGAAGAAAACGCTTGACCTCAAGCGTCGGTTGGGAGTATATGTTCGGCGTTAGGACAAATTCATAGCGATAGCCGATCTGAATCGCTGGCAGCACCGACTTCCAACCCCGGTAAAGCACCAGCACAATTAGCAAAAACAAGCCAAAAGCTGGACAAATTCCGTCAACAAACCCAGCGCGAGACACTTTTAGCCCGAATGAAGGTCGCGCCGAGCTCATCTCGAATATCCGGCTGTGATTCAAATAAGTCCTAAAAGCAAACAATATATCCAATGAGAAAAATCGATCCACACGACTTCAAGGTAGCCAGGCGCGGAACCAGCCGCGAAATTAACCGCCAAATTGCACTCAATCTTATTCGAGCTCATCAGCCCATCTCCCGCGCCGACCTGGCCCGCCTGATGAATGTCAGACGCGGCGTCGCCAGCCTTCTCGTCAGCGAACTCCTGGATGAAGCTCTCATCTTCGAAGGTGCTCTTGGTGAAGCCGTCGGTCGGGGGCGTCGACCAACATTTCTGTATATCGACTCCAGGCAGCGGTGTGTTGTCGGTGTAGATATTCGTGCGTCGCGCACTTACATCATGGTCACCGATCTGCTTGGCCACCAACTCGGCGCGGTCAGCAGTTTTCAAACCAACCGCGATCTCGACGTTTTGATCCCCGAGCTCGCACGCCGCATTCGACAAGTTCTCGCTGACCACAAAGAGATCGGTGCGTGCGAAGGCGTTGGCGTAGTTGTTCCCGGCATGGTCGATCCAACGGGCGGGCGTGTTCTGCATGCGCCAACACTTTCGTGGCGCGATGTGAATGTGCGTGATCCTCTCGCGGCTGCGACTGGAATTCCCGTTCACATAGAGAATTCTGGTAAGGCCTGCGCACTGGCTCAGCTCTGGGCCACACGGAGCGATGTTGTTGCATCCGGCAACTCCGTGTTCGTCAGTGTCTCTGATGGTGTTGGTGTCGGAGTGGTCGTTAATGGAGAGGTGCTGCGAGGTCGCCACAACACCGCAGGCGAGTTTGGTCACGTACCGTTGAGTATCGACGGACCACGTTGTTCGTGTGGCGCGACGGGTTGTTGGGAATCCTACGTATCAAACATCGCTACCTTATCGCGCTACTTCGGTCGCGATTTGACGGAAGCAAAGCCTCGTGGCGCAGAAACGGCGACCTTCACTGTTGAAGATCTGATTGCACGCGCGCGAGCCGGCGATGCGAAAGCTCTGGCGGCCATTAATTCAACGGCGCGTTATCTCGGACTGGGACTTGCTTCACTGATCAACGCTCTCGATCCCGCTCGAATTTACATCGGCGGCGAAATCACAACTGCGTGGAGTTTGATCGAACCAATCGTCCGTGGCGCATTGAAGGAGCGGACCCTAACTGATTTCGGAGGCACCACGGAAATTCACGTAGTGCCTGCAGAAGAACACCCGCGTCTGCGAGGTGCGGTTGCACTGGTTGCAGCACCGGCGTTTGCAGCGCCGATGGTTGCTTAACCCGCAAGCCTGGGCCGGGGAAGCTGATCTCCTGGCTAACTGAATTCCAACAATTCTTTCGGAGGTGTTAGACATGCGAAGCGCAGGAAATTCCCTACTCTCTCAACTCTCGCTGAAAGTATTCGCTGCTGTCTCACTCTTAATTGCCGTTTGCTTGCCTGCATCTGGCCAAACGGTGCTTGGTCGCATTTCTGGCACCATTCAAGATTCAAATGGGGCCGCCATTCCCAACGCAATCGTTACGGTTACGAATACTGCAAACAACCTCGTTCGTACGGGTACCTCCGATGAGAGCGGGTTCTACACGGTGACGAACTTACCGGTGGGAACTTACACAGTTGAGGCGGAGCAGAAAGGTTTTAAGAAAGGAGTGATCGCTGGCCAGAACGTGACGGCCGATGCACGCTTAACAGTGGATCTCACTCTGGAAGCGGGCGAGGTGTCCGAAACAGTTCAGATAGTTTCGTCTGGAGGCGAAACGGTAAATACGACGTCGGGCGAAGTATCTCGCGTTATTGATCGACAGCAGGTACAGAATCTTGCACTAAACGGTCGTAACTACATTCAGTTGCTTTCGCTGGTTCCTGGTGTCGCTCTGCTAAATGACGATCAGCTTGAATTGACGACAAGTCTGGCGACTGGGAATCAGTCGATCAACGGCAATCGCGGTCAAACTAACAACGTAACGATCGATGGCGGTTTCAACCTGCAATCAGGCAGTAATGCCAGTCAGATCAATAACCTCGGTATCGATTACATTCAGGAAGTTAAGATTCAGACGTCAAACTTCTCTGCTGAGTATGGCCGCAACTCCGGGGCGCAGGTGAGTCTCGTCACGCGCAGCGGCGGCAACGATTTTCACGGCAGCGCATTCGAATTTCTCCGCAACAACAAACTTGATGCGCGCCCGTTTTTCGCTCCGATCCGTCCCACACTTCGCTTCAACAATTTCGGCTATAGCCTCGGTGGTCCGATCATTAAGAACAAGTTCTTCTTCTTCGGTGGTCAGGAATGGAAATACATCCGCCGGCTGTCGAACGCGCAGCGCCGTACGGTTCCGTCCCTGGCTGAACTTACTGGAAACTTCCGCCAGCGGCTTCGTGGTTTTGATGGGGTTCAGGGTACGGCGGATGATGGCGTGCTTCGAGATCCAAACTTCGCGACGAATCAGTGCGTAGCTCCAGTCGTGAATTCCACCACTGGCGTGGTGACGACGCCCGCAGTTCGCACCGGTTGTTTTGGCGGCAACAACGCCGGACTCTGGAACATCATCCCTACAAGCAGGATTACGGCGGATGGTCTCGCAATCGCCAATGTCTATCGCACTGCCATCGGCTTAGGCACCAGCTTCACCAATGCGCCAGTCGGTAACAATATAGTGTTCCAACAACCGAACCCGCTCGATTATCGGGAAGATATCGTGCGTCTGGATTATCGCTTCACTGAGAAGCACAGCGTGTACGGCCGATACATTCACGATAAGAATGTGCTGATCGATCCGTTTGGTACTTTCATCACCACACAGCTTCCCACGATTCCCAGCTTGCGTCAGCGACCAGGAACATCAATTCAGGTGAACTACACCTGGTTGGTATCGCCGACATTCATCAATGAAGCCAAGGCCACGGGCGCGTGGGTGGCCCAGCGAATTCCTCCGTACGGTGACTTGTGGAAACGGGAAACCTATGGATTTACTTACCAACAACTCTTTACTGGCGGCGGACGATTTGAAAACTCGATTCCCGATACAACGATCACTGGCTTCGCGAGCTTCTTCGGCGCTGCTCGTTCGCTGTTGTCGCCGACAACCGACATCAATTTCAGCGATACTGTTACTTACGTTCGTGGCAACCACACGTTTAAGGTCGGTGGCAGCATCACACGCAATCGCATCGATCAAAACGCGCGCACCACTTACGCCGGCCAGGTGGATTTCAACACTGGCAGCAACGCGCGCACAACCAACCAGGCATTTGCTGATGCGCTACTTGGTAACTTCCGAACGTACAGCGAACAGGCGCTCGATCCAATGGGCTTCTTCCGCTTCACGCAGTTCGAATCCTTTGCCGCCGATAGCTGGAAGGTCACTCCGAGATTGAGCCTTGAGTTGGGAGTGCGATACCAGTACGGCCAGCCGATTTACACTCAGGCAAATAACCTCGCCAACTTTGATCCGTTCAGGTATGACCCGGCGCAGGCAGTCACCATCATTCCTTCAAACGGCAATATTGACACGACGCGAGGAGGCAATCGATTTAACGGTTTAATCCGGGCGGGCCAGGGTGTGCCGCCTGAAGAGTTGGGCCGAGTTCCTGGTGGTGATAGCGCGGCTGTCCGTGCAGTTCCAACCGGCGCACCGCGTGGTCTGTACAACGGTCACTACTACTTTATGCCGCGGGTCGGCTTTGCCTATTCGCCATTCTCGGACAACAAGACGGCAATCCGCGGTGGGTTCGGAATGTATTACGACCGCATTGAAGGCAATCTGATCTTCCCCTCACTCAGCAATCCACCGTATGCGTCGAGTGCACAGTTTACGAACGCAAACCTGTCGAATATCACCGGCGGCACTACTACCGTGGCGCCGTTTGCTCAAATCAATGCGGTGAATCCCGATCTCGAGTCGCCTTACACAATGAGTTCGAGTCTCAGCATTCAACGCGAGTTACCATTCGGGATCTTCGCTGAAGCAGCGTGGGTCGCAAATCTGGGTCGTCATTTGATTCGTCAGCCCGACATCAATCAGCCTACGTTTGACCAGCTGCGTGCAAACATCCCTCCTGGACCAAACGTCAACGTTAACGCGTTGAGGCCATACAAAGGTTACACAGCGATTCGTATGCGCATGAGTGACGCTACATCGAACTACCATGGGATGCAGCTCTATGCAGCAAAACGCAAGGGTGATTTGCTGATGACAACATCCTACACGTGGTCAAAAGTTCTTACTGATGCAAGCGGATTCAATGACAATCCGGAGGATCCATTCAATCGCGATTTCAATTACGGACCGGCTACGTTTGATCGGCGCCACGTCTTTGCGGCAACCTATACTTACACCGTAAAGGCCTTCAGTCGGTCTTCAGGTTGGGTCAAAGCCGTGTTTGACGGATACGAGATTAGCGGTATCACGCGATTGCAATCCGGGCCGTACCAGACTGTTACTGCTACCGGCAATTCGGTGTTTGGTAATCGCCGGGCTGACTGTCTCGGCGGTGACGGGTTGTTTCCGAATGGTGAGCGTGGCCCAAACCATTGGGCCGACCGCACTGCATTCGCGGCCGCGCCTGACACTCGGCGCGGTACTTGCGGCGTAGGCACGTTGCTTGGGCCAGGTGCGCACACCTGGGACTTCTCACTACGCCGACGTGTAGGTCTGACTGAGAAATTCAAACTGCAGTTCCAGGCTGATCTCTTCAACGCGTTCAATCGAGCCAATTTCCGCGACCTGGAAAACAATCTTAGTAGCGCGGCGTTCGGAACGATCTCGACAGCCGGGCCACCAAGAAATGTTCAGTTTGGTTTGAAGTTGACGTTCTGATGTAAGCTGCACGTTTAGGGAGCAGGCAAACGCAAGGGCGCAGTTAGGCAGGGGCAAGGCGCGCTACGGTCAACTTAGAATTGCTACAAGTAAGCGCGCCCCCCTTCATTGACAGCACAGCGACGAACATGGGATTCACTCGCCAGACAATACGCAGCAGCTTGGTTCTCTTGATGGCATTCTGCACAGTTGCGGAATGCATGAAAACAAGCGCCGCTGGTCAGACAGCCGTAGCCTCTCACACGACCGCGGTGTCAACAGCCACCCTGCGGGACGAGGTCAACGAATTCCTCGATAAAGAGTTGGCCGCACATCTTGGCGCAATCAAGACACTCGATCCTGTGCCTGATCGCATTTTGGGTGTCCCGACAACAGGAGAGTTTTCGTGGGGCACATTCATGCGTTCGCTCGCGGCTTACTCGGATACGACAGGCAAGCGAGAGTTAGCAGGTAAAGATCTCGTTAAGACTGTTGGCCAGATCGGGTTAATTGAAGCACGCGCGGGAAGCAAAGCGTTTTCACAACTCTACGCAGCGCTCGCCCTACGACACTTTGGTCGTGACCTCTCTACGAATCCGCTTTGGTTAAGTCTTTCCGCTGAAGAACAGAAGGCCTGGCTGTCGCTGTTGAATCCCGAGAGATTTTATGACCCGCGCACAAACCGCGTAATTGATCTTCCGGACAACTATCTCGGCGTTGCCGCGCGCATCGCGAGCATTCGTTACGAGCTTGGCATTTCCAAAGACCGTCCATTCCTCGATCGATTACTCGATCGCGCTGCGGTCCAGTTTACAAGCGGTGCGTTGTACGCCGATGACGCGCCGCCGACTGGTCGCTTTGATCGCTACTCAAACGAGTACGCGCGTTACATTTGGGATGCCGCGGAACTCGCCGGACGAAACGACATACTCGAGAAAGTCCGTCCATCGTTGATGAAGCAGATGCATCTCTGGTGGGATCTCGTTTCCGAAGACGGTTACGGTTACAACTGGGGAAGAAGTCAGGGGGTTGTCAGCTATCTCGACACGCCCGAGATAGCTGGTTTTCTGGCCGCGCATCGACAGTTTCGGCCGGCGCCACTGGCGGATATTGCCGCGCTTTATTATCAGGCGTGGAATTACCTCCGCCACGACTATCGTCCGGACGCGCATTTGCTCTCGGTCTTCGCCTTTGGCCGAGGAAACTATTCTTACATCAGCCGCGAGCGAGAGTGGCAGCAAACGACCGGTTTCTTCGGCAAGCTAGCGAACTCGCACACGACGCTCATGAATGCCCTCGTTCGCGAAGGCGTGACGACGTTCCCCGCTGTGCCCAGTTTGGGTCGCGTAAGTCGATTCGAGTTCTTCCGAAAGGATCCAGACCGCGTCTTTGGTGTTTGGCTGGTAAGGCAGGATGCTCTTCGTTTTGCGCTGCCGATCACAACTGGTCCAAAGCCCGGTGCGAGTGATTACCTTCCCGCACCTTTTGGATTAGCTGGATTCGCGGCGCCAGTTGAGACGATCTATCCGGCCCTGGTTCCGAACATAGAATTAGCTGATGGTCGAGTTGTGGTAACGACCGATGGCGCTGATTCAGTTGATGCCGCTCCCGATGGCCAGACACTGCGAATCCGTTGGACCAGGTGGGCGGTTGTTGGCGGCAGTCCGGGTAAGCCAGTTGATGTTGGTCTGACGAGCGATGTGGCGTGGCGTGTAGTGAATGGAACACTTGTGCGAGACGAGACATTGACAGCCACAAAGCCTCTGGCGATTCGTAGTTGGCGACTCGCCGTTCCAAGCACGTATGCAAGTGTAAGTACTGAACAGGACGGCCGGGGCAAGCGTGTCGATCGGTTTTTCTCGAAGAATGACGCATTGGAAGTCCAACTCCTGGGCGAATCATTTCCAATCAAGAGGTCAGTGATGGCAAGCGGAGATAGCGCGTTGGGCCGTGGCGTGCACGGTGCGATTCCGTTGCACCTCCGGTTTGAGGCGGAGAATCTGTCACTGAAAGTTAATCAGTCGTTGAAGTACAGGCTCGTTCTACGGCCAACGGAATAATCATAAACGGAGGTATCCATGAGTCAGCAGGTTGCTTTAGAAAGAATTGATCCACAAACGTGTTATGTGCCGCGCACTCATGAAGGCAAAGGAAGGCGCACAGCTGTTGCGCCGGGACAGACTGCCGCGCGGTTTCTGCATTACGGTCGCATCACGCTAGCGGCCGACAGTGCACCTGAAGCGTTCCCAAATAACGACCACGAAACCGGGTTGATTTGTTTGAAAGGTAAGGCGACGGTGAAGACTGGTGGCGAGTCGTTTGACCTCGATCAGTACGACGCCGTTTACGTGCCACGTGATTCTCAAATTGAAGTCAGCGCTAATGGACCTGAAGGATGCGATCTCGCCGAGGTTTCTGCACCTGTGTCGAAGCAGTATCCATTGAAGTTCGTTTCCTACAAAGAAGTCCGCCAGAATCCGCGGCTTCATTTGATCGCCGGAAAGCCACCGGCGGAACGCGATCTCAACGTACTCATCGGCGCGAATGTTGATGCTGGTCGCATCATGGCTGGCGTTACTTTTTCAAGCCCGGGCAATTGGACGTCATGGCCGCCTCACGAACACGCCCGCCTGCTCGAAGAAGCGTACTTGTTTATCGACATGCCCGCGCCTTCGTTCGGCATTCAGTTCGTGTACACGAATCCTGAAGATCCGGAACTGGTGCAAGTCGTCCGCGAAGGTGACTGCGTGTTGATGCCGCAGGGTTATCATCCGAACGTGGCTGCGCCTGGTGGACAGATAAACTTTTTATGGATGATGGCGGCGATCCGCGAAGGTGAAGATCGACTCTACGGAGTCGTGAATGTTCAGCCCGAATATGCGGCCGGCGGATCCGGTCTCGAAGCTGTCAGCGACAAGAAATAGAGGAGTCGAGCGATGTCTGACGACAAATCAAATGGCGATGCCCCGCGAAACGGGCTTGCGCAACATCTCAACTGGGACTCGATTCCCGTCGAACATGTCAGCGACGGCATCGACCGACAGATGGTTGTTGGCGATCGCATGATGATCTGTCGTTTTCGCTTTCGCCCGTTTCTTGTAACCCCTGAACACGATCATCCTCACGAGCAGATGACAATCGTCGAACGTGGTAGAGTTCGATTCTTCATTGAAGGAAAGGAACGCATTGCCTCCACAGGCGATGTTCTTCATTTTCCATCAAAGTGTTGGCACGGTGCGACCATGATGGATGAAGAGGTAGTGCTGATCGATATCTTCACACCGTTGAGAGAAGATTTCTTGCCTCAAGATTAATTGCGGTCAATCTTGAGTGATCATGTATCTTGAGCGGGGGTAAACCACCATTCCTTACCTGCTATTAAGTAACTAGAACGTTTACAACCAGACTGAATACTTTGATTTTGGACCAATTCAAACTTAATGGTCGAATCGCGCTAGTTACAGGTGCCGCCACCGGACTCGGCGCTGCGATCGCCATTGCACTTGCTGAAGCCGGTGCTGATGTCGCGTGTCATGGCAACACGCGCTCTCCCGAAGCGACCTGCAAAGCAATCACGGGCATCGGGCATGTTGCGTACCCGGTTACCGGTGATTTGAGTCAGTCACAAACCGCTTCCGAGCTGTTTGAAAAAACTATCGAGAAGTTTGGCCGCATTGACATTCTCATCAACAACGCCGGAACCATCCGGCGTGCGCCTGCCGCCGAATACTCCGACGATGATTGGGCCACAGTAATTGAAGTGAATCTTTCGAGTGTCTTTCGTTTATCAAGAATCGTCGGGAAGCAGATGATCGAAAACGCGCGCGGTGGAAAGATCGTAAACATCGCTTCACTGTTATCGTTTCAGGGAGGAATTACAGTTCCTGCTTACGCGGCGTCGAAAGGTGGGGTTGCTCAACTCACCAAAGCGCTCGCTAACGAATGGGCCAAACACAACATCAACGTGAACGCAATCGCGCCTGGCTACATGCGAACAACCAACACCGCCGCGCTGCAAGCCGACGAAACGCGCAACCGACAAATCCTGGAACGCATTCCCGCCGGAAGTTGGGGTGAGCCTGAAGACGTTGCGGGCGCCGCCGTTTTCCTCTCTTCGTCAGCCAGCGATTACGTCAACGGTCACATTCTTGTGGTTGATGGTGGTTGGATGGGCAGATAACTCGCCTTTACAGTTTCTTGAGCTTCGAATAATGCCACGCCCTCGCGGCGTGGTTTACGTTTGCGACTGCACACCATGACGTGGCGTCTCGTGATGTCGAACCGTGTAGTTGCGAACGTAAAGAACCATGCAGCAAGGGCATGGTATTTTGCCGCATACTTCTGAGAAATAATCTGCCCACCGTCTTTTCAGCAGCCCACATTTTGGTCTTTTTAACGGAATGGTCTTTGCTCGGCTGAGTCTGAACAATTGTGACGAACTAATCCTCTGTAATTGGTCTTACCTGGAATCGTAATAACTGCGATTGGTAATTAATTGTCTTGACAGCCTTCATCCGCTACGGCAGAATGGGCGCCCTACAAAACCGTTCCGCGAATGTCCTGTTTTTAGTAACGAAACAGCCAATTCGAGTGATCTTGACGACGACGCCGCACACCGCCGATAGCCAGGGAGATTACTAGTTTTCGGCTAGGCCATGCGATGGTAAAAGCGACTTGTGGTCATACCAAAATTCAATGTGAGCGAGTCGTTCGCCAAGCGACGCAGTTTACGGTGTACGCGGCCGAATGCGATTCTGCTGGTCTTGATCTTTGAAGTCGTGTGTGCCACGAGCGCCTCTGCTCATTTGCTTTCGCGCTCTGATGTTTTGGTTGTCGCGGCTGATGGTTCGGGCGACTTTAAGTCGGTCCAGCAGGCAGTAGATCACGTCCCAGACAACAACGACCGTCGTGTCGTCATTCGCATTAAGCCCGGCCGCTACGAAGAACAGATTCGAGTAAGTAGTGGCAAGCGTTTTTTGACTTTTCGCGGTGACGACAATCAAAACACGGTCCTGACGTACCGGTTGAGCGCGCAACAAGCGGGCAACACACGATTAGCGTTCAGCACCTTCGTTAATGCGAACGATTTCCGTGCCGAGAACATAACTTTCGAAAACTCCTTCGGCACCGGATCGCAGGCGGTGGCTCTACTGGTTGACGCTGATCGCGTGGTCTTTCAAAACTGCCGCTTTCTTGGTTGGCAGGACACGTTGTTTGTTAATGGTGGCCGCCAGTTTTTTAAAGACTGCTACATTGAGGGACATGTCGATTTCATCTTCGGAAGTGCGTCGGCTGTTTTCGACAGCTGTCACATTCACAGCAAGGGCCAGGGCTATGTCACTGCTCAATTCCGGACCAGCGACAGCGAAAACACCGGCTTCGTTTTTTACCGGTGCAAGCTGACGGGAAGCGATACTGGCGGCGGCGTCTATCTCGGCCGGCCCTGGCGTCCATTTGCGCGCGTGGTCTTTATCGAAAGTTGGCTCGGTCCGCACATCAGAAGCGAAGGGTGGGACAATTGGCGAGATCCTGGACGAGAAAAAACAGCATGGTTTGGTGAATATGAATCGAAAGGTCCGGGCGCGAATCCTACGAAGCGTGTGAGTTGGTCCAGGCAGTTGACCAAGGCTGAAGCAAACAGGTTTAGTGCGTCGGTGTTTCTTGCCGGTAGTGATAGATGGAAGGTGCGGTGATGAATGGACATAAAGGGTGTAAGCAGGCACTTGCTTAGGTGCAGTCGGGAAGGGGGCAAGCGGTCGTTGTATTCAAGATTCAAAAGCGGCAATGAGCGCGCCCCCGCTCAATCTCGGTCAGGCAGTCGATGAGAAACATCAATCACTTTCCACAGGCTTTTATTGTGAGATTAGCGGGGGCGCGCTCGTTGACGCCTCAGCAACTTGAGCGCCATGTCCGCTTGCCCCCTTCCCGACTGCACTTATCCAGCCGCTTGCCCCCTTCCCGACTGCACCTATCGAGCGACCGCGTGTTTGCGCTTCTATTCGCAGTAACTCTAGCGCTGTGCTTGGTACACCCAACACTGGCTCAGCAGTCTCCGACGATCCGATGGGGTTCAATTCTCAAACAAACACCAAACTGGTACGCCACCACTGACGCATTGCGTATTGCTGATAACGTTCTTCTGTATCAAAGAAACTCGGGGGGTTGGCCGAAGAATATCGACATGGCTGCGTCTTTGAGTGATAGCCAACGCAATCAACTGACGCAAAAGAAAAACTCCAACGATTCGACTATAGACAACGGCGCTACATATACGCAGCTGATGTTTTTGGCGAAGGTCCACCACGCTCAGCCTCAATCGCGATACCTCGACTCGTTCATCAAAGGATTCGACTACTTGTTGCTAGCTCAGTACGACAACGGAGGCTGGCCACAATTCTATCCGGATCTTAGCGGCTACTACCGTCACATCACATTCAACGACGACGCGATGATTGGCGTCATGAAGCTCCTGCGCGACGTTGCGAATAAGAAACCGGCGTACACATTCGTTGATGAAACGCGACGCGCGAAGGCGGCGAGGGCCGTTGAGAAAGGTCTCGAGTGTATTCTTAAGACGCAAATCATTATCGATGGAAAGCGCACGGTCTGGTGCGCGCAGTATGATGAAGTAACACTACAGCCCGCAGCTGCGCGAAAGTATGAACTCATTTCGTTGAGTGGGAGTGAAAGTGTGGACATCGTTCGGTTTTTGATGTCGATTCCAAACCCGAATGCGACTGTGATTGAGGCGATTGAAGGTGCGGTGGCCTGGTTTCAGAAGTCGCAAGTAACTGGCATACGCTGGGTTGAAAAGAAGGATCCGTCACTACCGGAAGGGATCGATCGCGTAGTCGTCAATGATCCCAGTGCTCCTCCTCTTTGGGCCCGCTTCTATGAATTGAAGACCAACCGCCCGATGTTTGTCGGCCGCGATGGCGTCGTCAAATATGAAGTGGCAGCAATCGAACATGAACGCAGAATCGGTTATGCATGGTACGTGGAAGAACCGGCGAAGCTCTTGTCGAAAGACTATCCCGAATGGAAGAAGAGAAACGGACGGACGTAGGTTATGTCATCGCGACGCGACTTTATTAAGAACCTGCTGCTCACAAGCGCAGCCGCAAGTTTCGCCCCCGCAGTTATTGCGGGACGAACACCATCAATCATCGAAAGTTTACGATGGCTCGATCCCCAGGCGGATGGTCCATGGGAACTCATCCAGCCCGCGATTCTCGCGCGCATTACGCGGCCTAAGTTTCCTAACAGAACCTTCAGCGTCGTTCGATTCGGGGCGAAGCGGGATGGAACGACCGATTGCACGTCGGCATTTCGTAGCGCAATAGCGGAATGCAATCGACGAGGTGGCGGCCGCGTGATTGTTCCCCCAGGTGTCTATCTGACCGGAGCGATCCATTTGAAGAGCAACGTGAACCTCGAGGTCCAGGAAGGCGCAACTATTAAGTTCAGCCAGATTCCAAAAGACTATTTGCCGGTCGTGTTCTCGCGCTGGGAAGGTGTCGAGGTTTTCAATTATTCACCTTTTGTATACGCGCTGGACCAGCGAAACATCGCCATCACAGGACGTGGCACGCTCGACGGTCAAAGTGACAGTGAACACTGGTGGCCATGGAACGGTCGGGCTATCTACGGTTGGAAAGAAGGAGCTCCGAATCAACGTGCCGATCGCACTGCTCTCTTCACGATGGCGGAACAGGGTGTACCTGTTAATAAACGGATTTTTGGCGAGGGTCACTATCTCAGACCACAGTTCATACAACCATATCGCTGTCAGAACGTGCTGATTGAGGGCGTTACCATCGTAAACTCGCCGATGTGGGAAATACACCCGGTCCTCTGCGAAAACGTGACGGTCGAGAATGTTCGCATCAGAAGTCATGGTCCAAACAATGACGGCTGCGATCCTGAATCGTGCAATGGCGTCCTGATCAAAGATTGTTATTTCGACACTGGTGACGACTGCATTGCTGTCAAAGCAGGCAGAAATGCAGACGGGCGGAGATTGCGCACACCTTCAGAGAACATAATCGTTCAGGGTTGCCACATGAAAGACGGACACGGCGGCATCACCGTTGGCAGCGAGATTTCGGGTGGTGTGCGGATGTTGTTTGCGGAAAAGTGCCGGCTTGACAGTCAGAATCTCGATCACGCCTTGCGAGTCAAAAACAATGCGATGCGCGGTGGGCTTCTGGAGCATCTCCATTTTCGGGACATTGAAGTAGGACAGGTTGCTCACGCAGTGATTACCATCGATTTTAATTACGAAGAGGGAGCGAAGGGGTCATTCACGCCGGTGGTGCGCAACTACACCGTTAACAGACTCCGTAGCGGCCAGAGTAAACACGCGCTCGACGTACAAGGCTTGCCTGGCGCACCGGTGTTTGATCTGCGACTTACAAACTGCACGTTCGATAATGTTGCGGAGGGAAGCATCGTCAAGAATGTAAAGAACGCGACATTCGAAAACGTAAAGATAAATGGACGGGTTGTTGATTCGTTTGCTCTCAACGACCGGCGGCTTCGAGCAATCGCGCTGGCAAGTTGAAGTCAATCAGGGCATACAATAAGTTTAGAGCTTTCAGACTACATCAAACCGTAAACAGGCGGCTATCTCCAATGAAGCTACGTCGAATTGCAGGATTATTGATCGTCCTTTTAGCCACGACTACGATCGGTTATGGCCAAACACAACCGTTGTCACAGCGGATCGCCAGGACAGCGATGACTGCCCTTTGGCGGGATGCGTCGAAAAAAGAAGCCGGGCAGCCGTCACGGTGGACCTACGATCACGGTCTTGTCTTAAAAGGCATTGAGGGCGTGTGGTTAAGCACTGGCGACGGCGAGTACTTTCGGTTCATTCAAAAAAGTATGGACCACTTCGTGGGCAATGACGGAAGTATTCGAACCTACAATCCCGACGACTACAACATCGACAACATTCTGCCAGGTAGAAACCTGCTGATGCTTTACAAGGTTACTGGCCAGGAAAAGTATCTAAAAGCTGCGGAGCTTTTGCGCACGCAGTTGAAGACACACCCGCGCACTTCTGACGGAGGCTTTTGGCATAAGAAGATTTACCCAACACAGATGTGGCTCGATGGGCTTTACATGGGTGAGCCGTTTTATGCTGAGTATTCTGCCACTTTCCACGACGACAAAGCGTTCGACGATATCGCCAAGCAGTTCATCCTGATGGAGCAACATTCTCGCGACGCAAAGACTGGTTTGCTCTATCACGGGTGGGACGAATCGCGAAAGCAACGTTGGGCCAACCAGACAACCGGGCGTTCGCCAAACTTCTGGGGCCGGGCAATGGGTTGGTATGCAATGGCCCTTGTCGACACGCTTGATTACTTTCCGAAAGATCATCCGCAGCGTGCTGAACTGATCGCGATTCTCAATCGACTGGCGAAGGCGATCACAAACTACCAGGATCCTCAGTCTGGTCTCTGGTATCAGGTGATCGACAAGGGAACGGAAAAAGGGAACTACTTCGAATCGTCTGCCGCAGCGATGTTTGTTTATGCACTCGCGAAGGGCGTTCGGAATGGCTACCTTGCTAATAGCTATTTTACGGTTGCGCAGAGAGGTTACCGGGGACTCGCGGACCGCTTCATTAAGACCGACGCCAACGGACAAGTGAATTTTGAAGGAACGGTCAGCGTTGCGGGATTGGGCGGTAATCCGTATCGCGATGGAAGCTACGAATACTACTTGAGCGAAAAGGTCGTTACTAATGATCCAAAAGGCGTCGGCGCATTGATCCTGGCGGCTAATGAAATGGAGATTGCAGCGAAGCTATCGACCGGCAAAGGCAAGACCGTGACGCTCGATTCGTACTTCAACAATGAGACTAAAAAAGATCCAGCAGGCCGGTTGATCTCCTGGCATTACAAGTGGGATGAGTGGCCAAACAGCGGCTTCTCACTGTGGGGAAATGTGTTCCGCACTTACGGCGTCAAAACCGAAACGCTCTCCGCTGCGCCAACCCAGGCGAACCTGCGGGGAACTGATATCTACATCATCGTGGATCCCGACACCAAGCAAGAGAGTGAACAACCTAACTTCGTTCAGCCGGAACACATCAAAGCCATCACAGCTTGGGTGAGATCCGGTGGTGTTCTGGTGTTGATGGCGAACGACGTCGGCAATGCAGAGCTCGATCATTTTAACGAGCTCGCGAAAGAGTTTGGTGTTCAATTTAAGAAAGATAGTCGCAATCGCGTACAGGGAAACGAGTACGATACTGGTCGATTAACGGTGCAGGCACCGCATCAGATTTTTCGGACGGCGCGGAATCTGTTTTTGAAAGAGGTTTCGACGTTGGAACTGAATCCGCCCGCACGTAGTGTTCTTGAGGAGAGCGGAGATAAGATCATGGCCGTTGCAAAGGTTGGGAAAGGTACCGTATTTGCAGTGGGAGATCCGTGGCTTTACAACGAATACACTGACGGCCGTCGGCTACCGGCTGAGTACGACAATTATAAAGCTATGGTTGACTTGACGCGTTGGTTGATCGATCAATCGAAGTGACTTTGCTCAAAACGGATGGGTGAATCAAACGCAAACATGTTCAAGGCGATCGACGCTGAGCGTCGGGGAACCACGTTCGAGGAAGTTGTCTCGCAACTTCGCGAGATGATTCATCGAGGCGAGCTCCGTCCCGGTGATCGACTTCCTCCCGAAAGAGATCTGGCGAAGTTGTTGGGTGTCAGCCGCCCAACCCTTCGTGCAGGCATCAGCTCGCTGGCGGCAGTCGGTGTCTTACAACCGCGACGGGGTGCCGGCACGTTCGTTGTTGATACCGCAGGTCCACCGTCGTTAGACAGTCATGCATTGCGCTTAATGGCTTCGCTGCAAAAATTCACCCCGGCAGAGATGTTTGAAGCACGACGCTCACTCGAAATGGCAATCGCCAGTTTAGCCGCGGAACGCGCGACCGGTGAGCAGATGGCAGAGATGTCTGAAGAGATAACGGGAATGTTCGCGTCGGTCGACGAGCCGGAACAGTTTCTGGTTCACGACATGCGGTTTCATCAGACAGTCGCCGCTGCTTCGGGCAACCGGATTCTGACTGCGCTCATGAATATGGTTGCTACGATCCTTTTCGAAGTGCGAAAGAAGACAGTGAACCGCGCAAGAGACCTGAAGGAGTCGGCGGAAATGCACCGTGTCATCTATCGAGCGATTCGTGATCGCAATCCGGAAGCGGCGCGTAATGCAATGCGCGACCATCTAATGCTGGCGCAAAAAGCACAGGAAGAAGAAGAGAAGTTCGAATAAGGTTTGTGTTGCGATTGATTGATTGAATGCCACACCTGAATAGTTCCCACAAACTCCTCCTCCTTTCAAGGGCGGGAACTGTGACGTTGGTATTATTACTCCTGGTGAATCACGCCAGCTCATCCAACAGTCAAACGGTGAAGGGTCCGTGGGTTCCAGACCGCGGCGATGGTACGTATAAGAACCCCGTTCTCTTCGCCGATTATTCGGATCCTGACGTAATTCGGGTCGGAGACGATTTTTACCTGACTGCGTCCAGCTTCAATTGCATTCCTGGCTTACCGATTCTGCATTCAAGAGATCTCGTCAACTGGACAATCATCGGGCACGCACTGCAACGACAACCTCCCGGTGAAATATTCGCGCGGCCGCAACACGGCAATGGTGTCTGGGCGCCGTCAATTCGGTTTCATGATAACTACTTCTACATCTACTATGGCGATCCGGACTTTGGTATCTACATGGTAAAAGCACGCGATCCTGCTGGCCCATGGTCTGACCCATTGTTGGTTAGACCGGCCAAAGGGTGGATCGATCCGTGTCCGTTCTGGGACGACGACGGTCAGGCGTATCTAGTTCACGCTTGGGCCAACAGTCGCTCGGGAATAAAAAGCATCCTCACAATTAATCGTATGAGTCCGGATGGAACTCGACTTTTGGACGAAGGCACCATGGTCTTCGACGGACGCGTCCACCACCCGACGATTGAAGGACCAAAGTTATACAAGCGAAACGGCTACTACTACATTTTCGCGCCTGCCGGTGGTGTGCCGACGGGCTGGCAAACAGTTTTGCGATCGCGGAATATTCTTGGCCCTTACGACGACAAGATCGTTATGGATCGAGGGCAGACTGAGATCAACGGTCCGCACCAGGGCGGTTGGATTGAGTTGAAATCGGGCGAGTCGTGGTTTCTTCACTTTCAGGATCGGGGCGCAGCAGGCCGCGTGGTTCATCTTGAGCCAGTGATTTGGAAAAACGATTGGCCAGTCATTGGTGTTGATGCGGATGGCGATGGCAAAGGTGAGCCAGTTGCGAATTATCGAAAGCCCAACATCGGTCGCGATTATCCCATCGCGGTTCCGCAAACAAATGACGAGTTCAAGGACAGATCGCCTGGATTGCAATGGCAATGGCACGCGAACAGACGGGAGGATTGGTATTCGCTGGTGGCGCGATCCGGTTGGCTTCGTTTGTTCGCGACTTCCGAACGCCCGCATGAGAACTTGTGGGCTGCGTCGAATCTGCTGTTACAGAAACTACCGGCCCCTGCGTTTACGATTACAACGCGAGTTGATGCGTCGCAGTTGCGGGAAGGCGAACGAGCCGGCTTGTTAATGATGGGTCGCGATTATTCGTACATCGCAGCACGACGGTCATCGGGCAAATTGCAGATTGTACGCATGACTTGTCGGGATGCGGCCAAACTAACGGCGGAGACAGAACAAGCTTCGACCGCAGCTACGACAGAGACGTTGTTCCTGCGCGTGACAGTTCGTAACGAGGCGCTGTCGAGGTTTAGTTTTAGTTTCGACGGAAAAGAGTTTCAGGAATTGGGAGATGAGTTTGTAGCCAGAGAGGGAGTTTGGATTGGTGCGAAAGTTGGGTTGTTTGCTGTTGGCGCCAACGCTGCAACGTCGCGTGGGTTCGTGGATTGGGAATGGTTCCGAGTGGAGTGAAATGAAGTCAGTACCACCTCGCGGTAGCGGGTGGGTGCGAAGCCTGTTGATGATCCAACGACCGATTAGCCGCCAATCAACAAGCTTCGCACCCACCCGCTACCGCGAGGTGGTACTGACCTCATTTCGCAGCGCGAGCTTCTTTTACGATCTCTAAAAACTGCCGCGCGCGTTCGGTGATCAGCGACTGCTGACCTCCCCTGATTGCCTTGATATCAACCAGATCAGCACCAACTCCCAACGCACTCGCTCCAGCTTTAATAAAATCCGCAGCCGTTTTCAGCGATACGCCACCAGTTGGAATGAGTTCTATCTGTGGCAAAGGGGCCTTCAAAGATTTGATGTAACTTGCACCGCCGACTGCTCCTGCCGGAAATACTTTCACCAGATCAGCGCCAGCATTCCATGCTTGTACAACCTCCGTTGGAGTCAATGATCCCGGCATCACGGCAACGTCAGCTTGGCGGCACCGCGCAAT